>NZ_JAOTGC010000005.1:0-158543 GCF_044427445.1 Streptococcus sp. 2020WUSS084 | reverse complement strand
TACATTTTCATGCCTTTCTAGTTGTTTTGTGGTTATTATAATTATAAAGCATGAAGTGGAAAACGAGCAACTCCTAATTGGAATTGCTCGTTTTTTATATGTGAGAAGCTAGTTTTTGCCCAGCCTCTTTTTGGTTAGTGGAAGCATAAAAAAATTCACTGGATTAGTCCAGTGAAATAGGGATATAGAGCTCTAAGGGTACAGCTATTTATTTCATGTTTTTTAAGACTTTCTCAAAACTCTCCGATCGTGCTTCCACGCTGATTTCTTCAAGGGTCAGCGGGTGCGTTAAGCTGAGTTTTTTGGCGTGGAGCATGAGGCGGGGGGCTGCGATTCGACTATAGAGTGGGTCGCCAATCAGAGCATGGCCATGATGAGCCAAATGCACCCGAATCTGATGGGTCCGCCCTGTCTGAA
This sequence comes from Streptococcus sp. 2020WUSS084, assembly GCF_044427445.1. Taxonomy (NCBI): domain Bacteria; kingdom Bacillati; phylum Bacillota; class Bacilli; order Lactobacillales; family Streptococcaceae; genus Streptococcus; species Streptococcus sp. 2020WUSS084. The sequence continues at coordinate 158,126 of NZ_JAOTGC010000005.1, read as the reverse complement.
GGCGACAGGAAACGAGACTGTTTTTGCCAAGGCTCTTCAAGAGATGGACCTGGGTCAAAGCGGCCTGTCCCTTGCGGTTGTCGACCACCCGCTTTCTGCGGTCGTGTCGGTCCCGTCCGATTTTATCAGTGATAGTCCAGTCTGTCTTTCTTAGCTCCCCTTGGCAGAGGGCCAGGTAGTCACGATAGATGACCTTGTCCTCCAAAAGCCGATTGAGAATGGGCAGGATAAAGGGATTTTTAGCAAAGAGAATGGCTCCGCTGGTTTCCATATCGAGTCTGTGGACCACATAGCAGGTCTGACCCACATAGGCAGATACATGGTTGAGCAGGGCGATTTCCGTCGGCTCATTGCCGTGGGTTTTCATACCTTCGGGCTTGTTGACGATAATCAAATGCTCATCTTGGTAGAGTTCCTCAATCAAGTCCGCCTGTCCTAGAGGAATGCTTTTTTCTGGATAATCTTCCTGGTCAAAGGTCAATTCCAGCAGGTCGCCTGCAGCAATCGGGCTCTGCCAGTTAATCAGTTCACCGTTGACACGGACCTGTTTCTTGGTGCGGAGGAAGTGGCGGATTTTTCTAGGAATAAGAAAATAATCTTCCAAGACTTCCTTGACAGTCAGTTGTGGAAAGGCTTGGGGAATGCGAATATCAATTTTCATCTTATAGGCTGGTCGAGTGCTTGGGTTGCACCTTTTCATTTGGATTGAGGTAGTTCATGGCATTGTTGACTGCGGTTGGGGCTTCGCCCATCCCAGTCGCAATCAGGTCAACCTTGCCCTCGTAGAAGCAACAGTCACCGATAGCATAGATGCCAGGAACAGAAGTTTCTTGCTTGCTGTTGACCACGATGCGGTGGCGATTGAGCTCCAATCCCCATTCTTTCAGCGTACCGACAGATGATTTGAAACCGTAGTTGATAAAGAGGTGATCGAAAGACAGGCTGAGCTTGTCCTCGCTCTTAACCTTGTCAAAATGAATGCTAGAAGCTCTGCCATTTTCTCCAGAAAGTCCTTTAGGAACAAAAGGTGTGTGAATGCTGACGCTAGACTGCTTGAGCTCTTCTACGCTGTGCTCAAGGGCTCGGAAGTTGTCACGACGGTGGACGATGTGAGTGGTCTTGGCGATTTTTTCAAAGGCCAGGGACCAATCGACCGCAGAGTCACCGCCACCCAAGACGACGATGTCCTTGTCGGCATACTGCTGGATGTTGGACACGTGGTAGTGGATGTTGTCAAAGCTGTCAGCACCGTCAATCTCCAGCGGACGTGGCTTGAAGGCCCCGCCACCCATGGCGATAATCAGAGTCTTAGTTTGATGGCTACCCTTGTTAGTTGTTAGGGAAATGACCTCCCCAGGCTCAATGGCAGTTAGGGTTTCATTGAGGCAGATGGTGGTGTCAAATGGAGCCAGTTGAGCGAGGAGGTTGTCGGTCAACTCTTGTCCTGTCAGGCTTGGAAAGGCCGGAATGTCTAAAATGGCCTTCTCAGGATAGAGAATGGCAGGCTGGCCACCCAGTTGGGGCAGGGAGTCAATGATTTTGACCTTGGCTTGACGGAGATGAGCGTAGAAGGCGGCGAATAAACCGACTGGTCCGCCACCGATGATGGTAATGTCATATACTTGTGTCATGGGAATCCTCTTCTTTGTTCAGAATGACCCTATTTTATCATATTTTTGGAAAAAATTCCCTGTCTGTTGTCACAAGTTATCGCAGGCTTTTTTCTGCTAGTTTTTACGAAATGGTGTATAATGGTACAAAATTCACTAGAAAGAGGTAAAGTATGGACGATTTGCAACATCAGCCGATTGAAGTTCCAGAAGATTTCCAAATTAATCATGAAGACCGACCTAGCCGTCGCCGCAGAGGAAATCGTGGCTCTGTTGATAAACCAAAGAAAAAATCACGTATTCCGGAGCCGATTCGTAAATTTTGGCGGCGTTACCAACTGACTAAAATTTTAATCATTTTAATGGTCCTGATAGTTCTTACAGTAGGTGGCTATCTATTTTTCCTTGCAAAGACAGCTAATGTTGGTGATTTACAGCAGGCGCTAAAAGCTACAACGATTATTTACGATAAAGATGGTGCGGAAGCTGGGACATTGTCTGGTCAGAAGGGGACCTATGTAGAGCTGGATGCTGTCTCTGATAATTTAGAGAATGCCGTTATCGCTACAGAAGATCGGAGCTTCTACAAAAATTCAGGCATTAATTACCAGCGTACAATTTTAGCTGCCTTGACGTTAGGTCGGTCTGGAGGTGGCTCGACCATTACGCAGCAATTGGCAAAAAATGCCTTTCTAACTCAGGATCAGACCATCAGTCGAAAGGCTCGAGAATTCTTTTTGGCTCTGGAAATCAATAAAAAGTACAGCAAGCAAGAAATTTTGACCATGTATCTCAATAACGCCTATTTTGGGAATGGTGTTTGGGGAGTGGAAGATGCAAGCCAAAAGTACTTCGGTATTCCAGCCAGCGATCTTACTCTTGAGCAAGCGGCCGTCATTGCAGGTATGCTCAAGGGACCTGAGATTTATAATCCTTATTATTCTCTAGAAAATGCAGTTAATCGTCGGGATACAGTCCTGCAAAACATGGTCAATGCTGGTTATATTGATCAGGCGACTGCAGATGCAGGTTTCCAAGTAGACCTAGCCAGTCAGCTTTCAGATACCTATACAGGGAAACAAAGCAATTATTCCTATCCATCCTATTTTGATGCTGTGATTGCTGAGGCGATTGAGCGATACGGACTGAAAGAATCAGACATTATTAATAACGGCTATAGGATTTACACAGAGATGGATCAAAATTCTCAAGCCAGTATGCAGGTGATTTTTAATGATGAGACTATGTTCCCGACATCAAGTTTTGATGGTACCCATGCTCAGGCTGCCAGCGTAGCTCTTGATCCGACGACTGGTGGAGTTCGTGCCTTGGTTGGCCGAGTTAACAGTTCAGAGGATGCGGTCTTTCGGACTTTCAACTTTGCGACACAAGCCAAGCGCAGTCCTGGTTCAACGATTAAGCCTCTTGTTGCCTATGCTCCAGCAGTAGCGGCGGGCTGGTCGATTGATATGGCTCTGGATAACCATACAGAAACCTACGGCGATTACACCTTGCATAACTATGATTATTCGACTTCCGATACCATTCCAATGTATCAAGCTTTGGCTCTCTCTTACAATTTACCAGTAGCTTATATAGTGAATACCTTGGGGATTGACAAAGCTTTTGAATTTGGTCAAAAGTTTGGTCTTGATATGGAAAATGTTGAAAAGGTACTTGGTGCGTCAATCGGATCAGGTGTGGAAACGAACCCCTTGCAAATGGCTCAGGCCTATAGTGCTTTTGCGAATGATGGTGTAATGAAGGATGCTCATCTAATTACACGTATTGAAACAGCGAGTGGAAAGGTATTGGCTCAGCATCGCGAGACAAGTACAAAAGTAATTGACCGCTCGGTTGCAGATAAAATGACCTCTATGATGCTTGGGACCTATACGAATGGTTTAGGTGTATCTGCAGATGCGACGAATTACTATCTTGCAGGAAAAACGGGAACAACCGAAACAAGTTTTGATGTAAATCTTGTTAATGACCAGTGGTATATTGCTTATACACCTGATTTGGTCATCAGTCAATGGGTTGGTTTTGAACAGACGGATGAGAATCATTATATAGATAGCAGTAGCTACTGGATGGCTCCAACAGTCTTCCGCACAGTAGCTGATGCGATTTTGCCAAATACAGCAGGGACTTCCTTCGATGTGGAGAATGCCTATGTTCAAAATGGTATTGTAGAAGTAGCTCCAGATGAAGCTGCGCAAACTGAATCAAGCCTTGGTCAAGAACAGGTACAAGAAATTTCAGATCAGGCGAAAAACTTGATTGAGCAAACCAAACAAAATCTAATCGATGCCCAGTTACCAGAAAGAGCAAAAACCTTGTGGGATAACATCACGTCTTGGTTTGGAGAGTTGTCAAATCCATAAAAACATGGTAGAATGAAAAGGATGGAGGGCTTTATGGCACTAAAAAAAGCAAGCCTAGCCTGTACTGTTTGTGGTTCTCGAAACTATTCAATCAGCCTTTCGAGCAATCCCAAGCCAACACGGTTAGAAGTAAATAAATTTTGTAAACACTGTGGACAATACACTGTTCACAAGGAAACCAGATAGGAGTCACGCATGAAATTTATCAAAGACATTATCCGCATTTTAAAAGATACGTCTTGGCCAACTCGTAAGCAGAGCTGGACGGATTTCGTGTCTGTAGTGGAATATACTGCCTTTTTCGTAGCGGTGGTTTACCTCTTTGACTTGATTTTGTCACGAGGAATCATGAGCTTGATTAATCTTTTCTAGAAAATACTTGCCATTTGTAAAATGGAAGTGATATAATAAGGAAAAGCGAAAGCCTTCGGGCTTTTTTTAGCGTCTAAAAATTCCGTGTTTCCAAAGAAAGGAAGTAACAATGTACGATAGTTTTGATAAAGGCTGGTTTGTTTTGCAGACCTACTCAGGATATGAAAATAAAGTGAAGGAAAACTTGCTCCAACGTGCCCACACTTATAACATGTTGGAAAACATCCTCCGTGTGGAAATTCCAACTCAGACTGTTCAGGTTGAAAAGAACGGTGAGGTCAAGGAAGTAGAAGAAAACCGTTTCCCTGGTTATGTTTTGGTTGAAATGGTTATGACCGATGAAGCTTGGTTTGTGGTTCGTAACACGCCAAACGTTACAGGTTTCGTGGGTTCACACGGTAACCGTTCAAAACCAACTCCACTTTTGGAAGAAGAAATCCGTCAAATCTTGGTGTCTATGGGACAAACCGTTCAAGAATTTGATATTGATGTGAAAGTTGGCGACACTGTTCGTATCATCGACGGTGCCTTCACGGACTACACAGGTAAAATTACAGAAATTGATAACAACAAGGTCAAAATGGTTATCTCTATGTTTGGTAATGATACCATTGCAGAGGTTAACTTGAGCCAGATTGCTGAGTTGTAATAAGTTGTTAAAGCGCAGGGAAACCTGTGCTTTTTCTTGATTTTGAGGCTAACTCAAAAAAAACTTGCCAAAGATTTAAAAATTTTATAGAATTAGGTATACCTAACTTATAAATTAATCAATATTAAAAAACGGAGGTTTTATGAAACAGAAGTGGTCTCAAATTGAGAATAAACAACGCTTTAGCATCAAGAAGTTAAGTGTCGGTGTGGCATCGGTATCAATAGGATTTTTTATCACAGGTATTCCGATGGTTCAAGCAGATACTAGTGGAGAAGGATTGGAGTCTACGGTTGCGGTCGCAACGGATATGGACAGCAAGCAAGATTCTGCGGTAGAGAAAAAAGAAGATGGGTCATTATCAGATGAGTCAGTTAAAACGGAGCAGGTGGATGAACCAGTTGCTGAAGAGGGAGCAGTCGAAGAAGTTGTAGATACAGAGGCGGGTGAAGAATCAGGTCTTCTCACAGATCGAGTTGCGACCGAGATAAAAACTACAGCTGGTAAGACAACAGAAGAGTCAAGGGAAAAAGAAGACATTAGCGTAAAAGAAGCTAGTGCTCCTCAAACAATCCCGCAGGAATCACAGCTTGAGCCAGAAGAGGTGACAACAGGGCGCTATATTTTACAATTTTCCGAAGAGAACCGAAATCTTGTATTGGATAAATTAAAGAAAATTGATGGCGTTAAAATTGTTCATGAGTATAAGGAGGTTTTAACGGGAGCATCTGTAGAGGTAGGGAAAGAAAGTTTGTCTGATGTGAAGGCAATTACCGAATTAACCTCTTTAGAAGAGAGTCGCCGTATCCGACCGACTCTTCATACTGCTAAACAGCTGGTTGGTGCCTTAAAAGCAAGTTCTAAATATCAGACAGATGGTCGCGGAATGGTGATTGCAGTCATTGACTCCGGTTTGGATATTAAGCACAAAGACATGAGGTTGGATGATGGTGTCATTCCTAAAATCAAGGACATTACTCCATCTACGACAGGAACATACACACTGAAAGTTCCCCATGGCTATAATTATGTATCTGGTAACGATAATCTTTACGATGATACCCACGAACCACATGGTATGCACATAGCAGGAACTCTGGCTGGAAATGCAACAGACGAAGAAGTTGCGTCTAAAAAGGGAGTTGATGGGATTGCTCCCAACGCACAACTGCTAGTCTACAAGATTTTTTCAAATGACCCTAAAAATTATAAAGCTGAGACGGAGGATGCTGCCTATGCTGCCATTGAAGATGCTATCAAACACGGGGCAGATGTCATCAGCTTGAGCGTTGGTTATTATGATAGCGGGCTGCCAGGGAATGCTTACTACACGATTGCTAAGAGGGCAGCAGAAAAGGGGATTATCATTACAGCAGCTATTGGTAATGCTGGCGCCTCCTCTTCAGACACCTCCTTTGACCTGCATACAAATAATGCCTTGGGAGCTGTGGATACGGCAACAACAGTTGGCGTAGCAGCGACTCCCGCAGTTATCGCGGTTGGTTCGGCGAGAAATACCCATCTTGTTCAACGAGAATTTATGCTGAATGGACAGTCTTTTGGTTACTATCCTATTGGCTATACAACGCTTACAGAGGGAAGATATGAATTTGTAGATGCTGGAAATGGTCATTGGGAAGAAGTGCAAGGGCTTGATTTGGCTGGTAAAGTAGCGGTTATCAAAAAAGATAAGTTTGACTTGAAAGATGCTGTTCGTAATTTGAAATTCAAGGATGTTGCTGGAATTATTGTGATAAATACTGATCAGGGATGGAACAAGGATTATTATAGGACCCATCAGTTATTGGTAGATGATAAGACTTTGCTTTCCTACTCCTCTATCTGGGGAATTAGTCTTAGCGGGGAAGATGGAAGGCGATTATTAGAAGTTGCCAACCAATCGCAAGGTAACACTGGTTTGGTTCTTAAACCTACAATTGGAATGAAGAAGTTGATTGAAGTGCCAACTGTATCAGGCTTTTCTAGTTGGGGTCCTACGGTCAACTTAGAATTGAAGCCAGAGATTGTGGCACCAGGAGAGGATGTTTATGCAACCTTGAATGACAATCGTTATGGCTCCATGTCAGGGACTTCGATGGCTTCGCCAATTGTGGCGGGTGCCAGTGCACTTTTATTGCCACGGATTCGCCAAATGACACCACCAGAAGGCATGACTAGGATGGATTTGCTGAGAATCATTTTGATGAATACTGCTACCCCTTTGATTGATCTTCTAGATTCATCTGGGCATGCTTTGGAAAATTCTCCGAGACAACAAGGTGCTGGTCTGCTGCAGATCGATAGAGCCTTTGAAACAGACGTGATTCTTCACCACCGTCTAAAAGGAGGGGTGGAATTAAAAGAAATAGGGCGTGAGACAGAATTTGAGGTAACCTTGGAAAATCTGGGGAACCAACAAAGAAGCTTTGCTATTTCAGCTGGGAAAGTATTGACTAGTCAAGATGTTCCTGTTGATAGAATAGGACGTTCTGGAAAAGTAGTTAAAGAGATTCATGCGACAGAAATCAAGGGTTCGAGTCTTCATCTTTCTGAGCAATCCATTCAACTGGGTCCGAAAGAGAAGAAAACCATTCGCCTGAAATTGGATGCAGGAGAAGCGAAAGACCAGTTTGCAGAAGGGTATATTTACTTCAAATCATTGACGGAGGGGCAGTCTGACATCAGCATACCTTATTTTGGCTTTGTTGGTGACTGGTCAAAAGAAAGGATTGTTGATGCACCGGCTTGGGAAACCAGTTCTAAATTGAAACTGACCTCAGTTTTATCTAGCTATAAACACAATAAGTCTGGGCGCTATATTGAACTTGGGCGTGAAAAGATTCAAGATAATCAATCGCCTCTCAATCCAGACAATATCGCAATTCAAAACCAGCATTCGGATAGTCAGATTGGGAATGCCTTTGTTCGATTTGCACTATTGAGGGATATTACCAACTATGATTTGGATATTGTAAAAGAAGCTACAGAAGATGCTCCTGTTTTAAGGCGAATTGATACAGGAACTATGCTGTCTCGTGTTCGCTATGTAGATTATTTTGAAAGTCTTTCGGAGTATTCCAAGCTTCGTACTCCGATAGAATTACACCGTTGGGATGGGAAAGTGTACGATGCAAGCAAGGATGAAAATGTACCGGCACCGGAAGGACAATATTTCTTTAGATTGCGGGTAAAAAATAAAGAAAATGGTGCCTATCAGTATACCTATCTGCCAGTCAAAATTGATAATCAAAAGCCAGAAATTGTCGCGATTGATACCAATCGTCTAACCAGCCATAGAGAGCTGGTCGTCACAGCCAAGGATAATAATAAAGTTTGGGAGGTTCGAGCTAATCTAAATGGAGAAGATCTTCTTGTTGAAAAGGTTGTAGATGATGCAGGTCAACTACATTACCATCTCAAAGAAGTGGAACTGCCACTCGATGCTAAAAATCATCTCCGTGTTGAAGTGATGGATATAGCGGGTAATGTGGTTGCTGTTGAAAAAGACTTAGTGGCGCCTGTAATCCAGTTTAAAAATTTGGAAGATTTGATGGCAACTCGCAGTAAGAAAACTGTAGAAATTAAAGCGAACGTCTCAGCGCAAGTTTCCGATGTGCAGGCTAACTTGGATGCTCAGGCTGTGAATTACTCTCTTGAGAATGGTCAACTATCTCTCCAGATTCCAGAGCAATCAGATGGACGCCATAGTTTTGAATTAATCTTGAAAGATAAGGATGGCAAGCTTATTTACACTAAAACCTTGAATTATTTGGTAGATAATGAAAAGCCGACGATTAATCTTGATATTGAAAAAGATGAAGAAGATGAAGAGGTTATCCAGATTGGTAAAAACGGACGTTTTACATTGAAGGGGAAAGTGAGTGATAATGTTAGTCTTCCTAAAAATATCAAACTTTACTATTCCAATCTAGACATTGGTAAGGGAGAGCTGAAAATCATAGATGTAAAAGAAGACGGCAGTTTTGAGCAAGACTTCTTTAAATCTGATTTTCCTAGAGCCATCATGTTAACTGCGGTAGATGAGAAGGGCAATAAATTAAAGGACCTTCGTATCAATACAAGTCCAGAGAGTCTGGATGAGGAGGAGGAAACAGAAGTTCCGATTACTGTTAATAACTGGTTGATTGACCCGATTCGTTTCAATAAAGAAAGTCTTGGTCGTGAGCTAGATAGCGAGTTGGTCGACTTCAAAAAGCAAGAAGATGGGACTTATCTATTTACATTTGAAATAGAAGCAGAAACCGAACAAGCTCATTCTGTGCGCATCAATGGTGGTGAAAAACGCTATTTTGAGGATGGCAAGTTGACCTATCCAGTTACCCTGATTGAAGAGGGAAATGTTGTGGATATAAGTGTGTACAATGAGGCGGATGAGTTGACTTACACGAAGAAATATCAGATGTTGGTTGATACAGAAAACCCTGTTTTACAGCTGGAAAATGAGGTGCTGCCATTGGAACGACAGGTAGTGGATAGTGAAGAAGATGAAGACGAGGAAAATCAGTATGCAGGAGTTCTCCTGGCAGATGCTGATGGGCACTTGACACTTACCGGAAGCGCCAAGGATAATGGAATTTATTGGTCCTTGAAGATCAACGAAGATTTTGTAGCTCGAGGAGGCTTCTGGAGGCAGTATGGAAATAATGAAAAAGCCTTTCGCTATGAGCTACATAGTCTGAAAGACGGGGATACAGTCAAACTTGATTTGAGTGACAGTTTTGGAAATGCTGTTGTGAAGAAATATAAGGTACGGTTAAATGACAAGGAAGTATCTGAGCAAGTTCCTGAAAAAGACCTTCATGTGGAGCAATCAGATAAGGATCAAGCCCCTAGCATTCCTGTTCCGAAATCGGAAGCGCATGTACCAATGCCAAAAGAAGATAATTCACTTGCTTCGCAAACAGAATCCACTGAAATCGCGCTGTTAACTGGCGGTACAAGAGAAGACGGTGTGGAGCATTTGGGGAGACTTACAAAACATGAGGAGCCACTAGGAATTTCTGACGAGAGAATAGAAGTGTCCGTACCTCACAGAGAATTCTTTGAAAGAAGCGGAAGAGGAGAGACAGGTGCATTAGCAGCGGATACTAGTGGGAAACTGCCTCAAACTGGGGACAGCATGGGAAGTGTCTTTATAAGTGCTTTGTTAGGTCTATTTGGTGGAGCTATGGCCCTCGGAAATCTGAAGCGAAAAGAATAGCAAAAAACCTAGGGAGATTCCTAGGTTTTTTAGAATATTAAAAGGCGGTAGACGGATTTGAACCGACGATCAAGCTTTTGCAGAGCCGTGCCTTACCACTTGGCTATACCGCCATAACAAAGAATATTGTACCTTAAATAGTGAAATTGGTCAAGTGGAAATTTCCGAATCAGCCCAATTTCCAGATTTTACGGTAGACTAGAACTTACTTTGAGAATTTTGGGATGGCAGATTTTTATGAATTTCTCGGTTGTTTTACTTGAAAATAGGCAGGTATTCTGATATACTGATTAAAGTTGCTGTGCAACAAATACTCATCTCGGACCAATTGTGGTCTTGTTGCCGAAAGGTTGGGCTGCAAGTCGAAGTTCGGGAGAGGAGAAAAAACAAAAAGGAGAAATACTCATGGCAGTAATTTCAATGAAACAACTTCTTGAGGCTGGTGTACACTTCGGTCACCAAACTCGTCGCTGGAATCCTAAGATGGCTAAGTACATCTTCACAGAGCGTAACGGTATCCACGTTATCGACTTGCAACAAACTGTAAAATTGGCTGACCAAGCTTACGAATTCATCCGTGACGCTGCAGCAAACGACGCAGTTATCTTGTTCGTAGGTACTAAAAAACAAGCTGCTGAAGCTGTTAAAGACGAAGCTATCCGCGCTGGTCAATACTTCATCAACCACCGTTGGTTGGGTGGAACTCTTACAAACTGGGGTACAATCCAAAAACGTATCGCTCGTTTGAAAGAAATCAACCGTATGGAAGAAGATGGAACTTTCGAAGTGCTTCCTAAGAAAGAAGTAGCATTGTTGAACAAACAACGTGCTCGTCTTGAAAAATTCTTGGGCGGTATCGCTGACATGCCACGCATTCCAGATGTAATGTTCGTTGTTGACCCACACAAAGAGCAAATCGCTGTTAAAGAAGCTAAAAAATTGGGTATCCCAGTTGTAGCGATGGTTGACACAAACACTGATCCAGATGATATCGATGTTATCATCCCAGCTAACGATGACGCTATCCGCGCTGTTAAATTGATTACAGCTAAAATGGCTGACGCTATCATCGAAGGCAACCAAGGTGAAGACAGCGTAGCAGCAGTTGAAGCTGAATTGGCAGCTGAGCCAGCATCTACAGAATCAATCGAAGAATTGGTTGAAGTTGTAGAAGGAAAATAAGTAACGAAGGCATTAAGAAAAGCGTTAGATTTATCTAAATCCTAGCTTTTTAGTCCGAGTACAATTCAACATTGTTATTAAACAAAAACAATCCTAGAGGGGCAGGGCTGAGCCCGCTCCTCTATTTTATAAATACAAACAAGGAGAATAGACATGGCAGAAATTACAGCAGCTCTCGTTAAAGAATTGCGTGAAAAATCAGGTGCTGGCGTTATGGACGCGAAAAAAGCATTGGTTGAAACTGAAGGTGATATCGAAAAAGCGATTGAATTGCTTCGTGAAAAAGGTATGGCTAAGGCGGCTAAGAAAGCTGACCGTGTAGCAGCTGAAGGTTTGACAGGTGTTTATGTTGATGGTAACGTAGCAGCAGTTGTTGAAGTTAACGCTGAAACAGACTTCGTTGCGAAAAATGCTCAATTCGTTGAATTGGTAAACACTACTGCTAAAGTAATTGCAGAAGGTAAACCAGCTGATAACGAAGCAGCTCTTAAATTGGCTATGCCTTCAGGTGAAACCCTTGAAGAAGCATACGTAAACGCAACTGCAACAATCGGTGAGAAAATCTCATTCCGTCGCTTTGCTTTGGTTGAAAAAACAGATGCTCAAGCATTTGGTGCATACCAACATAACGGCGGCCGTATCGGTGTTATCTCAGTTGTTGAAGGTGGCGATGAAACTCTTGCAAAACAAATCTCAATGCACATCGCTGCGATGAAACCAACTGTTCTTTCTTATACTGAATTGGATGAGCAATTCGTTAAAGATGAGTTGGCACAAATCAACCACAAAATTGAACAAGACAACGAAAGCCGTGCAATGGTTGACAAACCAGCATTGCCATTGTTGAAATACGGTTCAAAAGCTCAATTGACTGACGAAGTGATTGCAGCAGCTGAAGAAGCTATCAAAGCAGAATTGGCAGCAGAAGGCAAACCAGAAAAAATCTGGGACAAAATCATCCCAGGTAAAATGGATCGCTTCTTGCTTGACAACACTCAAGTTGACCAAGCTTACACACTTCTTGCACAAGTGTACATCATGGATGACAGCAAAACAGTTGAAGCTTACTTGAACTCAGTGAACGCTTCAGTTGTAGAATTTGCTCGTTTCGAAGTGGGTGAAGGTATCGAGAAAGCTTCAAACGACTTTGAAGCAGAAGTTGCAGCGACAATGGCAGCAGCTCTTGGTAAATAACCTCCAATTGTTTGAATAAGATTTTAAACTAGTACTTCCTTCCTATAGCTCCAAATAAATAGTGCTAGAGGAAGGAAGTATTGGCGTTATAAAAAAACACGGAGGATATATGAAAAATATTCATAAATTTAGTCTACTCTTTGTGTTCGTTTTGTTTTGTTCTGTATTTGGATGGAAACAAAATAAGGTGATAGCAGAAGAAGTAGGAACTCAGGTTATTATCAGAAAGTATGAGGAAGGTGACTACTCTAAACTTTTAAAAGGAGCAACCTTAAATTTAAAGCAAACAGAAGGCAGTGGCTTCCAAGAAAAAACTTTCATGAGTAACGGTTCCGGAGAACAAGTAAATTTACCGGACGGTACTTATGTACTGACTGAGGTGAGTCCGCCTCAAGGTTATGGAATAGCAGAACCTATAACTTTTAAAGTACAGAGTGGTAAGGTTCAAGTTCAGAAAAATGGTCAATTTGTTGATAATCCTTATAAAGAAGTTGCAGAACCATACTCTGTTACAGGGTTTAATGATTTTAATGAATACGAGACATTATCTGAGCGAAACTATGCAAAATTTTATTACGCTAAAAATGCAGATGGTACCAATCAAGTTGTTTATTGTTTCAATGCTGATTTGCACTCACCACCTGATTCTTATGACGGTGGGGAGAATATAGACCCTGATGTAACGACATCTGCTGAAGTTAAGTTCACGCATATTAAAGGGAATGATTTATTAAAATATGCAGTTTCCCCAAGAACTACTGATTCGGATGTATTTTTGAAGTGGATAAAAAAAGTTATTAATAAAGGATACAAGGGAGGAAGTGATAATCTTCCTACAGGTCTGACAAAGACTCAGTTTCGTGCAGCGACTCAATTAGCAATCTACCATTTTACAGATAATGCAGATGTAGATAAATGGAAGAACGAAAATATTCACGGGTTCGGCGATATGAATGATGCAACTCTAAAAGTAACAAAAGAGTTGATTGAGTATGCCCAAAATGGTGAGGGCGCAGATGGATTGCCAGATTTAGATTTTTTTGTTCCAAGTCATAATGGCTATCAGTCACTCATCGGTACGCAGTATCATCCAGAAGCATTGGTTGATGTGATTCGAATGGAAGACAAAAAAGGAGTTGTTGTACCTACGACGCACAAGTTGCAAATTTCTAAAAAGGTTACAGGGACAGCTTCGGATAAGTCAAAAGACTTCTATTTTGTAGTAGAGTTGAAAGATGCAAACGGTCAACCATTAGCAGGGGAATATAAAGTCAAAATTAAAGGAAGTGAAGGGACTGATGAAAAATCGCTGGAAAATGGTCGAGTCTCCTTCCCGTTGAGAGATAATGATACTGCTGAGATTTTAAACATTCCAACAAATTACACATATACTATAAAAGAATCTGCATATGATGATTATAAAACAACGATCAGTGTTGATTCAGAGTCAGAACAACTTGTTGGAACAAAAGAGATTACAAGGAACGCTGTTTCCACAGATGTTGCTGTGATGTTCGAAAATAATAAAGAAATTGTTGTACCAACAGGAATTTCTGATAATACCAATATATATCAAATGATGTTTAGTCTGGCTATGGTAGCCATTATATCGACCATATTTGTCAGCTTTAAAAGAAAATAAAAACGTATGGGTAAAAGAAGGAATAATCCTATTCAAAAAGATGATAAAAATCAGTCGCGAGAAGGTAGACAAGGATTGAAAAAATTTATTACTAAGTGTGCTGTAATAGCAGGGATAGGATACATTTTTCTAAACTTTGTCGTAGGAATGATTTTTGTAAAAAATATTCACATGTTTCCAAATTTAAAAGTTGGTGATCTGGCGATATATTCAAGAATTTATGACAATATAAAAATTAATGATGTTGTTGTTTATCAAGAAGAAGATTACGAACGTGTGGGACGTGTAGTCGCGCAGTCAGGTGATATTGTTGATATTACAGATAAGGGAGAATTGATGGTGAATGGTCATATTCGCGAAGAAGAGCTTCCCTATCAAACTTCAGCCCATTCAAGTGGTGTTAGCTATCCCTATGAAATTCCTGCGGGAAGCTACTTTGTTCTGTATGATTTTAGAAAAGAACAAACGGATAGTCGGTTTATTGGAGCAATTCCTATAAATAAAATAAAAGGAGTTGTGACTACACTCATCAGAGTGAGAGATATTTAAAAATAGAAGGAGAATATAAAATGAAGAAGTATAGTTTTTTAGTATCAGGTTTGGCATTAATGATGCTTGCTACAGGAACAGTCAAGGCGGAGGAAACTCCAGTAGTGAATGGTTCGTCATTACAGGTGACTAAGTCATTTGAGTTGACAGAGGGTGTTTTGTCACCAGCTACAGATTTTACTTTTTCCATCACTCCACAGAATTTAGCTGATTCAACTGAAACAAAAGATGGTTTAACGGTGTATTCAGGTATTGTTGTTGGTATGGAAACTCAGAAAACTATTTCATACTCTAATACTGATACTATGAAGA
The DNA here is from genome assembly GCF_044427445.1 of Streptococcus sp. 2020WUSS084. Classification (NCBI taxonomy): domain Bacteria; kingdom Bacillati; phylum Bacillota; class Bacilli; order Lactobacillales; family Streptococcaceae; genus Streptococcus; species Streptococcus sp. 2020WUSS084. The sequence goes on along the minus strand of NZ_JAOTGC010000005.1, from coordinate 143,008 downwards.
CTAAAGATAAAACTACAGATTTTGATTTTTCGAAAGTTGTATATCCAAAACCAGGGGTGTATCGCTATTTAGTGACTGAAACTTCTGGAAATACTCCAGGTGTAACTTATTCTAATAAGAAATATGTAGTTGATGTTTATGCATTGAGTGAGGGTGATGCAATTAAACCTAAATATATTATTTCACGTCAAGAAAATAGTAACGCCAAGGAACCAATTAAGTTTGATAATGCCTTGAAAACAACAGCGTTAACTGTGACAAAAAAAGTGACTGGTAATGCTGGTGATAAGAATAAGGAATTTGAATTTAAACTTACTTTAACAGCTAACGAACTTTATAAATCAGGATCAATTGAAGCTAAAATAAACAAGAAAGGCGATCTTGTTGATAGTAAGCAGTTCTCAATTGGGGAAAATACCTTTAAACTAAAAGACGGTGAAAGACTAGATATTGCTAAGTTACCAATTGGAATTACCTACAAAGTAGAAGAAATTGGCTCAGAAGATTATCAGAAGACAGCGACAATTGATAAAGATACGAACGATGGTGTTGACAAACAGGAAGCATATGCATTTGCTGAACAAATTTCAGATGCTACCTCAGATGCAATCGTTGTAACAAATAATAAAAACATTAATACACCGACAGGTGTTGCGATGGCAATTGCTCCATATGCTGTCATGACGCTAGTTGGTATCGGTGGAGTCCTATACTTTGTTAAAAATAAAAAAGCTTAATCAATGCTAATGTTATATGTATGCCTTAATTAAGTGGTTAAACTGGATAATTGATAGATGTTTGTTACTGTTCTGTTTTCTAATTTTGGGACTCGCTTTGTTAGGTTTGTATAGTAATTATTTTCTATATCATAATGCAAGCGCAGCTAATTACCAAAGTTATAAAGAGAATGAAATTGATTTTGAAAAGCTTCTACATTTAAATTCTGAAGTAATAGGATGGTTAGAAGTAAAGGGAACAAATATTGATTATCCTCTTGTTCAAGGAAAAACAAACTTAGACTATATTAATAAGTCAGTAGAGGGAGAATATTCCCTCTCTGGCAGTGTTTTCCTTGATCATCGTAATCAATCTAGCTTTAATGATGTTTATTCCATTATCTATGCCCACCATATGGCAGGAGATGTCATGTTTGGGGAATTGCCAAAGTTTTGTAATGCAGATTATTTTAAAGATCACAAAACTGCGACACTTTTTCTCCCAGATGGTTCTTCTAAGACAATATCATTTTTTGCATGTGTGAAGACAGATGCTTTTGATGAAATGATGTTTAATCCGACTGGAATTGATGAACAGAGGTTTGAGAATTTACTAGCTCATATAAAAACGAAATCAGTTCAATATCGAGATTTAAAGATGACGAAACAAAATAGATTAGTTGCGTTGTCGACTTGTGAAGATACAGAAACAGATGGTAGAATATTGGTTTTAGGGATAATTTAAAGCATTTGATATTAGTATAGAATAATGGAGCTATATATGAAGAAAATATTCACTCTGTTACTTGTTTTTTGTGGGATGGTTTTAGGAACAAGTCATGTGGTCAATGCAGTTTCTGCTGAACAATCCGTTGTTACTGAAATTGTTTTCAAAAACCAGTTAGTGACTCAGAATGGAAAACCCCTCCCTAATGGAAAGTTTACTTTTATTTTGACTCCAGAAGATCCTAGCTTTCCCCTACCTAAAGAAGGGACAAAAGTAACAGTTGACGGAGAAGAAGAGGGACGTTTTTCAAATTTAACCTATACAATACCTGGTAAGTACACATATATACTTTCTCAGGAAGATAATGGTTTAGAAGGTTATATTTTTGACCAGACAAAATATCGAGTTACTGTTCTTGTTTCAGTGGATGAAGTGACAGCCCAATTACGTACATCAATAGTTGCTTCAGAAATGAATCAAGATAAAAAAACTGAACTTCTCTTTAAAACTATTTATACCTCTGAAGAAAATAAAGTTGCTGACAACAAAAAAGTTGCTAACAACATAAGAGTTTTGCCTCAAACAGGAGAAAAAACTACTAAAGAGATTTTCTTATTGGGTGTAATGCTTATTGCTTTATCTATTGGTTTAATAGTATATAAGAGAGCACTTTAAGTTATATTGTGATATAATCAAGTTGTAATAAAGATGGTAAAAGTTTTGGCTTTTTGGTCGATGCATCAAACCAAAATAAAGTCGTTAGAATTGTACTTCTAATGACTTTTTCTTTTTTTTTGTAAAATCGGTCTTAGGGCGGATGTCGGATATATTCGGTTAGGTTATACTGATATCAATCCTAAATATTTTTCATAATCTCCTTAAAAAGCACCGGTCTTGTGGTCGGTGCTTTTGTCTGTTATGTATTAGTTCTCAATAACGACCACAATCTCATCTTCCGTCATGCTGGAGTCGCAGCGGACTTGGACTCCAGTAGGTTTAGCGACGAGGAGGCCTGGGACGGTAGGAACTTGGTAGTGGTCGCGAAGGGTCTGGAGTTCTGGACTGATTTGGCTGGAGTCGAGGAAGTGGATGGTCACTTGCTTGTCTTGAGCGACCTTGTGGAGTTTTGGTGCAAAGCGGTTGCAGTAAGGACAGGTGCTACGTCCGATGAAGAGAACAGCCCCCTCTTTGGCGGCTAGAAGGTTCTGTGCCTGCTCCACAGTCACACTTGTAAAGTCTTGAATGTAATCTTGAAAGTTCATGGTATAAGATATAAAGGGCCTTAAGTGGACACAGATAAAATAGGAAATGGAACGACGACTAGTTCTCGTTTATCTTTTTGGCCTAGTCCGTAGCCCGTATTCAGTTCAACTAAATACGGAAGCCCTAGTCCTTTCTGTTTTTTTCTTTTATTATAGGATAAAGCAGAGCAGATTTCAAAATTCTGCTACGCTAGTTGCTAGGCTTTTGCTTTCAAAATTCGTCATTTTAAGGTATAATGGTCAAAGATAGTCAAAGAAAGAGGCGATACTATGGCGATGAAGAATACATCGGATTATATAGAAGAGCATATCAAAGCCATCTTGGACCAAGTCAGTGTAGCTGAGTTGCGTCGAAGTGAATTGGCCAGTCGGTTTGAAGTGGTGCCAAGTCAGATTAACTACGTCATTAAAACCCGTTTTACAGCCAGCCGTGGCTATATTGTTGAGAGTAAGCGTGGTGGTGGTGGTTATATCCGAATTGGGCGGATTACCTTTTCGGATAAGCACGAACTGGTCCATGATTTGTTAAACAATATGGGTGAGCAGTTGTCTGCGACGGTTTATGCGGATATTTTACAGCTCCTTTTTGATGAAGGATTGATGACAGAGCGAGAAGGCAATCTCTTTTTGTCCACAGGATCTGATGAAATATTAGGAAAAGATGCAAGTACTATTCGAGCACGCATGATGCGTCAAATACTACGACGTTTAGATAGGAAAGAGGAATAATTCATGAAAATTTCAACTGGTTTACAACGGGTTTTTGAAGATGCCCAGTTAGTGGCCCAACGTTATGCCTGTGATTACTTGGAAACCTGGCATGTTCTCTTGTCTTTCGTTATCAACCATGATACAGTCGCCGGCGCTGTTTTGGCAGAATATCCTATTTCAATTTCTGACTATGAACATGCAACTTTTGTTGTGACCGACAAGGTCTATCGTGAAGAGTTGGATAGTTTTCGTATTTTACCATCTTCTAAACGTTTGGATGAAACGGCTAGTTTTGCCAAGAAAATTGCAGAAGTCGTCAAGGCTAAGGAGCTGGGAACGGAGCATTTGTTTATGGCTATGTTGTTGGACAAGCGGTCAACAGCTAGTCAGATTTTGGACAAGGTAGGTTTTTATTTTGAAGACTCAGATGATAAGTTTCGTTTCTTGGACTTGCGTAAAAACTTGGAGGCACGTGCGGGATTTACCAAAGAGGACCTTAAAGCTATCCGCAGTGTGATGAAGGGTGGCAAAGCCAAACCTACTAATATGGGACAGATGATGGGAATGCCCCCAGCACCTCAAAGTGGTGGATTAGAAGACTACACTCGTGATTTGACAGCTTTGGCGCGTGAAGGGAAGATTGAACCTGTCATCGGTCGAGACGCTGAGATTGCACGGATGATCCAAATTCTATCACGTAAAACCAAGAACAACCCAGTTCTAGTTGGTGATGCTGGTGTCGGAAAAACTGCGCTTGCTTTGGGTCTTGCTCAACGTGTTGCTGCAGGTGATGTCCCTGTCAGCTTGGCTAAGATGCGGGTTTTGGAACTTGACTTGATGAACGTTATCGCTGGAACTCGTTTCCGTGGTGATTTTGAAGAGCGGATGAATAATATCATCAACGACATCGAGGAAGATGGTCAGGTCATCCTCTTCATTGATGAGTTGCATACCATTATGGGTTCTGGCTCGGGGATTGATTCGACCTTGGACGCAGCCAATATCCTCAAACCAGCTCTTGCTCGTGGCACCCTCCGTACGGTCGGAGCGACAACTCAGACAGAGTATCAAAAGCATATTGAGAAAGACGCAGCCCTGGTTCGTCGTTTTGCCAAAGTGACCATTGAAGAGCCGACAGTGGAAGATAGCATTGCCATTTTAACTGGTTTAAAAGGTACTTTTGAGAAATACCACAGGGTCCGTATTGGAAATACGGCTGTTGAGACTGCTGTGACCTACGCTAAGCGGTATTTGACCAGTAAAAACCTGCCAGATTCAGCCATTGATCTGCTGGACGAAGCTAGTGCAACGGTACAAAATCGAGTGAAAGGGCAGGCTGAGGAAACAGGACTGACGAGTATTGACAAGGCCTTGATGGATAAAAAATATAAGACTGTCAGCAAGCTTTTGATTAAAACGAAAGAAGATGCCGAGGCTAGTCAAAACTATGACCTTGAAGTAACAGAAGAAGATGTTTTAGAAACACTTAGCCGCTTGTCGGGTATCCCAGTAGCCAAGCTTAGCCAATCAGATACTAAGAAGTATCTGAATCTGGAAGCGGAATTGCACAAGCGTGTGATTGGGCAGGAAGAAGCTATTTCTGCAGTTAGCAGAGCTATTCGCCGTAATCAGTCGGGGATTCGTACAGGTCGCAGACCGATTGGTTCCTTTATGTTCTTGGGGCCAACTGGTGTCGGTAAGACGGAGCTTGCTAAAGCCTTGGCAGAGGTTCTCTTTGATGATGAATCTGCTCTTATCCGTTTTGATATGTCTGAGTATATGGAGAAATTTGCGGCCAGCCGTTTAAACGGTGCCCCTCCGGGTTATGTGGGCTATGAAGAGGGTGGCGAATTGACAGAAAAAGTTCGTAACAAACCTTATTCTGTTCTTCTTTTTGATGAGGTTGAAAAGGCTCATCCAGATATTTTCAATGTTCTCTTGCAGGTCTTGGATGATGGTGTTCTGACAGACAGTAAGGGACGTAAGGTTGATTTCTCAAATACCATTATTATCATGACGTCAAACCTTGGAGCAACAGCCCTTCGTGATGATAAGACAGTTGGTTTTGGCGCCCTTGATTTATCTAAGGACCACAAGGAAGTGGAGAAACGTATTTTTGAGGAATTGAAAAAAGCCTATCGTCCAGAATTTATCAACCGTATTGACGAGAAAGTTGTCTTCCATAGCCTAACGGAAACTCATATGCAGGATGTTGTCAAGGTCATGATTAAACCTTTGTTGGCTGTAACAGCTGAGAAAGGAATTACCCTTAAACTTCAACCATCAGCCTTTAAGTTATTGGCTAAACAAGGTTACGACCCAGAAATGGGGGCTCGTCCTCTTCGTAGACTCTTACAAACCAAATTGGAAGATCCGTTAGCAGAAATGTTGCTCCGTGGTGACTTGGCTACTGGTTCGACCTTGAAGGTTGGGGTCAAGGGCGAAGAACTCAAGTTTGATGTGGTAAAGGGATAAGGAGTACTTGTTGTTGCTATCCTTTCCAGATGCAGAATTGTTCTTCTGTTTTGAAAAAAGGATAAAATAGGGAGTGAGAAAGAACTCGACTAGTCTAAAAAAGAGTTCCCCTCACCTCCAAACAGTAGGTTCGGGCTAAAATAGTCCACTGGACTAATTTACTCCCACCCCCGCACAGCTCACAAGGTTCAGTGAACCTTGTGAGGTTGGAAATGAAGCGAACTCTGTTCGCATCAGTCGTAGTGGTCAGATTTGGAGTGTAAAACACGAATTGATGAGATTTGCTTTGCAAATCTTATCTCCAACCTTTAACAGTCCACTGGACTGTTAAAGCCAATCAACCACTGCGCTGAGACGTTGACACGAACTCTGAGAAGAGGTGCTGGGCTTCTTGCTCGCCTCTTTAGCAAGTAGAAAGGAAATCTATGAATCAAACCATAGCTGTTGTTTTCGGAACCTTTGCTCCCATGCATAAGGGACATTTGGATTTGATCGAGCGAGCAAAGTTGGCCTGTGGTCAGGTTTGTATTGTGGTGTCAGGATATGACAAGGACCGTGGGGATTTGATTGGTTTAGATTTGACCAAACGATTTCAATTTGCTCAAGAGCAGTTTAAGGAAGATGATTTTGTCGAAGTTCGTGCCCTGGATGAAACGGATTTGCCTCCCTATCCAGATGGTTGGGACCTTTGGCTAGACCGCCTGCTTGGTTTATTGGACTTGTCAGAACATCAAGTACCAGTTTTCTATGTGTCTGAGGAAGAATACGCTCAGGAACTGCACAGTCGAGGCTATCAAGCTCATTATAGTCCTAGAAAATTTGGTATTTCAGCGACTCTCATTCGTGAACATCCAGAGCAGTATCGAGACTACATTGCCCCTGCCTTTGTTGGCTTCTTTGCTGAGCATGAATAATGCTATCATACAGAAAAAACGCATAAAATCAGGTTATAACCCTGGCTTTATGCGTTTTTGTATATGTTTAATGATTGGCAAGTATCAAACTTCTCAGATTTTCTTACTTAGTGATCCGTTCTTGATAGGCCTCTCTAGCCTGGTCAAAGAGCTCTTGGACCTGCTCGATAGTCTCTGCTCGGGCAACGGCACCGCGAATCTTGGCAGCACCTGCTGAACCACGGAGGTAGTGAGGGGCAAGGCCACGGAATTCACGTACGGCAATGGATTCGCCTTTGAGATTGGTCAATCGGGTCAGGTGGTCGAAGGCGACATTGAGTTTGTCATCGAAGGAGAGGTCGGGTAGGACTTCTCCTGTTTCAAGATAGTGGTTGATTTGGTTGAAGATGTATGGATTTCCCATAGCAGTTCGTCCGACCATGACGGCATCAGCTCCGACTTCCTCGATTCGCTGGCGGGCATCCTCTACAGTGCGGATGTCGCCGTTTGCGATGAAAGGAATCTTGGTCAGGCTGCCAGCTACCTTGGTGAGGGTTTCCAGGTCAACGGTTCCTGTGTACATCTGCTCGCGAGTCCGTCCGTGCATGGCCAGGGCAGACACACCGGCACTTTCTGCGGCCAGGGCATTTTCGACCGCTAGGTCGGTATTGTTCCAACCCGTCCGCATTTTAACAGACAAGGGAATATCGAGGACTGAGGTCACTTCCTTGATGATGTGGTAAATCTTGTCGGGGTCCTTGAGCCACTTGGCACCAGCTTCGTTTTTAACGACCTTGTTGACAGGGCAGCCCATGTTAATATCTACGATATTGGCCTTTGTGTTGGTTTGGATGAAGTCGGCAGCCCGTTTTAGTCCTTCGGCATCGCCGCCGAAAAGCTGGATGGACATAGGGTATTCGTTGTCGTCGATATGGAGCATATGGAGGGTCTTCTCGTTGTTGTAGAGAAGGCCTTTTTCAGAAATCATTTCCATAATGACCAGACCAGCGCCCATTTCCTTGGCAATGGTGCGGAAGGCCGAGTTGGTCACGCCAGCCATTGGGGCCAGCACACAGCGATTGGGGATTTCCACATCACCAATCATGAAAGGGGTGTTGAGATTAGCCATTGATGAGTTCCTCCAAATCGTTTTCGTCAAAGTGGTAATGGGTCTGGCAGAATTGACAGGTGATGTCCACGCCCTTGTCCTCGTCTTTCATCTCTTGCAGGTCCGCTTTTGGCAGGCTGGTTAGAGCATCGAGGAAGCGGTCCTTAGAGCAGTCGCAAACAAAACCGATTTCCTCTTCTGAAAGGCGTTTGAAGTCGTCGTCGCCATAAATGGCGGATAGCAGAGCTTCTATGTGGTTTTCAGAAGCCAGCAAGCTCGAAATGGCAGGCATTTCTTGGATACGTTTCTCGAAACGGGCAATTTCAGCCTCGGTCGCACCTGGAAGTACTTGCAACAAGAATCCGCCAGCCACCTTGACCTTGTCTTCTTCGTCTAATAATACGTTCAATCCCACTGCTGAAGGTGTCTGTTGGCTGTCTGTTAGGAAGTAGGCAAAGTCTTCACCGATTTCACCAGAGATTAAGGGTGTCATGGAGTTGTAAGGATGACCTGTTCCGTAGTCTGTGATAACCAGGAATTGACCATTGCCCACAAGAGGCCCAACGATGACTTCGCCAGTCGCTGTCCGTTTGTAGTCCAAGTCTGGATTTTGAATGTAGCCCTTGACTTGACCTTTGGTATTGGCAACAGAGATAACGGCACCAACAGCACCGCTGGCCAAGATTTTCAGGGTGATTTTTGTATCACCTTTTTCATTGGCAGCCAAGATTTGATTGGCAATGAGAGTGCGGCCCAGAGCAACGGTGGATGACGCCATAGTATCGTGTTTTTCTTGGGCTGTTTTTACGGTTTCTGTGCTATCTAGCACAAAGGCACGGAAATGCCCGCTTTTTGATAGTGTTTTAATAATTTTATCCATAACTTTAATTATAGCACAAGTGGAGGTGGAGCAGTAGAAAAATGAGCCTGAAAGTCATGCTTTCAAGCTCAAAAAATGATTAGGATTCTTTTTGTTTTTTGACAAGGCAGGCGCTCAAGATTACGAGACCGATTGTGATAAGTACAAAGCTTGTTTCTTCTCCTGTTTTTGGAAGAATTTTCTTTTGACTGTTTTTGGCAGTAGGGATGGCTGTTGGTTGTCCCTTGTCTGTAGCGCCAGAACGGTCATCAGCATTTACAGTTGTTTGAACAGAGGTTGAAGGATTTGTTGGCTTGTTATTGTTGGGCGTACCATTGTCATCACTATTATTGACTGTTCCTGAGTCATCTGTCTGCTTGTCGCTTGGTTCTGGTTGAGTTGGTTCTTGTGCCTTTGTCACATCCAGTTGTACCAATAGCGGATCGTGGTCAGAAGCTCTGCCATGTTCTTCCATAAAGGCTGAATTGACATGGACCATATCAAAGGCATAGCGCTCCAACAAGTTAGTTGATACCAGCATATTGTCAAGAGACTGATTGTTTCCATTATAGAAGTAAGAGAAGCGATCGGATGCATCGTGACGACTAACGAGGTTAGCCATTCCTCCTGTTTCTAAAATTTCTATGGTTTTAGTAAATTCATAGTCATTGAAGTCGCCTAGCATAACGATATTAGCATTTGGATTTTGAGTTAAGCCTGCTTTTGTAAAGTCAGCGATAATTTGTGCCAGTATGTGGCGTTTTTCTTCGGACTTGAAGCTGACAGGTTGGATTTTTCCGTAGAGACCATTGTCACCGCGTTTTGAGTTGAGATGGTTGGCAAGGACAACGACTTTTTCGCCTTTGAAGACGAATTCAGCTGCAAGTGTTTTGCGGACAGCTGCCCAAGCGCTGTTGGTTGGGTCGATTCGGCCCAGGCTGAGATTGAGTTCGCCGTTTTCCCAAGCTACTGCCTGTGTTGCGGTACCGATTGGTTTGTCAGATAGGCTGACACGTTTGGAGTTGTAGAGGAAGCCGACGCGAATATTGCCTCCCTCTTGTCCTCCGTCTTTGTTGTTTTCAGGAGCAATATCCACATAGGTATAGGTTGGTCCGCCGGCTGCTTGAATGGCTGCAATCAGGCGCTCAGCACTCTTACTAGCATCAGTTGTGCCGTCGTTTGTAGCACCGTTGTTGTCTTGCACTTCAATCAATCCGATAATGTCTGGAGAATGTAGGTCTGAAACAAAGGATTTGGCAATGCGTTGGACTTTAGCGTCTGATGTTGACTTACTATTAGCAGAGAAGTTTTCAATATTATAAGAAGCGATAGTCAGCTTGTCATCATTTGGGATAATGGTTGTTGTTTCTGGTTTTGTAGTTCCTTCGTGCAAGGTTGGAAGGGTGCTATCGTCTACATAGACCTTATAATTGGTGTAAGAGTAGGTAACTGGTCCAGCAATACGACCGGTGAAATAGTCTCCTGATTTGACGATCTGTTTTCCATTTTTCAAAAGTAGAGGAATGATATTGGTATTATTCCCTTCAGGGCGAAGGTTGACGCCTCCAACATTGTTTAAAGGAAGTTGACTAGTGGCAGGAGTGACATAGATTTCCTTATTTTTTAGTGGGCCGAGGATTTTTGCATCATCAACGGCAACCACCATGCCTTCAACGGATTCCCAGAAATCGAGCGCATCTTGTTCTGGATCAAATTGAGCCAAACCGTCGTTGTCGATAATATCTGCTGGGATGGTCCGGTCAAGACCAAGGACTATAGGAGATGGTACAGGTGCAGTCCCATCCACAGTTACTTCAGTAGCTCGAATTTGTGTGATGGTTAAGTCTGTTTTGTCACGTTCAGCATACCCTCTGCCCTGGTATTCTTCTACTCGTCCTGCGATAGTGACAAGATCTCCTACTTTGACATTTGTTTTTAATTTGTCAGTAAAGATGTTAATACCGTCAGATGTTTTGACGTCTCCATCTGGTGTGACATCTTGCACGTAGAAGTTATTGGCAGAGGTAACGTAGGTTACTACGACATTTTTAAGCATAACAGATTGATTCACCAGAGGTGATTGGTGACTTGCACCTTGAATGTGACCGACTGTTACAGCTTCGGTCTTTCCTGGTCCTGCTTCCGTCGTTGCCTTTTCAATGACTTCAAAATGAGAGAGGTCAAATGGTTTTAATTGTATTTTTCCGTTATAGGTGGATAAAATAGCGGTTAGATTAATCTTATCTCCCTTGTTGATACGGTTCAAAAGATCCGCCGTTTTGATGCCTGTTCGACTGTCTAAACGCACATCCACAGTTTGTCCTTCAGAGTCAGTTACGGTAAAGGTAGAATTTTGATAGCTATCGCTTTGCATATCTCCGACAGTCAAGTTTTTTAGAGAAACTAGTGTTGCCTGTGCTTGCGTCGTTAACTGAGCAATGTTTGTTTCTGTAATAGGAGTGTTGAAATTCTCAGAGATAGCCTTGTGGTTGCTAACTGTAGTTAGTTGGAGTTCGCCTTTATACTCACCCAATGTTCCTGTTAATTGAATGGTATCACCAGGCTGATAGCCCAAGGCAGCCCCAGGGTAGATATAGATACCAGCACCGTCAGAGTCTTGGAGGTAAAAACCATTTCCTCCCCAACCGTTTACTAGGCTAATAATTTTACCAGAGACTGTGTACTCTGTTCCTTGTGCACCAGAACGAACAGTAGCAATCGGTGTAGAAACAAGGTCACTTGGTTTGGTAGCTGTATTTTCACTTGTTGGTGGCTGAACATTAGTAGAAGATGAATCTACGATTTCAATCGCTGTAGCTGGTTTGATCCCAGCTCGCTTCATGTATGTATCGCTAGTTCCTGTGATGCGAACCAATTTTCCGACTAGTTCGGGATGATCAACGAGGTTGAATTGGCTACGAAGAGGTTCTTTTAGTTGAATAGGGATAGTGTCGGCTGCCGCAGTATCCATGCTTGCACCAAGGGCTAGATTTGTTTTGTTAGTGGCGTCAAAAGCAGTTCCGCTACTATTAAGTGGTGCAATAAGATAGCCTTGTATCGTGACTTCCGACTTGGTTATTGCAAGTGACGGATAATTCTCTATCGCCACTTCAGTAGCGTGCACAGATGGTATGGGCGAAGTAGCAAGACTAAACAAGAGTCCGGCTGTTACCGCTACAGAACCTACGGTATAGAAGAGAGAACGGTTTCTAATCTTCATATAAAACTCCTTTTTGTTATATATGGACGTCATAAAAACGTCTGCAGTTGTTATATACATATAGTTTAACAGAAAATGAGTCGTTTGGAATACTTTTTTTAGATATAATACGGATATTTTTAAAAATTCAAATAAAATGGTAAAAATAAATTGGAAAACGAAACAAAAAACGAACAAAACGGTTGGGTGATGGGAATTAGTTCACAAAAAAAGCACCGAGATATAAATGATTATCTTGGTGCCATATTCATTTTATTTAACATTAGTTGGGAGGTTTTGTGAAGGAACAAAAGGGTAAAGCAGATATATAGTCCTTTTGTTGACTTTTTTTACTTCGGCGCAAGAGGAACTCCGTTTCTGGATTTCCCGCTCCAAACAATCCACTGGTTTGTTTGAACTCGCTTTGCCGTACTTTATAGAGAGGCAAGTCTTATTTCCAACCTAGAATGTTCTAGCAACCTGCAGCTATTGAGGCGAACGTGCTTTGCCCTATCTCCAGCCTTCAAGAGTTCCACGAACCTTTGAAGTAAGCACTAACAAAGTAAGGAAAATGGAAAACTATAGCCCTGGAAACAATTTTTTCAAAATCTTCGGTGTAATGCTCTGCCCAGGTCCTGCGTAGGTGTAGGTGTGCAGGTACATGGCAGGGTTGAAGTTGAGCTCGATACAGGTGCAGTTAGGCTGATCCTTGCTGGCAGGCTGGGTGCGGTCAGGGATAATCAAATCCACACCGCAGGCCCAAGCTCCCATAGCAGTCGCCATATCGGCGGCCAGTTGTTTGTAGGACTCGTCCATCTGGTCGGTCATATCGATGGAGTCGCCACCTGTTGAGATATTGGAATTGCCACGCAGAAAGGCTTGAACGCCCTCTGGCAAAACTGTATCGGGCGTGTAGCCTTGTTGCTCCAACATAAGCAGTTCGATATCGCCCAAGTTAATGATTTCCAGCGGCGAACGGTGGTCACGCCCCCGCAGTGGATCTTGGTTTTTTTGGTCCACTAATTCACGGATGGTTGAGCTACCGTCTCCCACGACATTGGCTGCGACGCGGAGCAGGACAGCCTCGCATTTGCCGTCCAGGACGAAGAAGCGGTACTCGGTTCCCGCCACGAATTCCTCTACTAGCACATGGCTGTCTTCTGAAAAGGCGATGTCAAGGGCCTTTTCATAGTCCGCAAGGCTGGCTGGCTCCTGGAAGATAGAGATGCCTAGGCCGAAGTTGGTGGATTTTGGTTTGATAACAATAGCAGAGCTGGCTACCTGTCCGTAATACCGCAGGGCCTCTGTCTTGTTTGCAAATTCAGCTCCCGCAGGTACTGGAAAACCAGCCTGGTCCAAGATCTTCTTGGTCACGACCTTGTTGGCCATGGCGAGAGGAATGACGTAGTTGTCCTTGGAGGTCATGTTGCCATTTTTGATGTACTCGACATGGTCACCATGCCAGAGTTTGAGAAATTGGTCTTCTTCATCCAAAATCTCCACATTCAAGCCCATCTGGATAGCATCGAAGAGAATCATCTGAGTAGAGAGTTCCATATTTTCATAGCCTTTAAGGGCGTAAGGGGCTGTCCAAGCATAATCATGAAAGGCTTGTCCTTGCTGCTGGCCAAAGTGCTCCAGAGATCCATCTTCAACCTGCTCTGCTATTTTTCCAGAAAGGGTCAGTCTTGGGTCTTGAAGAGCTGCCTCCACATGTGCAATGAGCTGGCTATAGTAGTCATCCAGTCCAAAGTGTGCGACGATGGTTTTCATGGTAGTCAAGATTGGTGTGGGATCAGCATCGCTAGGTAGAGGTGTATGGGGGTGGCTTAGGGCGATGAGGTTGTTCAGTCTATCTGCTTTTGTTAAAGCATTGTCTACGTCAGCTAGTTGGTCCAGCCAAAGGAGGGCTAAGAGAAAGAGATGAACGGTGTCGAGGGTTTCTTGACTAATAGCAAGCGGGTCATAGGGGTTAAGGTCGAAGGTACGGAATTCCAGATAAGAAATCCCCTTGCTGAGATAGTCGCGACTCGTTTTTGCCCCACGTAGTCGAACAGAGGAATAAAATTCTTTTTCGGCGGATAGTTGACCAGACTGGACAGCTTGTTCGATGTCAGCCACGTATTGTTCGAGAGAAGAGAAAGAAATATGAACGTCTTCGGCATTAACATAGCCATGTTTGGAGTTGCGAATGGAACGAACGCAACCGACTTCCTCGGATAAAAATCCTTTTTCGGCTAAACTACTTGCTCCATATAAGTAAGTTAAGAGCCAGCGATAGTTGAGGAAGTTTTGTGCCAACTTGAGGTAGAGGGTATTTTTGAATGCGACAAAATCTGTTTCCTCGCTTAATTCAAAAAGTTGTTGGGTTAAGTCTTTCCCTAATTCAAAATTGTAATGAATGCCTGACATAGACTGGAGGAGCTTACCATACCGTTCTCCTAAGCCGACGCGATACTGGTATTCGTAGTCACTTTCTAGTTGAGCAATTTGGATGTCGTCCTCTGAAATGACAGGTGGCATGGATAGGGGCCAGAGATATTCTTGCTTATCCATAGAACGTGCGGCAACATCTGTAATGGCTCCCAGTAGGCGACGAGCTTCCTTAGTCGACTGAGCGATTGGTGTAATCAACTCTAACTGTGGCTCGCTGTAGTCTGTCTGGATATAGGGGTGGAAGCTACGAGAACCCAGTTTATGAGGATGGGGAGTTTGTGCAACTCTGTGGTTTGAATTGATGCGAAGTGATTCGCGCTCAATTCCAAAAGTAGCCTGAAGAATGGGGCTGTTTGGTGATAATTTTTGTAACATACTAAGTCCTTTATATTTCTGTCAAAGTCTTATTCCAATTTTATCTAGATTGGAGGGCAAATACAAATTTCTGCTACGTTTTTCGTGAAAAATGTACTGAAAATCACGGAAAGTAAACAAAGACTTCGGATTTCTCTGTTAAAAGCATGTTTACACATGTCTATCTCGTGTGTTTAATCGGATTTTTTTGAAATATACTTTTTAAAAAATAAAAACATTCGCCATATATGAAATTATTGGAATTTCTTGAAAAAATGTTCGTTTTTTGATAGAATAGTGTGTAAAACGAAACTTGCAGGTGAGATTCCTGCCAGAAGTAGAAGAAAGGCTGGGCTGGTCAGCCAGTTCAGAGAAAGAGTGAATATGACATCAGTAGTTGTTGTAGGAACCCAGTGGGGCGACGAAGGTAAGGGTAAAATTACAGACTTCTTGTCTGCTAATGCTGAAGTAATCGCACGTTATCAAGGTGGTGATAACGCTGGACACACTATCGTTATCGATGGCACTAAGTATAAATTGCACTTGATTCCGTCAGGAATCTTCTTCCCAGAAAAGATTTCTGTAATCGGTAATGGTGTGGTTGTCAATCCAAAATCTTTGGTGAAGGAAATCAACTATCTCCATGATTCAGGTGTGACAATAGATAATTTGCGGATTTCAGACCGCGCACATGTCATCTTGCCTTATCACATCAAATTGGACCAGTTGCAAGAAGAGTCTAAAGGTGAGAATAAGATTGGTACAACCAACAAGGGTATCGGTCCAGCCTACATGGACAAGGCTGCGCGTGTCGGTATCCGTATTGCAGACCTCTTGGACAAGGAGATTTTTGCGGAGCGTTTGAGAACAAACTTGGCTGAGAAAAACCGTTTGTTTGAGAAAATGTATGAGTCAACTCCGATTGAGTTTGACGAAATCTTTGAAGAATACTACGCTTATGGTCAAGAAATCAAAAAGTATGTAACAGATACCTCTGTTATCTTGAACGATGCCCTCGATCAAGGCAAGCGTGTCTTATTTGAAGGTGCGCAAGGGGTTATGTTGGATATTGACCAAGGTACCTATCCATTCGTTACTTCTTCAAACCCAGTTGCTGGTGGTGTGACGATCGGTAGCGGTGTCGGCCCAAGCAAGATTGATAAGGTTGTTGGTGTATGTAAGGCCTACACTAGCCGTGTTGGTGACGGACCATTCCCGACTGAATTGCACGATGAAATCGGAGACCGTATCCGCGAAATCGGTAAGGAATACGGTACGACAACTGGCCGTCCACGCCGTGTCGGTTGGTTTGACTCAGTGGTGATGCGCCATAGTCGCCGTGTGTCAGGTATTACCAACTTGTCCCTCAACTCGATTGACGTCTTGTCAGGTCTTGAGACCTTGAAAATCTGCGTGGCTTATGACTTGGATGGTGAGCGTATTGACCACTACCCTGCAAGTTTGGAGCAACTCAAACGTTGCAAACCAATCTATGAAGAAATGCCAGGTTGGTCTGAAGACATCACAGGTGTACGTAGCCTGGATGAATTGCCAGAAGCGGCTCGCAACTATGTTCGTCGTATCAGCGAATTGGTAGGCGTTCGTATCTCAACCTTCTCAGTAGGACCTGGTCGTGAACAGACCAACATCCTTGAGAGTGTATGGAGCGCAAAATAATGTGTGAAGACTGAACGAAAGTTCGGTCTTTTTCTGTTTGGTTGAACTTTGCTTTCTTGTCCAGAATTTGATATAATCATGCTTATCAAACAATAAAAGAGGTAAACAAATGGAAGGTTTATTTTTGCCGCTTGTCATGGTTGCCATGATTGGTTTTATGTTCTATTCGCAACGTAAACAACAAAAACAACGTCAAGAAGCACTAAATCAAATCAAAAAAGGTGATGAAATTGTGACCATTGGTGGGCTATTTGGTATTGTCGATGAAATTGATGATAAGAAGGTTGTTCTCGATGTTGATGGTGTTTACTTGACATTTGAACGTGGTGCTATTCGTAATCGTGTAGCAAGTTCAGATACTACATCGGCAGTTGTTGAAGAAGTGGCAGTTGAAACGACAGAAGCAACTCCAGAAGCTGCAATTGAAGAATAAGGACGAAAAACCGAGGGAAACCTTGGTTTTCTCTTGTTTTAGCCCTGCCTGATTTTTGCTATCCTAGGTAAAAATATGGTATAATGAAACGATTATACAATAAGGAAAATACCATGTTTAAATTTAATTTTAAAAAGAAAGAAAGCATTGAAACTGCAATTGAAGTCCCTAAGCATATCGCTGTGATTATGGATGGCAATGGCCGTTGGGCGAAAAAGCGGATGCAGCCACGTATTATGGGGCATAAGGCTGGTATGGATGCACTTCAAAAGGTTACCAAGACGGCTTCTGATTTGGGAGTAAAGGTGTTAACTGTCTATGCCTTTTCTACAGAAAACTGGTCTCGACCGGAAAAAGAAGTGAAGTTTATCATGAATCTACCTGTGGAGTTTTATGATAAGTATGTTCCTGAACTCCATGCCAATAATGTCAAAATTCAGATGATTGGTGACCATTCCAAACTTCCTGTTCCGACTCTCAATGCGCTTTATAAAGCCGAACAAAAGACAAAGAGTAACACTGGTTTGATTCTCAATTTTGCTCTTAACTATGGCGGTCGTGATGAGGTGACTCGCGCAGTCAAGGCTATTGCGCAAGATGTCTTGGATGCCAAGTTCAATCCTGGAGATATTGATGAGAAATTAATAGCGGATTACCTCTATACAGGAACCTTATCACCAACGTTACGCGATCCCGATCTAGTTATCCGTACAAGTGGTGAACTTCGTCTTAGCAACTTCCTACCGTGGCAAACAGCCTACAGCGAGCTGTACTTTACAGATATTGCTTGGCCTGATTTTGATGGAGAAGCACTTAAATTAGCGATTAAAGAATACAACCGTCGCCACAGACGTTTTGGCGGTGTATAAGGAGAAGGTATGACAAACGATTTACAGAAACGAGTGATATTTGGCGGCATTGCTCTAGCTATTTTCATTCCCTTTTTGTTGGCTGGTGGGATGGCATTTCAATTTTTTGTAGGCCTGTTAGCCATCATTGCTACGGCTGAATTGATTAAAATGCATCGCCTAGCACCAAATTCTATCGAGGGTGTCTTAGCTATGTTGGCCAGTTTAGTCTTGGCTCTTCCGCTCCAGAATTATCTGACATTTTTACCGACGGATGGAAATTATACAGCCTACGCCATTGTAGTATTTTTACTGCTTGGTTCGACGGTTTTTAATATCGGTCATTACAACTATTCTGATGTAGTCTTTCCAATTGCATCAAGTTTCTATGTTGGTATCGGCTTTCATAGTTTGATACTGGCTCGTATGGATGGGCTCAATAAAGTCTTCTTTGCCCTCTGTTTAGTCTGGGCAACAGACATTGGTGCCTACTTAATCGGTCGTCAGATTGGTCGGAGAAAATTATTGCCGAAGGTTTCACCGAATAAAACGGTTGAAGGCTTTGTAGGCGGTATTCTTTCTGCGGTGGTAGTTGCTATCATTTTCTTGATTGTCGATAAGTCCTTGTTGGCGGGCTATTCATTTGGCATGATGTTGTTGTTAGTTGTGATTTTCTCGATATTCTCACAATTCGGAGATTTAGTAGAAAGTGCTATTAAACGCCATTTTGGTGTAAAGGATTCTGGAAAAATTATTCCAGGACACGGCGGTATCCTGGATCGTTTTGACGGTATGATTTTTGTCTTTCCAATCATGCACTTCTTTGGATTATTTTAAGGAGGTATTATGAAGGGAATTTTAGCATTTATATTTATATTTGGTGTGATTGTGGTTGTCCATGAATTTGGTCATTTCTACTTTGCCAAGAAAGCTGGTATCCTTGTGAGGGAATTTGCGATTGGGATGGGTCCCAAAATTTTCGCTCATACAGGTAAGGATGGGACACTTTACACCATCCGTATCCTTCCCCTAGGTGGCTATGTTCGAATGGCTGGATGGGGTGAAGATAAGACAGAGATTAAGACAGGTAGTCCTGCCAGCCTCAGCCTGAATGAAGCTGGTGTTGTGACGCGGATTAATTTGTCTGGTAAGCAACTGGATAGTCTCAGTTTGCCAATGAATGTAACCAGTTTTGACTTCGTGGAAAAATTGGAAATCACAGGCTTGGTCTTGGAAGAAAGCAAGACCTATAAGGTTGATCACGATGCCACGATTGTAGAGGAAGATGGAACAGAAGTTCGGATTGCTCCACTTGATGTTCAGTATCAAAATGCGACAGTATGGGGACGGTTGATGACCAACTTTGCGGGTCCTATGAATAATTTTATTCTAGGGATTCTAGTATTTATTATTTTGTTCTTCATGCAAGGCGGGGTTGCCAACCCATCAAGCAATGCAGTAAGTATTACTGAAGGTGGTGCTTTGCAGGCGGCAGGTGTTGTCACAGGGGACAAGATTCTTTCGGTCAATGGGAACACGACAGACAGCTACACAGAAGTTGCAACGATTATTAGCAAAGCAGCGACAGATGCAACAACAGCCCCAAGCTTTGATTTGATCGTTGAGCATGATGGGAAAACCCGTCATGTCTCCGTTACTGCTGAACAAGTAGATGGGGCCTATCGAATTGGTATTTCACCGATTTTGAAAACTGGTTTCGTTGATAAAATTGTCGGTGGTTTCCAAGAAGCGGGAGCGACAGCTCTTAGGGTTGTAACAGCTTTGAAGAATCTAATTGCAAACTTTGATGTTAAGCAGTTGGGGGGACCGGTTGCTATTTATAAAGTAAGTTCTCAAGCGGCTGAGTTTGGTTTGGTCTCTGTGTTGGGGCTGATGGCTGCGCTCTCCATTAACCTTGGAATCTTCAATTTGATTCCAATTCCAGCCTTGGATGGTGGTAAGATTGTTATGAATATTCTGGAAGCCATTCGCAGAAAACCACTCAAACCAGAGACGGAATCTTATATCACTCTAGCAGGTGTAGCCGTTATGGTGGTTCTTATGATAGTAGTCACTTGGAATGATATTATAAGAGTCTTCTTCTAAGATAATTTGAAATTTATGAAAGGAATTGACTGCGTGCTAAACGCAGGATGTTCTGAAAAATACGAAAGGAATTGAATGCGTACTGAACGCAGGATATTCTGAAAACTACGAAAAAGAAAGGAATAGAGAGTTTTCAGATTTGAACTCGAGCGTCAGCGAGGGTTTTGAAAAGCTAATTCTTTGTCTTCCAATCAAGTAAACTACGAAAGGAATTGAACAAAAGCTAAAAACCTAGTAAAAAAGACCAATCGCCTTGTGCCTATAGGCACTGCGTTGATTGCCTATTTTTATACGGTTTTCTTGACGCTTTTGTATCTTAAATTATGAAACAGTCTAAAATGATTATCCCTACTTTGCGGGAGATGCCTTCGGATGCGTCGGTGATTAGCCACGCTTTGATGTTACGTGCGGGTTATGTCCGTCAGATTTCTGCTGGTATTTACAGCTACTTGCCTTTGGCTAACCGTGTGATTGAAAAAGCAAAAAATATCATGCGTGAGGAGTTTGATAAGATTGATGCTATTGAATTTTTGGCACCAGCTCTCTTGTCAGCGGACATTTGGCGTGAGTCAGGTCGTTACGAAACCTACGGTGATGACCTCTACAAGCTCAAAAACCGTGAGGGTTCTGACTTTATCTTGGGTCCAACCCACGAAGAAACGGTGACACTATTGGCGCGTGATGCGGTGCAATCTTACAAGCAGTTGCCACTCAATATTTACCAAATCCAGCCAAAATACCGCGACGAAAAACGTCCTCGTAATGGTCTCCTCCGTGGTCGCGAGTTCATCATGAAAGATGGCTACAGCTTCCACGCTAGCTATGAGAGTCTGGACCAGACCTACGATGACTACAAGGCGGCTTACGAGGCAATCTTCACTCGTGCAGGATTGGAGTTCAAGGCCATTATCGGTGACGGAGGTGCCATGGGCGGTAAGGACAGCCAGGAGTTTATGGCTATTACACCAGACCGTACTGATCTGGACCGTTGGGTTGTCTTGGACAAGTCGGTTGCTTCTTTTGATGAAATCCCAGAGGATGTTCTTGAAGCAATCAAGGAAGAACTCTTGGCATGGTCTGTGTCTGGTGAAGACACCATCGCCTACTCTAGCGAATCTGGCTACGCTGCCAACCTAGAAATGGCAACTAGCGAGTACAAACCAAGTACAGCAGTTGTCGTCGAAGAAGATTTGGTTAAAGTAGCGACGCCAGATGCCAAAACCATCGACGAAGTTGCTGCCTTCTTGAATGTCGCGGAAGAGCAAACTATCAAAACCATGCTCTTTATGGCAGACGGTGAGCCAGTTGTTGCCCTCCTTGTTGGCAATGATCAAGTTAACGATGTCAAGTTGAAAAACCACCTTGGAGCAGATTTCTTCGATGTAGCAGGCCCAGCGGATGCGGAAAAAATCTTCGGTGCAGGTTTTGGTTCCCTTGGACCAGTCGGCTTGCCAGAAAACATCAAGATTATTGCAGACCGCAAGGTTCAAGATGTGAAAAATGCTGTAGTCGGTGCCAACGAGGACGGATTCCACTATACAGGTGCCAATGCGGGTCGTGATTTCCAAGTGACTGAGTATGTGGATATTCGCGAAGTCAAGGAAGGCGAGCCTTCTCCAGATGGACACGGGGTTCTCAACTTTGCCCGTGGTATCGAGATTGGTCACATCTTCAAACTCGGTACACGCTATTCAGACAGCATGAATGCCAACATCTTGGATGAGAATGGTCGTTCTATGCCGATTATCATGGGATGCTACGGAATCGGTGTTAGCCGTCTCTTGTCAGCCGTTCTTGAACAACACGCTCGCCTCTTTGTTAACAAGACACCAAAAGGCGAATACCGTTACGCTTGGGGCATCAACTTCCCTAAAGAATTGGCACCGTTTGATGTGCATTTGATTCCAGTTAATGTCAAAGATGAAGCGGCAATGGAATTGACTCAGTCCATCGAAGCCAGCTTGGTCGGTGCAGGCTATGAAGTATTAACTGATGACCGTAACGAGCGTGTCGGTGTTAAGTTCTCTGACAGTGACTTGATTGGCTTGCCAATCCGTGTGACTGTTGGTAAGAAAGCAGCTGATGGCATCGTCGAAGTGAAAATCAAGGGCACAGGTGATACTGTAGAAGTCCATGTGGACCAACTCCTTGAAACCTTGCAAATCCTTACAAAAGAAAATGAATAACAGAAAAAGACTTGGTTGATGATAGCCAAGTCTTTGTTGATAAAATGGGAGTGGGAAAGAACTCGACTAGGAAAAAAGAGTTCGTTTTCCCACCCCCGCACAGTTGATTAGGTCAGATTTGGAGTGTGAAACACGAATAAATCTGCCAATCAACCACTGCGCTGAGATGTTGATACGAACTCTGATAAGTTGCGCTGGGCTTTTTCCAAAAGCCTATTTTTTTATAACATATTTAGTAGGAGGTTATAGAGGATAGCTCCTGCGACTCCTCCAAGAATTGGGCCAGCAACTGGGATCCAGCTATAAGACCAGTCAGAATCTCCCTTGTTTGGAATTGGAAGGATGGCATGCATGATACGAGGACCTAAGTCACGAGCTGGATTGACTGCGTAGCCTGTCGTTGATCCTAGTGAGAAGCCGATTGCAAATACTATAAGTCCCACGATGATTGGGCCGAGGCCAGCGCTGACATTGTTAGGACCAATTGCAAGGATTCCCATGACTAAGACAGCTGTACCAAGAGCTTCGCCGAGCAAGTTTGAAGCTGTGTGACGAAGAGCTGGTCCAGTAGAGAAGGTAGCAAGGATTGTTCCGCTATCTTTTGTTTCCTGCCAATGTGGGTAGAAATGGAGATAGAGGACGATGGATGCCAACATTGCTCCAGCAAATTGGGCAAATAGGAAGCCTGGGACTTGAGCCCATGGTAGGGAGCCGATAGATGCCATTGCGATAGTGACAGCTGGATTCAGGTGGGCAGGTCCAAAAATTCCTGATATGTAGACGGCAATTGTTACAGCGATGCCCCATCCTAGTACGATGGTCAGCCAGCCGCTATTTTCAGCCTTGGTTTTAGAGAGGATGCAGGATGCAACCACACCGTTTCCAAGTAATACTAGTATGAAAGTTCCAAGTAATTCTCCAATCAGATTCATAATGACCTCCTATTTATTGATTGTCAGTTCTTTTAATTGTTCAAGAATAGTCTCCAAGTCAGCTCCAGCCTGTAAGAGAGCTGCGGCAGTATAGCAACCTTCGACGACTGGTACGGTTTGGATAAGAATTTGTTTGTCTGTAAAATCGGCAGCAAGTTCCATGTTCATTCGGGCGCTACCTAGGTCGAAAAAGGCAAGGAGGGTATCAGCAGGGTTTGCTTCAACTCGCTCTTGTACGATTTCAAAGCTGGTACCGATGCTACCATCTTCTAGTCCGCCACAGTAGGTGATGGGAATATCTTTTGCGACTTCAGATACTAGGTCGATGATTCCCTGGGCCAAATTTTTTGAATGGGATACGAGTAAGATACCAACCTTTGTCATAGTCCTGCCTCCAACATTGCTTCAAAGAGAAGTCCAGATGAGAAAGAGCCTGGATCAATGTGTCCAATAGACCTTTCCCCAACATAGGACGCGCGTCCCTTGGTCGCAACAATATCCTTTGTCCCTTGAACGGCTTTATGGATAATTTCCGTTGTCAGCTGGCTTTCTCTTAGGTCAGAAATAACAGGAATCCAAACGTCTACCATGGTTTTCTCGCCCAATTCAGCCTTGCCGCGTTTTTGGATCATCTCCAAACCTGCTTGAAGCGTATCTGCCAAATCAACGCCAGCTTGACTGGCTTTAGTAATACCCATAAAGGCAGAGCCGTAGAGAGGACCGGAAGCACCGCCAACCTTGCTGAGAAGTTGCATGGCAACCACCTTAAAGACTTGGTCAGCAGTCTCATAGTCTTTTTCAGATAGCTCCTGCATGACGGCAGCCATTCCTCGCGCCATGTTGCCTCCGTGATCTCCATCTCCGATTGGAGAATCTAGCTCACTCAAATAATCTTTGTTTTCTTGAATTTTTTTGTTGAATATCTCCATCCAGAGCAGTGCTTGTTTTGCATCCATGGTCTTTCTCCTACCAAGCTACCACTTCAACAGGGGCCTGCAAAGCGTCAATCCAGCTTGGGTCTTCTAGTTTGATTAAGGTCAATGACAGTCCAGCCATATCAATCGATGTCATGTAGTTACCGATTTTCTTGTAGTTAACGACCACACCTTTTTTAGCCAGCAATTGAGCAACGTCGTTGGCAAAGACATATTGTTCCATGAGAGGGGTTGCGCCGAGACCGTTGATAAGGACACCATAGTGCTCGCCATCTTGAATATCAAAGCCTTCTGCCAATTTCTCAACCAATTCTTCAGCCAATTTAGCAGATGGTTGGAGTTTTTCTTTCTTATAGCCAGGTTCACCATGGATACCGACACCGTATTCAAATTCATCCTCTTCAAGGACGAAGCCTGGTTTGCCCACTTCTGGTACCGTAGCACCTGATAGGGCTAAGCCGATAGTCTTGATTTGTGGGACGAGACAGTCAGCCAGTTCCTTGATTTCTGCTAGGGATTTGCCAGTTTCTGCAGCATGACCGAGAATCTTATGGACAAGGATGGTACCAGCTACACCACGACGGCCTTGGGTATAGAGGCTATTTTCCACAGCGATGTCATCATCTACGATGACACTGGCAACTTCGATGCCCTCCATTTCCGCCAATTCTTGCGCCATCTCAAAGTTCATGATGTCGCCAGAGTAGTTTTTGATGACCATAAAGACGCCAGCTCCCTCGTCAGCAGCCTTGATGGCTTCCAAGATTTGGTCTGGTGTTGGTGAGGTAAATACTGCGCCACATACAGCGGCGGACAACATGCCTTTGCCGACAAAGCCTGCATGAGAAGGTTCGTGACCAGAGCCACCTCCTGAGATGATGCCGACTTTACCAGTTTTTTCAGCCTTGCGGATAATCACATCAAATCCATCGATACGATCGACAAGATCTTGGTGCATAAAGACAAGTCCTTTTAACATTTCATCAACGACATGTTCGGGTTGATTGATAATTTTTTTCATGAGAAAACTCCTTTGTTTTTTGTTTGCGCTTTCATTTTACATTGTCCAAAAGAAAAAAGGAAGGGACAGATTGTCCAATGTGTCCCTTTTGTTCCAAAGAAAAGCATGATAGGGTATAATAAAGAGGAAGCGAAAGGAAGTGACATATGCCAACCTCGTTGATTACAAAGAAAAGGATTGCAAAGGCTTTTAAAAAACAGCTATCCCAAAAATCCTTTGATAAAATCTCAGTTGTCGATATCATGCAGGAAGCAGGGATTCGTCGTCAAACCTTTTACAACCATTTTTTAGACAAGTATGAGTTGCTGGACTGGATATTTGAGACAGAATTGCAGGAGCAGGTAACTGACAATCTGACCTATATTAGTGGAATCAAGCTTCTGGATGAGCTTTTGTATTACATCGAGAGTAACCAATCTTTCTATAGACAACTCTTTGAGGTTAAGGGGCAAAATGATTTTGTCAGCTATTTAGAAGGCTACTTTATGGTTTTGATGGAGAAAATTATCAACGAATACCAGCTTCAGGAGGGTAAAATGATTTCCCAACAGGATAAGCATTTTTTGATTCTCTATCATGCTAATGCTTGGATTGGACTGATAAAGGAAGGACTGACGCAGTCGCCTTGTCAGATTCACAGTTATTGGAAGCAAATGGTGGCTCTTGTTCGCGAGTCGTTTTTGATTTTGTAGGAGTTAATATATGGTGTTTATTAGAAATAGACAGGCAACAATTATTGAAGATTATTTGGATGGTTTCTGTCGAACCAATCCTAAAGTGAAGAAAGTGAAGGGATTTCCGATTGTTCTGCAAAGAAGACAAAATGGAGAACTGATTCCAATTGTTTCTGGCGGTGGTTCTGGTCATGAGCCAGCCCATGTTGGCTTCGTCGGTAAAGGAATGCTGACTGCAGCAGTCTATGGAGAGATTTTTACTCCACCAACTGCTGAAGAAGTCCTGGCAGCCATTCGTGTAGTAGATAAGGGCAAGGGAGTTTTTCTGATTGTAAAAAACTTTGAGGCAGACCTTGTCTCTTTTAGAAAAGCCATCGAATTGGCTCGGCAGGAGGGAATTGCAGTCAAGTACATCGTATCCCATGACGATATTTCGGTCGATACCAAGGATAATTTCCGTATGCGACATAGGGGGCTTGCAGGGACTATTCTACTTCATAAGATATTAGGAGCTGCTGCCCTTACTGGCTATAGCCTGGATGAATTGGAACAGCTGGGACTGTCTCTGGCAACAGAGATTGCGACCATCGGTTTTGCAACCAAGTCGGCCTATTTGCCCAATGCTGCCCTGCCTTTGTTTGATTTGGAGGAGGGACAAATATCTTACGGCATCGGTATCCATGGAGAAGAAGGCTATCGGACCGTTCGTTTTGAATCCTCTGAGCAGTTAGCCAACGAAATTGTGAACAAATTAAAATTAAAATTCCGCTGGAAAGAGGGGGAAGACTACATTCTTCTGGTCAATAATCTTGGATCTATGTCCGAGGTTGAGCAAGGAATCTTTTTGAACGATATTTGCCAATTTCTAGAACTAGAAGGTCTGAAGCTTTCCTATATAAAAACAGGTAAATTTATGACCAGTCTTGATATGGGAGGAATTTCTGTCACCCTCTGTCGTGTCAAGGATCAAAAATGGCTGGACTTTTTAGAAGCACCGACAGAAGCTGCGGCTTGGTAGGTTCCTCTTTTCATAGAACATCCACCTCTAGGGTTTTTCCCATAGAGGTTTTTCGTGCACTCTTTCTATTTTTTAGACAAAATACCTTGACAAAAATGGTCGGGGAGGAGAATAGTAGTGATAAACAAAAAGTTTGTCATAAAACGATTCAGAAGGATGATAAGATGACAAAGAAAAAACAATTGACCGGACTCGTGCTTGCGACAGGTTTGGCTGTTTTTGGAAGCGAAGTCCAAGCAGACGAAATCGTCACAGCTACTAGTCCAGCAGAGGTGGAAGCTGTCAGTTCGACGACCACTAGCCAACCGGTCACTGCTCAGGCTGTGGTTGATGATGCCAGTCAAGTAGCGCAAGCCATTGATACAGCAGTGGCGACAACGGAGCAGGATTGGGTATGCTCGGATTGGCAGTAGGAGTGAGACGGAAAGGAGAGTAGGGATGAGTAATTACGTAGAAAATAAAGAGGATGTAAATCTAATTGTGGCCTATAAATTGGGAGGCCGCTACAATGGTGAAATGCTTGCTAGAAGTGTATTGGATGCCCACTATTTTCATGCAATGAATAACGGCGGTAGAGTTTTGTTTACAGTAGAGACTCAAAATGTTACGAAGATCGGTAGTGGAAAACAGCCAGGAAAAATCATCTTGACACCAGGCGATTTTTCAAGAGGATTTGAGGCGGTTATAGTTGATTTTGATGAGTTTCAGAACAGAATGCCAAACTCTAGCTACCGAAATCCGTCACAATTTAATACGAACCAAGAAAGTCAGTCAAATTATACTTGGTTTGAACTAAAAAATCCTAAAAAGCTTGCTACATTAGCTTTAGAACAATTTACAAATGTAAATACAGGTAAGCTACTTATAGAAAGTTTATCAGGTCAATCTTGTCGTATTTATGTTCAGTAAGTACGCTGGAATAACTAGGTATTGAAAAATTCACAATATAAATAAACAAAATCCTCGGAAAGTGTTCTAAGGATTTTTGTTCTGTATTCATATTTTTATCAAGTTTATGGTATAATTATTTAGTAGAAAAGTGAAGACGGTGGCTTTCGATTTTCTGAAAGTGAGGTGATGCCTATGGGCAATTCATCAAAAACTAACAGAAAGGCTAACCTATACTTGATGGCAAGTAAACTTGCTCGTCAAGTAACGACAAATCCTGTGGAATTTGTCTAAGGTGCGCACTAGTTTTATTTTTGAAAAATATCGTTTCAAAAATAAAACGTCGGGGGCCGGTTTCGGCTTTTTAAGTTGTACAAACGATTCTGGCTTTTGGTAGCTTTACCATTGCTTTAGTCAGTTTGTGCTATAAAATCTTCAAAGAAAATGACAAAAAATAACCCGTCCCCACTTTTGACCGAGTTGCTGGACGAGTTATAGTCTAATATAAACGAGTCACCGTCTTTTTAACGGTTCTACGTTGGGTAGTTGTTGACGCAACTACCTTTTTCTATCTCTATTATAACACGAAAGCTTGAAAAAGCCAATTTAAATGGTGGTGTCCTGCCAGAAAAGTCCCTGGCTTAGTCCAAGAAAAATTCTTTCATTTATGGTAAAATGTTTCTAATAAACTACAAAGGAAATAAGTATGTCAGATAAGTTTCAACTCTTGCTACAACAAATCGGAATGCCTCTTGATGCACGACAATCAGGGGCTTTTTCGACTGCAACGATTGAGAAAGTAGTCTTGCACAAGGTCAGCAAACTCTGGGAATTTACCTTCCGTTTTGAAACCCCCTTGCCGCTCATGGACTATCAACTCTTCAAGGCTCGTTTGGCGACGGAGTTTGAAAAGGTGGGCAATAAGATTCAATTTTCTATTGTCAGCGATGCGGAGGCCTTTGAAGCTGGTTTGGTAGAAGCTTATTATCCAGAAGCTTTTACGGAAGATTTGTGCCAGAGTGCAGGCTTCAAGGCTCTTTTTCAGCCATTAGAGGTGACTTATAGAGATGGTGTTTTGTGGATAAAAGGTCCTGAAACCATTGACACAGATCATTTTCGGAAGAATCATCTGCCAAATCTTGTGGAACAATACAAGCGATTTGGTTTTGGCAATCTTGCGGTGGACATCCAAGTCTGTCAGGAAATGACGCAGCAACAAGCGGAGATTTTCCATGCGCAGAATGAAGAAATTTACCAGCAGGCTAATGAAGAAAACTTGGCGGCCCTTGAACAACTGGCTCAAATGGCGCCACCACCAGAGGCAGCTCAGCCATTTGTCCCAGAATATAAGAAAAATCGTCCTGCCAAGGTCAATATCGAAAAGGCTGAGATTACGCCTATGATTGAGGTAGATAGCGAGGAGAACCGGATTGTCTTTGAGGGACTGGTCTTTGAGGTCGAGCAGAAGACGACTAAGACGGGGCGGGTCATTATCAACTTTAAGATGACCGACTATACTTCGTCCTTCACCTTGCAGAAGTGGGCTAAGAATGAGGAAGAGGCCCAGAAGTTTGATATGGTCAAAAAGGGCAACTGGTTGCGGGTGCGAGGCAATGTGGAGACCAATAATTTCACTCGTGATTTGACTATGAACGTGCAGGAAGTTCAAGAGGTCAAGAAGGAAATCCGTAAGGACCTTATGCCTGAAGGGGAGAAACGGGTCGAGTTTCATGCTCATACCAACATGTCTACCATGGATGCCCTGCCTGCTGTTGAGGACTTGGTGGCACGTGCTGCGGCTTGGGGACACAAGGCGGTGGCCATTACTGACCATGGCAATGTCCAGTCCTTCCCCCATGGCTATCATGCTGCCCGTAAAGCTGGAATCAAACCGCTCTTCGGGATGGAGGCCAATATTGTCGAGGACTCTGTGCCCATTGCTTACAACGAAGCAGATGTAGTCCTGTCCGAAGCGACCTATGTGGTCTTTGACGTGGAAACAACCGGTCTCTCTGCAGTCAACAATGCCCTGATTCAGATTGCGGCGTCTAAGATGCACAAGGGCAATATTATTGCAGAATTTGATGAGTTTATCGATCCAGGTCATCCGCTCAGTCAATTTACAACAGATCTGACAGGAATCACTGATGAGCATGTGCGTGGTTCTAAACCTCTGGAACAAGTCCTGCGTGAGTTTCAAGAATTCTGTCAAGATTCCGTCATGGTTGCCCACAACGCGACCTTTGACGTTGGCTTTATGAATGTCAACTATGAACGAGCAGGCTTACCTATTATTAGCCAGCCTGTCATTGATACCTTGGAATTTGCTCGTAACCTCTACCCCGACTTTAAGCGTCATGGTTTAGGTCCTCTCACCAAGCGGTTTGGTGTTGCTCTTGAACACCACCACATGGCCAACTACGATGCGGAGGCGACAGGGCGCCTGCTCTTCATCTTCCTAAAAGATGCTCTGGAGAAGCACAATTTGACCAATCTCAACCAGCTAAATACGGAGCTGATTGCGGAGGATTCCTATAAGAAGGCTCGTGTCAAGCATGCCACGTTATATGTAATCAATCAGGTTGGTTTGAAAAATATGTTCAAACTGGTCTCTCTTTCTAATACCAAGTATTTTGAGGGAGTTCCACGTATTCCACGGACCGTTCTCAATGCCCATCGTGAAGGCTTAATATTGGGAACAGCCTGTCAAGAGGGCGAGGTCTTCGATGATTTACTCTCCAAAGGGATAGATGAAGCGGTTAAAACGGCAGCCTATTATGATTTTATCGAAGTCATGCCACCTGCCCTCTATGCTCCCATGATTGCCAAGGAGCAGTTTAAGGACATGGCAGAGATTGAAGAGACTATCAAGCAGTTGATTGAGGTAGGACGTAGGGCAGGTCTGCCAGTTTTGGCGACAGGAAATGTTCACTATATTGACCCCGAAGAGGAAATCTATCGGGAAATCATTGTTCGTGCTCTAGGTCAAGGGGCACCGATTAACTGGACCATCGGAAATGGTGAGAATGCCCAACCAGCTCCACTACCTAAGGCTCACTTTAGAACGACCAGCGAGATGTTGGACGAGTTTGCCTTCTTGGGAGAAAGTCTGGCGCGTGAGATTGTCATTACCAATCCAAATGCCATGCTCGACCGTTTTGAAGATGTTCAGGTAGTTAAGACCGACCTCTACACGCCTTATATTGAGAAGGCCGAGGAAACGGTTGCGGAATTGACCTATCAAAAAGCCTTTGAAATTTATGGCAATCCTCTGCCTGATATTATTGACCTGCGAATTGAGAAGGAATTGACGTCCATTCTGGGTAATGGATTCGCCGTGATTTACCTGGCGTCGCAGATGTTAGTGCACCGTTCCAATGAGCGGGGCTACCTGGTGGGTTCACGGGGGTCTGTCGGCTCCAGTTTCGTTGCGACTATGATTGGGATTACCGAAGTAAACCCTATGCCTCCTCACTATGTCTGTCCAAATTGTCAACACAGTGAATTTATCACAGATGGTTCCTATGGTTCAGGTTTTGACCTGCCAGACAAGGATTGTGAAAAGTGTGGGACCAAGTATAAAAAAGATGGACAGGACATTCCTTTCGAGACCTTCCTTGGTTTCGATGGAGACAAGGTTCCCGATATTGACTTGAACTTCTCAGGGGATGACCAACCCTCTGCCCATTTGGATGTTCGGGATATTTTTGGCGAAGAAAATGCCTTCCGTGCAGGAACGGTAGGTACGGTAGCTGCTAAGACTGCCTATGGTTTTGTCCGAGGCTATGAGCGGGATTATGGCAAATTCTATCGAGATGTGGAAGTGGAGCGGTTGGCTGCTGGCGCGGCAGGTGTCAAACGGACGACTGGTCAGCACCCGGGGGGAATTATCGTATTCCCTGACTACATGGATGTCTATGACTTTACACCTGTTCAGTATCCTGCCGATGATGTGACGGCCAGCTGGCAGACCACCCACTTTAACTTCCACGATATTGATGAAAACGTCTTGAAACTCGATATTCTGGGACACGATGATCCAACCATGGTTCGGAAGTTGCAGGACTTGTCGGGCATTGATCCGCAGACCATTCCTGCTGATGATAAGGGAGTGATGGCCCTCTTTTCTGGTACGGAAATTTTGGGAGTTACCCCAGAGCAGATTGGGACACCGACAGGTATGCTGGGCATTCCTGAATTTGGAACCAACTTTGTACGGGGGATGGTGGAGGAAACCAAACCGACCACTTTTTCGGAACTCTTGCAGTTATCTGGTCTATCGCACGGTACAGACGTTTGGTTGGGCAATGCCCAGGACTTGATTAAGGCAGGAATTGCTAATCTATCTACTGTTATCGGTTGTCGGGATGACATCATGGTTTACCTCATGCACGCAGGTTTGCCACCTAAGATGGCTTTTAATATCATGGAGCGGGTGCGGAAGGGCTTGTGGCTCAAGATTTCTGAGGAAGAGCGAAATGGCTACATTCAAGCCATGAAGGATAACAAGGTTCCAGACTGGTACATCGAATCCTGTGGGAAAATCAAGTACATGTTCCCTAAAGCCCACGCGGCTGCCTACGTTATGATGGCCTTGCGGGTTGCCTATTTCAAGGTTCATCACCCACTTTACTACTATTGTGCTTATTTCTCTATTCGTGCCAAGGCCTTTGATTTGGCGACCATGTCAGGCGGTCTAGATAAAGTCAAGGCTAAGATGGAAGAAATTGCTCTTAAGAAGAAAAACAATGAAGCCTCAAACGTTGAGCAGGACCTTTACACCACCTTAGAATTGGTCAATGAGATGCTGGAACGTGGCTTCAAGTTCGGCAAATTGGACCTTTACAAGTCTCATGCGACCGACTTCTTGATTGAAGAAGATACCCTCATCCCACCATTTGTCGCTATGGATGGTCTGGGAGAGAACGTTGCCAAGCAGGTTGTGGCGGCGCGTGCCGAAGGAGAATTTCTCTCCAAGACAGAACTCCGTAAACGTGGTGGATTGTCAGGTACGCTTGTTGAAAAAATGGATGAAATGGGCATCCTCGGTAAAATGCCAGAGGATAACCAGTTGAGTCTCTTTGATGATTTGTTTTAAAAAAGGAAATGATGAAAAAAAGAAATATTTTAGTTGAGTTATTAAAAGGAATTGGTCTAGTACTGCTTTCTACTATCTTGTGGACATTGATCTTATCTTTTGCCACACCGGAATCATCATCAGGTATTTACGAACCTTTTCCAGGTTTTACTGTGATTGCTGGTATACTAACGAGTTTCATTCTCCATATCATTATGAAGTATAACCAGCTTCGTCAGGCTGAACAAGCCGCGAAAGCTAGTAAAAGTCATATCGTTGTTATTGAAGAGCGCAATCAGGCCTTGATGAAGAAAGCAAACCGCTTGGTTGAAAAACACCAGAATCTTGAAAAAGAAACCATTTTGGACATCAATAAATCCGTTTCCAAAATTCGAACGGTTGAAGAAAAAACTGTTATGAAATCCACCAAGATTGAAAGTTCACAAGAATTTGGTCAATTTTTGCGTCAAATGCCGGAATTGATGGCCAATAAACATATTGAAAGGTTACTGAATGAAATTTTTGAAACAGAAAATAATTTAGCACAATGGAAGATTTCATACAATCAGCAGGTTGAGTACTTCAATACTCTGTTGCATCAGTTTCCGATTAGCATCATTGCCAAAATCATTCGCCTGAAGGACTTGGAATTTTATAAGGAACATTCGCTGACTGATTTTACAGACGAGATGTTGGGGCTATAAGATAAAGAAGGGTCTATCAATGTATCTTAAGTATTTGATAGGCTTTTTTTGCCATCTTTTTGTAAATTCTCTGTCACTACTTTATGAAAATCAGACTATCTGCTGTAACTATCTTAATTTTCACGGAGTATAAAAAAGTCAGACTAGGAATTTGACACTACTTAGTAATAATGATACAATCCCTATATAGTGATAAAAACTACTATGTAGTAACAATTAGAAAAGAGGAAATCCTATGTCAAACTTTGTAAAACTTCAAGAAACTCGTCGTTCTATCTATGCACTTGGTAAAGAATTGCCAGTATCAAACGAAGAAGTAGTAGCGCTTGTAGAAAAAGCCATGAAAGAATCTCCATCAGCTTTCAACTCACAATCAAGCCGTGCAGTTGTACTTTTCGGAGCTGAATCAGATGCTTTCTGGAACGAAATTGCTTACAGCGAATTGGAAAAAGTAACACCTGCAGAAGCTTTTGAAGCAACAAAAGGTCGCTTAGCTGGTTTTGCGGCAGGTGCTGGTACTATCTTGTTCTTCGAAGACCAAGACGTGGTTAAAGGCTTGCAAGAAAGCTTCCCACTTTATGCAGAAAACTTCCCAATCTGGTCTGAACAAGCTCACGGTATCAACTTGTACGCAGTATGGTTGGCTTTCGCTGAGAAAAACATCGGCATGAACGTACAACACTACAACCCATTGGTTGATGCACAAGTTGCTGAAAAATACGGTATCCCAGCTAACTGGAAACTCCGTGCACAAGCACCATTCGGAAGCATCGGAGCTCCAGCAGCAGAGAAAGACTATATGGCGGATGGGGACCGTGTAAAGGTTTTTGGTAACTAGTAAAGTTTACAGTTCGCTTTATTACGTCGTTAACTCGCCTTGCCTAACTCCAGTTATGCCTTCAGCTCGTTGCCTAGTACTAAAAGTAAACTGAAAACTTTACCCTGCGAAAATTGGAAATATCCGTTGTCAGCTTACCTTGGTGAGTGTAAAGCTCCACTGGAGCTTTACACTCTGCTCCCTTAAAACAAGAGAGGAGCGGGGGTATACCTTCGGCTTGTTGACACGGACTCCGTTCGCTTTATCTCCCAGCTCTAACTATCTCCCAGAGCTAACCTTTCCAACTTCCTGTATCAGCAGGAAGTTTTTTTATCTGTCTAGCTTAAAATATGATACAATAATAGGGTATTTCAAAGTACAAAGGAGAAAAAGATGGTATTACCAAATTTTAAAGAAAATCTCGCTAAATATGCTAAACTTTTGGTTTCAACAGGTATCAATGTGCAACCAGGTCACACGATTCAATTGACAATTGGAGTAGATCAGGCTGAGTTGGCTCGTTTGATTGTCAAAGAAGCTTATGCTCACGGTGCTAAGGAAGTCTTGGTCAACTGGTTGGACGATGTGATTGCGCGTGAACGTTTGGTCAATGTTGATGTGGAGCTCTTGGAACAAGTTCATCCACAACGCATCACCGAAATGAACTACCTTTTGGAGCGCAAGGCAAGCCGTTTGGTTGTCTTGTCTGAAGATCCAGGAGCTTACGACGGTGTTGATCCAGAGAAATTGTCTCGCAACGCTCGTGCACTTAGTCAAGCTTTGCAGCCAATGCGTCAAGCAACGCAAGCTAACAAGGTTAGTTGGACACTTGGTGCAGCCTCTGGTTTGGAATGGGCTAAAAAAGTCTTTCCAAATGCAGCGTCTGACGAAGAGGCAGTGGACCTCCTTTGGGATCAAATCTTCAAGACTTGCCGTATCTACGAAGAAGATCCAATCAAGGCTTGGGAAGAGCATGAGGCACGCTTGGTGGCTAAGGCTAAGGTCCTTAACGACGAGCAGTTTGTCAAATTGCACTACACAGCACCAGGAACTGACCTCGTTCTTGGTATGCCGAAGAATCACTTGTGGGAAGCGGCTGGTTCGGTCAATGCCCAAGGTGAACACTTTATTGCCAACATGCCAACAGAAGAGGTCTTCACAGCACCTGACTACCGTGTGGCAGATGGCTATGTAACGTCAACAAAACCACTCAGCTACAATGGTAACATCATCGAAGGCATCAAAGTAACCTTCAAAGATGGTGAAATCGTGGATGTAACAGCTGAAAAAGGCGACGAAGTCATGAAGAAATTGGTCTTTGACAATGCCGGTGCACGCGGTCTCGGTGAAGTTGCCCTTGTGCCAGACAAGAGCCCGATTTCTCAATCAGGTGTGACTTTCTTCAACACCCTCTTCGATGAAAATGCCTCAAACCACTTGGCGATTGGTCAAGCCTATGCCTTCTCTATCGAAGGTGGTACAGAAATGAGCCAAGAAGAGTTGAAAGAAGCTGGTCTCAACCGCTCAGATGTTCACGTGGACTTCATGATTGGTTCAAACAAGATGAACATTGACGGTATCCGTGAAGACGGTACCCGTGTACCAATCTTCCGTGACGGTGAGTGGGCTATCTAATGATATTATATAAGACTGGGCAACCAGTCTTATTTTGTAAGAATAGGAGGAAAACAAGATGTTAACAAGTATTATCGCTGGTGCCATTATTGGCTTAATTGCAGGTGCTCTTACTTCGTCAGATGACCGTCGTGGTTGTCTGGGGAATATTATCCTTGGGCTTGCTGGTTCGTGGATTGGACAGTTGCTCTTTGGTGATTGGGGACCACAATTTGCTGGTATGGCCCTGGTACCGTCAGTCTTTGGAGCAGTATTGTTAGTGGCAATTTTTAGCAGTTCCAGACGGAATTAAAATGAACTGTAAAACCAAACTTCGGATGAGGTTTGGTTTTATTTGTGGAGGGATTTGCGTGAATTGCCGCATTGTTCGGATTTTTCAGAAAATTTCCATTTTTCTGTTGACAAGTGAAAATAAGTAAGGTATCATAGTAAGCAATTAAGAACCTGTAAAAACAGGTTCCAGAACACTGAAAGGAAAAAGTCAAATGAAACCTGTCACTACAAAATTTTTTGCTTTGTTGTTGCGACGGTCGGGCTAGTGCACTAGGTAGCATTAGTCCTGTTTGGCTTACCAAGCGGGCGCTGTTGACAACATCTCGCAGGTAGGAATCCTCGAGGTGTTTTCTTTTTTATCGTCATTTAGTTTACTTTTATTACTTCGACGACTGAAAAGCTCCAGTGGAGGTTTTCAGCCTACCACCTTTCATTAAAAGAGTGGTAGTTTGAAACTTCGTTTCCTTATTTCCAACTTCAAATAATTTCATCATTATTTGAACTCGCCTTGCCTAACTCCAGTTATGCCTGCGGTTCGTTGCTTAGTACTAAAAGCAAACTAAAAGACGATAGTATTGAAGTTTGTATTGTTTAGAAAGGTATTCTTATGCGTGCGATTGAATTTTTAGATACGACTTTACGGGATGGTGAACAGACGCCGGGTGTGAATTTTTCTATCAAGGAAAAAGTGACCATTGCCAAGCAGTTGGAGAAATGGGGGATTTCTGCCATTGAAGCGGGTTTCCCAGCTGCCAGTCCTGATTCTTTTGAAGCGGTTCGTCAGATTGCGGCGGCTATGACCAAGACGGCTGTGACAGGTTTGGCTCGGTCAGTCAAATCAGACATTGATGCTTGTTATGAGGCACTGAAAGATGCTAAGTATCCGCAGATCCATGTTTTCATTGCGACCAGTCCCATTCACCGTGAATTTAAACTTCAAAAGTCCAAAGAAGAAATTTTGGCGCAAATCACTGAACATGTCAGCTATGCCCGTGAGCGTTTTGAGGTGGTGGAGTTCTCGCCAGAGGATGCGACGCGGACTGAGTTGGATTATTTGCTAGAAGTTGTGCAGACAGCGGTAGATGCTGGTGCGACCTACATCAACATTCCAGATACAGTCGGCTTTACGACTCCTCAGCACTACGGAGAAATTTTCCGTTACTTGACAAGCAACGTCAAATCGGACCGTGAGATTATTTTCAGTCCGCATTGCCACAATGATCTAGGTATGGCTGTTGCCAATACCCTTTCAGCTATTAAAAATGGTGCCGGTCGTGTTGAGGGAACTATCAACGGTATCGGTGAGCGGGCAGGAAATGCGGCCCTTGAAGAAGTAGCTGTTGCCCTTGAAATTCGGAAAGATTTCTATGATGTGACCAGTCCGATTGTTCTTAAGGAAACGCTCAATACTTCGGAATTAGTATCTCGCTTTTCGGGGATTGCCATTCCACGCAATAAGGCGGTGGTTGGTGGTAATGCCTTCTCTCACGAGTCAGGTATCCACCAAGATGGTGTCTTGAAAAATCCATTGACTTATGAAATCATTACACCTGAGTTGGTAGGGGTCAAGAAAAATTCTCTGCCACTGGGTAAACTATCTGGTCGCCATGCCTTTGTGGAAAAGCTGAAAGAATTAGACTTGTATTTTGAAGAGAGTGATGTTGCGGGCCTCTTTGCTCGCTTTAAAAACCTTGCAGACAAGAAAGAAAAAATCACGGATGCAGATATCCGTGCCTTGGTAGCTGGTACAGAAATCAGCAATCGTGATGGCTTCCAATTTAAAGATTTGCGTTTGGATAGTCAGTCTGACGGCAGTATTCAGGCTCAGGTCATCTTTATCAATCAAGATGAGGAAGAAGTGGTTGTTGTGGAATCTGGCAAGGGTTCGGTTGAGGCTGTCTTTAATGCCATTGACCAATTCTTCCACCAAGAGATCAGTTTGGAACGTTATCATATCGATGCCATTACCGATGGAATTGATGCCCAAGCGCGTGTGCTTGTCGCCGTAGAAAACAAGGCAACGGAAACCGTCTTTAACGCCTCTGGTATTGACTTTGACGTATTGAAAGCTTCTGCAATTGCCTATATTCATGCCAATATCATGGTGCAAAAAGAAAATAGTGGTCAGATGGATAAGAAACTATCTGAGAAGGACATGCCCCACATCTAGGAGGAAATATGACGAAAAAAATTGTAGCCTTGGCTGGTGATGGAATCGGTCCTGAAATCATGGAAGCTGGCCTAGCAGTCCTCGAGGCTGTTGCTGGGCAAGTAGGATTTGATTATGAGATTGAGGAGAGAGCTTTTGGTGGCGCTGGGATTGATGCGGCTGGCCATCCTCTACCAGATGCTACCTTACAAGCCTGCCGTCAGGCGGATGCGATTTTGTTAGCAGCTATCGGTAGCCCTCAATATGATGATGCAGCTGTTCGACCAGAACAAGGTCTGCTTCAACTTCGGAAGGAATTGGGTCTCTTTGCTAATATCCGTCCGGTCAAAATTTTTGATAGCCTGAAAGACTATTCTCCTCTGAAAGCCGACCGGCTGGATGGTGTGGATTTGGTCATGGTACGGGAGTTGACAGGTGGGATTTATTTTGGAGAGCATATTCTGGAGACAGACCAAGCCAGCGATAGCAATACCTATCAGGCAGAAGAGATTGAACGGGTTGTCCGCTCTGCCTTTGACCTAGCCCAAAAAAGACGAAAAAAAGTCACCAGCATTGATAAGCAAAATGTACTGGCGACGTCAAAATTGTGGCGGAAGGTAGCGGATGAGGTGGCTAAGGACTACCCAGATGTGACCTTGGAGCACCAGTTGGTGGATAGTGCAGCCATGCTTTTGATTACCAATCCTAGTCGATTTGACGTCTTGGTGACGGAAAATCTTTTCGGAGATATTTTGTCGGATGAGGCCAGCGTATTAACAGGAACGCTAGGGGTTCTGCCTTCTGCTAGTCATGCGGTGGCAGGTCCCAGTCTCTACGAACCTATCCATGGTTCGGCACCAGATATTGCAGGTCAGGGCATTGCCAATCCTGTCAGCATGATTCTATCTGTTGCCATGATGCTGGAAGAAAGTTTTGATTTGGTCCAAGCAGGTCAGACCATTCGCCAGGCAGTTGAAGCGGTCTTTGCACAGGGCATTTTCACTAAAGACCTAGGTGGGACCGCATCCACCAAAGAAATGACCGCGGCCATTATTGAACAGCTTGAAAGGAGGTCACCATGAGTGGCAAATCCATTTTCGATAAGCTCTGGGATCGCCATGTGATTATAGGTCAGGAAGGTCAGCCCCAGCTCCTTTATGTCGATCAGCATTATGTCCACGAGGTGACCAGTCCCCAGGCCTTTCAAGGATTGAGGGATACAGGGCGACCTGTTCGGCGCCCAGACTTGACCTTTGCGACCTTTGACCACAACGTACCAACCGTCGATATTCATAATATCCGTGATGTCATTTCCAAGGCTCAGATGGATGCTTTGGCGAAGAATATAGAAGATTTCGGCATTCCCCACGCAGCCCACGGTTCGGAACATCAGGGGATTGTCCACATGGTTGGACCAGAAACAGGTCGGACCCAGCCGGGTAAGTTTATTGTCTGCGGGGATAGCCATACGGCGACTCACGGAGCATTTGGAGCCATTGCCTTTGGGATTGGAACTTCTGAAGTGGAGCACGTTCTCGCTACCCAGACTATTTGGCAGGTCAAACCTAAGCGGCTCCTAGTGGAGTTTGTCGGTCAGGCCCAAGCAGGTGTTTATGCCAAGGACTTTATCCTGGCTCTGATTGCCCGCTACGGCGTGGATTGTGGACTGGGTCATGTGGTGGAGTTTGCTGGTCCAGTCATCGACCGACTCAGCATGGAAGAACGGATGACCATTTGCAATATGTCCATTGAGTTCGGCTCTAAGATGGGCATTATGGCTCCAGACCAGACCACTTTTGACTACCTGCGAGGTCGTGAGTGTGCACCAGCGGACTTTGAGGCGGCGGTGGCAGACTGGAAGGAGCTCTACTCAGATGCCGACACCGTCTATGACAAGCATCTAGTCCTTGATGTGTCGGACTTAGCACCGATGGTCACTTGGGGGACCACGCCTGCTATGGGGGTTAGCTTTGACGAAACCTTCCCAGCCATCCGTGACCACAACGACGAGCGGGCCTACGCTTACATGGACTTGGCTCCAGGGCAAAAGGCTGCGGACATTCCCGTTGGCTATGTCTTCCTAGGCTCTTGTACCAATGCTCGCCTCAGCGATTTGCAGCTGGCAGCTAGGATTGTTAAGGGGCGGAAAATAGCAGAGCAGGTTACGGCCATTGTCGTTCCAGGTAGTCGCCCTGTCAAGCGAGCTGCAGAAAAGCTTGGGCTAGACAAAATTTTCATGGAGGCAGGCTTTGAATGGCGAGATCCAGGTTGCTCCATGTGTCTGGGTATGAATCCAGACAAGGTACCTGCTGGTGTCCACTGCGCCTCTACAAGTAATCGAAACTTTGAAGACCGACAGGGCTTTGGGGCCAAGACCCACTTGTGTAGTCCTGCTATGGCTGCCGCAGCTGCGCTTTTTGGACGATTTGTCGACACTAGACAGCTAGACATTCTCAAGGAGGGAGTTTAATGCACCAATTTACCACATGGACAGGAACAACCGTTCCGCTCATGAATGATAATATTGACACCGACCAGCTCCTGCCCAAGCAGTTTCTCAAGCTGATTGACAAAAAAGGATTTGGCAAGTATCTGCTCTATGCTTGGCGGTACTTGGATGATAACTACACGGATAATCCTGATTTCATTCTCAATCAGCCTGAGTATCAAGGAGCTAGTATCCTCATATCTGGGGATAACTTCGGAGCAGGTTCTTCTAGGGAACACGCTGCCTGGGCTCTGGCAGATTATGGCTTCAAGGTCATCATTGCAGGCTCCTTTGGGGATATTCACTACAACAATGACTTGAACAATGGGATTCTGCCCATTATCCAGCCAAAAGAAGTCAGGGACCAATTGGCTCAGTTGGCTCCTGACCAAGAAATCACGGTTGACTTGGCAGACCAGTTGATACGGACGCCTTTTGGGGAATTCTCATTTGACATCGAACAGGACTGGAAACACAAGTTGCTCAATGGCTTGGATGATATTGGTATTACATTACAGTATCAGGATTTGATTGCTGAGTATGAGGGGAATCGACCAAGCTACTGGCAAAACTAAAAATATTAGAAAACAAGCAGGTCGCTCTGCTATGAAACAAAAGAAAAGAGGAAATTATTATGACGAAACAAGTTCACTGGGATGGCACACTTTCACAAGAAGGTCTTGACATTATCAAGGGTGAGGGAGGTGTGATTGTCTGCCCGACTAAGGTTGGCTACATCATCATGACATCTGACAAGGCTGGCTTGGAGCGTAAGTTTGACGCTAAAGAGCGCAAGCGTAATAAGCCGGGCGTGGTTCTTTGTGGCAGTATGGAGGAGCTTCGTGAGTTGGCTCAGTTGACTCCTGAGATTGATGCTTTCTACCAAAAACATTGGGATGAGGACATTTTGTTGGGTTGTATCCTGCCTTGGAAACCAGAGGCTTATGCCAAGTTGCAGGCTTATGGCGATGGTCGTGAAGAGTTGATGACAGACGTTCGTGGTACTTCTTGCTTTGTTATCAAGTTTGGTGTGGCTGGCGAGCAAATTGCTAAGGAAATGTGGGAAAAAGAAGGCCGTATGGTCTACGCTTCATCTGCTAACCCATCAGGTAAGGGAAATCGTGGTAAGGTAGAAGGTATCGGTGAGCGTATTGCTTCTAAGGTGGACTTGATTATCGAGGCGGATGACTACGTGGCATCTATCCAGCCAGACAAGACTATCGAAACCCGCTATGAGCAAGGGGTTATGGTGTCTATGGTAGATAAAGATGGTAAACTGATTCCAGAACAAGGTGCAGATAGCCGTTCTATCAGCCCATGCCCAGTTGTCATCCGTAAGGGTCTGGACATCGATAAAATCATGATGCACTTGTCAGACCGCTTCAACTCTTGGGACTATAGACAAGGGGAATATTATTAAGATATAGTCATTCAGTTTATCTTTTATTACTTCGACGAACGAGGAAACTCCGTTTCCGTATTTCCAACTTCAAATAATTTTATCATTATTTGAACTCACCTTGCCGTACTCCAGTTATGCCTGCGGCTTTTGAAGCGAACTTGGTTCGCACTATCTCCAGTCTTCAACTATCTCCCAGATAGTTGGAGCGAGTACTAAAAGAAAACTGAAGACTATAAACTATAAATAGGAACGATCCGAAAGGGTCGTTTTTTCGTACCAGAAAAAAACTGGCTGAAAATAATTTCAGTCAGTTTCTTATGTTTATTCAATCACCAACATGCCTTCTTTAACGGCAAATGGGTGTTCTGGGTCAATGCGGTCGTAGAACATGACACCGTTGAGGTGGTCGATTTCGTGTTGGACCACGATGGCATTAAAGCCTTTGAGTTTGATACGGTGTGGTTCTCCATTTTTGTCCATGTAATCAACAGTCACACGCGCGTGGCGGACTACGTAGCCTTGGACTTCGCGGTCAACGGATAGGCAGCCCTCGCCCCCTTCCATAGCAGCTTCTTGGACAGAATGTGCCACGATTTTAGGGTTGTACATGACTTCTTGTAGAGAGTAGGCTTGGGCAGGTGGATTGCCTTCCTCATCTTCTGGATTTGGGACTAAGACAGCAATGATGCGTTTGGAAACGTCAATCTGAGGTGCTGCTAGACCAACTCCGCCACGGAGTTTCATTTTTTCAGCCATGACAGGATCCTGCGAATGTTTGAGGAATTGCATCATTTTTTCGCCTAAAATAATTTCCTGATCAGATAGAGGAAATGCAACTTCTTCGGCAACTTGGCGTAGGGTTGGATGCCCTTCACGGATGATGTCATCCATGTCAATCAAATGGGCAGCTTTTGTCAATCGTTCAATAACAGACATGATTCTCTCCTTTGAATATAGTTAAGATAAGTATAGCATGAAATGGGAGAGAATAAAAGTCGGACTTTTCTATCCATTC
Organism: Streptococcus sp. 2020WUSS084; assembly: GCF_044427445.1. Taxonomy (NCBI): domain Bacteria; kingdom Bacillati; phylum Bacillota; class Bacilli; order Lactobacillales; family Streptococcaceae; genus Streptococcus; species Streptococcus sp. 2020WUSS084. The sequence continues at coordinate 99,990 of NZ_JAOTGC010000005.1, read as the reverse complement.
GCTTTCAAATCTGTTATACTAGTAAAAGATGAACGTTGAAAGGGAGAAAAATGAAAAGAATTTTAGAAAAAGCCAGTTTGCTGGCCCTGTCCACCATGCTGGTTTCGACATTTGCTGTCTCGCCAGCTATTCCACAGATGATTGAGCATTTTGCCCAGCAGGGAATTGCAGCGGCCCAGGTGGAAAACTTAATTACGGTGACCTCTTTTGCTATTATGGTTACTCTATTGGCAAACGGTCTAGTTGTCCGTTTCTTGTCTGAACGAAACATTATCATTGCAGGGCTTTTGCTTATGGCCATCGGCGGAGCTTTGCCCATGTTTCTAACTGCTTATCCTCTGATTTTATTGGCTCGCATCTTGCTTGGTTTGGGGATTGGCCTAATCAATGCGCGTGCTATTAATATCATCGGTAATTTTTTCACCGGTCAGGAGCGGGTGCAGATGATGGGCTTGCGTGGTTCAGCAGAGGTTTTGGGAAGCGCAGGGCTTACCCTCCTTGTCGGTTGGTTGACCCAGTTTGGTTGGCAACCTGCCTTCTTGGTCTACCTTTTTGCCTTGGTCATCTTGGCTCTCTTCCTTCTCTTTGTTCCCAAGGAGGAATTGCTGGCTCGCATGGAGGTAAAGGTTGAGGAGAACGCGCCCAAGGTCAAACTGGACAAGACCATGTGGATGATGGGAATTTATCTGGCATTCTTAGCCTTCTTTGTTATCAACGTCAATACCTTCCTGACCATTCGTATTCCTCAGATTGTTTTAGCCAAGGGCATCGGTACTGCTCAGCAAGCCAGTCTCATTCTCAGTCTTATGCAGGTCATGGGGATTGTGGCAGGGACGGTCTTTAGTAGCCTGGTTGGTCGTTTGAAGGGTTGGCTTTTAGCTGTTTCCTACGTGGTCTTTGGACTCGCGGTTATCGGCATTGCCTTTGCGGATAATCTCTGGGTGCTGGGACTCGGTGGCATGGTGTCAGGATTTTTCTACAGCATCATTCTAACCATTGTCTTTAGTCAGGTAACAGACCGTGCACCCAAGGCCTTACTCAATGCGGTCATGACAATCGTCCTTATGGGCTGCAATATCGGCGGTGCGACATCTGCTATCTTGCCGACTTATCTGGAAAAACTCAACCCAACCCCAACAGGTGCCTTTGGTATTTACGCCATCGGCTGTGCCTTGATTAGTGCTGGTTTGATTTACCAACAAATGAAGAAATAGAAGCGGATTTCCGTTTCTTTTTTGCTATAATGGATTTATGTTAGAAAATAACCGTTTAAATGAATTAATACTACGTTTTCCCGAGGATGTTCAGTTGATTTTTAAGGACATGATTCCCTCCTATCAGTTGGGCTATGCGGATTATGTCTATCAGACAGATAGTTACGCCACCCAAAACCGTCGGATTAAAAATTTGGCAAAAAATTTCCGAAGAATGGATTATTTTTACATCATGCCCCTGCCCCAGGATCTGGCATTGGAAATTGCTAATCAATGGCGCTATCAACCACCTTTGGATGCCTATACGATTAGTGCAAACCCCGAGACTTATGCTGAGATGATCTCACCAGAGGCGCGTGGGGACCGCTTTTTTGCAGTCATCCGCAATGCCGCCCTCATGGGCTATTTCTGTATTGACCAAGATGGCGAGACCGTTGACATTCATTTGGGTATGAAACCTTCTTTGACAGGTCAGGGAAATGGCAGAGCTTTCTATCAGGCTATTGAAGACTATTTAGTAGAGCATGTTCAGCCAGCTAGTATCAAACTGACAGTTGCTAGCTCTCATCAAGTTGCCCAAAAACTCTTTCATGCTCTTGGTTTTACAGAAATAGAAAAGCAAGCAGAATATATCAAAATGGAAAAGAAAGTCGTATGCGATTAGATAAATTTTTAGTGGATTGCGGTGTTGGCAGTCGGACAGAAGTCAAGAAACTCCTGAAAAACAAGCAAGTTACAGTCAACGGCCAAGTAGAAACCTCCCCAAAACAGCAGATTAACGAAAAACAAGACCAGATTGCTGTAGCAGGTCAGGTCTTGAGTCATGAAACCTTTGTTTACTATCTGTTAAACAAGCCCAAGGGTGTGATTTCAGCCACGGAGGATGACCGTCATCGGACTGTCTTGGACCTGCTAGATAATACAGCTCGCCAGAAGGAAGTTTTTCCTGTTGGACGCTTGGACATCGATACCCACGGTCTCTTGCTTTTGACCAACAACGGTCAGCTGGCTCATGCCATGCTTTCTCCGAAAAAGCATGTTGATAAACTCTACCGAGCACAGGTTGACGGGATCATGACCCAAGAGGATGTCGAACGATTTGCGGCAGGAATTGAGCTGAAAGACTTTACCTGTCAACCAGCCCAGTTGTCCATCCTCTCTACAGATGAAGCTAAGCAGACCTCGCTCGTTGATATCACCATCCGAGAAGGGAAATTTCACCAGATCAAACGCATGGTGCAGGCCTGTGGAAAGACGGTGACAGACTTGCAACGATTGACCATGGGGCCTCTTCGCTTAGATCCAAAATTAGCGCTTGGAGAATACCGCAGGTTGACTGCTGCCGAATTAAAGCAATTAGAAGTCTTTGGTGTGGAATTATAGATAAAATAGAAGAGACTTGCTCCCGATTGGAGGTCTTCTTCTTTTTGGGGTAAGTAAAAAATGCTAAGGATATACAGTTGTCGTATCTGAAATTCTAGCCCCTGCTTGACCGTATTTGGTATAACATATTACAATATATATAAGAACCTGTGTTCATAATTCATCGCTTCCATTGGAGTGTTTGAAGGTGGAGATAAGGAAAGGAAATTCCTGACCAATTAGGTGGTAGGCGAAAACAGCCACAGGAGCTTTTTACTCGTCGAAGCAATAAAGTGAGACTAAATGATGATAGAGTCAAGTATTCCTTCAAAAAATTGCCTTGATGAGCAAAAACGATTTCTTGCATAAGAACACTTTGTTTATGAATATAGGTTCTAAGATTTGTCCAAGAGAGGTTATTCTATGTTGAAATATATCCGTGCCCTTCCCCTTGTTATAGTAGCGGGAGCGGTTGTTTATTTTACTATTTTTATCTGTATTGATAATGGTGATTGGACCTACGTTGTGACTAGAGCGCTAGGGCTTAAGGAAGAACATGCCAATAATGTTTCTTTGATTGTAATTGGTGCCCAGTCACTTTTTCTGACTTCGGATTGGTTTTACAAGCGGATTCGTGCCTTTCTCAATCGTCGTTTGGAAAAGGCCAAAGGACTTAATCGGCAGATTTATCTGGGCTATAAGGCAGGGATTGAGTTTTTGATGGCGTTACCCAAACGAACTATTTTATTCACATTCTATCTACTTTTAGTAGTTGCTGAAAGTGTTGGTCTGATTGAAAAAGCCAAGGACTATGCTGCGGTAATCATCTTCATAATCGCTGTTGACCGCGTGACTAAAATCTGGCCAGAAGAAAAGCGGAGAATGATGGAGTTTGGTCAGAAGATTAAGAAACGGATAAAGAGTGTGGGCTAGTGAAAAACTTTTTAAATATGATTTTACTCTGTTGAAAATCATAGACAGACCCTCTCCTAATAAGATGAAGTAGGATGGGATTGTAAATAAATTTAATAAAATAGATGGACATATTTTGTCCATCTATTTTTATATACTTCTTATAGAGAACGTCAGAATAGAGGGGTAAAGATGAATTATTATCACATAAAACTAATGGGAGATGTACAGCAACTAGAGCGACCTAGTGAATCTTTTACACAAGAAAATAATTGGATGTATTTTTTGAAGGAAAAAGAAGATTTATTTATTGTAACGGGAGCTGCAAATACAAAACGAGAAATAGCAAAAAAGGTTCAATCACTTTGGAAAGTGGATGTCTATTTAGACGACTATTCTTCAATAAATGAGGATGATTTTATTGAAAAAGTTGGGCGTGAAAATTTGGGTGAATTTGGTTATTTCTTATTGAAGCAATCAAAGGAAGATAAGCAAGGTCTTACTCCGAATGCAGATGTGTTGTCAGAAAATATGATTGGTCTCAGCGACTTTAAAAATAGCATTCAGCATCTTATAAACTATTTAGACTACCAATCAAACGATTTAGAATCGCATACGAAAGAGCCATTTTTCTTAATTTTCAACGGTCAAAAGGGGACTGGACGAAAATATGCCCTCCAATATTTAGAACGCTTGTTCGACTTGAAAGCAGTTGATACTCATTGTAGCGAATACTTTCTTCCTAAGACTGAAGAAAAACAATTTCCAGTTGTTTATGACTATTTAAAAGCAAGAGCTCGTCCTAAATTAGAACTTTTCGCTAATATCAATACAAAGAAGGAGAATAATATTTGTATTCTAATTGCTCAATCGACTGAAGAAGCTAAAAAAATAGAAATGGAATTACAGGAGGAATACTATAATGTAAATAGAATCGAGTTTCCTCCTTATACAAATGACGAACTGGTTGAAATTGCTATTCAACTATTAGCAAAAAGACGAATTAGTATAGACAAGAAAATTGTTAGGGAGTATGTAGAAAAGGCTTCAAATCTCATCAATGCAAAAGATATTCGACGAATGGTTCAGAGAATTCATGAATATGCGGTGGCAACCAATTATTGTCAAGAAAATGGATTGCTGGATCTGTGTCACTTTAGTTTGCAAAAGGAACAATCTAAAAGTAAATGTGGCCAAGCTGAGAAGAGGCTGAATCAAATGATTGGTCTTCAATCTGTAAAAAAATTAATCAGACAACAAGTTGCTTTTGAACAACTATCGAAACTGAGGAAAGAAAGAGGCTATCATGTTGAAGAAAGTAATGGGCACTTGTTATTCACAGGAAATCCAGGGACGGGTAAGACAGAGGTAGCTCGTCTTTATACAGAAATCCTGTATGAACATGGATTGATCGCAGAAAACAAGATAGTAGAGGTTGGAAGAGCAGATCTTATTGGGGAATATGTTGGTCAAACAGCGCCAAAAATAAAAACGGTGTTTGATAGCGCAAGTGGCGGTGTATTGTTTATCGATGAAGCTTATAGTCTGATTCCACAGAGTGAAAGAGATTTTGCCAATGAAGCTATACCCACCATTATTCAAGAAATGGAAAATCGTCGCAATGAGATAGTTGTTATTTTTGCCGGTTATAAAGATTTGATGCACAATTTCATAGAGACGAATCCAGGATTACAATCTAGAATTTCAAAAATCATTCATTTTGAAGATTACTCTGTGGACGAACTGTGTGAAATTTTTAGAATGATGTTGAGTAATAAGGGCTATTCCATTGAATCAAGCTGTGAGAGTGCATTGCGCTCGCACTTTTCGAGTCGTGTTAGAAATGAACATTTTGGTAATGGACGCTATGTTCGTAAATTAATAGAAGCTATCTTGTATCAACAGGCGACTCGGGTAATGGAAAGGATAGGTAAGAGGGATTTGGATGAAACAGAGATGAATGTCGTAATAGAAGCTGATATTAAGAACGCCATTCAAGAATTATCAGAGTTGGAATCAACTCAACGGTTAATAGGTTTTGGATTACAGGGATAGAAGAAAGGAAATGTACATGAATAATAATGTTTTAAAAGAAAATGCTGTATTTAATGATATGGAAATTTTAGAAATATTTATCGATTTGCTATACAGAAATTTGGACTCGGATACCAAGGTGAGAAGTTCTTTTGACAGCATCAATCGGGAAGTGAGCGATTTTTTTGGAATCCCTCAAAAGAGCTATATCGGACAACTTTTATACATTATTTCAGATGTTGATCACATCAGAAGGAGCTTTGTTGACCACATAGAATTTTACTATCGAGAGATGAATAGGAAAGTGAAACGAGTAGTTGGAGTCAGTTTGGCGCTAGAAATAGTACAAAATGTTCATTTTCTAGAAGAATTTGATGTTGTGATGATTGAAAATATTGAAGAATTTTATAATAGTACCGATGCGATTCTGAAGAAGTTGGCAAGAATTTTGGAAAGTTATCTAGAAACAGGCGGAAAATTACTGGTAACAGGTTGTGAGTTTGATAATTCAAATGACGCATTGAGCAAGATTCTTTACCAAGGAAATTTATTGAATTTGACTTGTTAAGAGTGTTATAATCTTTTTAGAATTGAGGTTTCTATGAACGATCAGGAAAGATTACTTACTATATTTTTACGTTTACAATCAGGAGCACATCTAAAAAAGTCACAGTTGGCAGATGAATTTGGAGTTAGTGAGAAGACTATTCAAAGAGATTTTGCCCTTCTAGGAGGATTTATCGAAAGTCAGCCGATGATTGCAGCGGAGTTAGCCTATGATTCAAAGTACCATACTCGCTTCTTAAAAGGGAAGTCTCTTTTTAACAAAAAGGAAATTCTGACAATTTCTAAAATTTTGCTAGAAAATCGGGCTTTGAATAAGGAAGAAAATAAGGCTGTTTTAGATAGTTTATTTGCTCTGGTATCGAAAGATGAGCAGAAAGAAATTTCTGCCATTATCGCCAGTGAACTCTTAAACTATGCCCCGCTTTCAGATACTCAAAATAGAATCGATAAGATTTGGGAATGGTCAGAGGCCATTCGTAAGGAATTGGTATTAGATATTCGCTACCAATCTCCCTACAATGTAGAAAAGAAACACACAGTTTTTCCTGTGTCACTCTACTACGATAGTCATTACTTTTACCTTGTAGCTTATAATCTAAAACATTCATCCTATATGACTTTAAAGTTAGATCGGATTTTAGAATGGAAACTTTCGACTGAGAAGAAGCCAGCTATTTCTTATGGCAAAAAGTTTCGAGATGGTGAGGTACGGAATAAGCGCGTGGATTCTTTTATGGGACGGGAATTAACCATAAGAGTCAGATTTAACTATGATCCAACCATTGTCTTGGATCAATTTCCGACAGCAAAGATTATCGAAACAAGCTCAGAGGGTAATGTGATTGAATTTGTAAGTCAAGATACACCAGGCTTAAAACGTTGGTTGCTGAGTCAGGCAGATGCCCTAACTGTGCTTTCTCCGAGTTCGCTTGTAGAAGATATGAAATATTTTCTCAAAAATATGCAAGAAAACTATAAAAATTAGATATAGGGGACACTATGTGTCTACCCTGTGTATTAGAATGGATGTATCAGCACTATAACTCTTGATTGAAAGGAGGGGAAGAATATGCAAGAATGGATTGTGGTAGATCAATTTGGAAATACGATTGTAGGACCGTTTTATGATAAAACAGCTGCGGAAATGCATGCGAAAATGATTCCGAATGCAACAGTTGTGTTGAAGAACAAATAGATTGTAAGGACAGGAATGGAGCTAGTAAGAATATGGAATACGTAGCAAGAATTAATTTAAAAACAGGAACAGAATTTCGTAATGAATTGATTGAATTTTGCCTGAAATCAGATGAACAATTTCTTGCGATTGGCTGGAGTGGTATTTTTAGTGAGAATGAAAAAGTTGATTACTTAGATTATTATAATGCAGTAAAAAGCCTTTCTAATAAAATAAATCCAGTATTGAATATTTTTAGGGAAACCGAGGTTGACGATTTATTCTGGACACGTGACTTGGATGGTAATTACTGGATATGTAGAGCAATAGGGACTGCTTTTGCAAAAATCAATCACCGTTTAGATTACGGAGCTTTGTTACCCGTCAAAGCCTTTAAGGTTGGGACGCAGGTTCCTGGACAGATCAAAGCAACATTTAATAGAGCTAACGCAGGCACAGCACAAAGAATTCGAGAATCAGTCATTATTGAGTATTCTAAAGCTGTCTATAATGAGCTATCTAACGAAAATTATTATGAGATTTCACACTTAGAAGGAAATCTACTGGACAACTTACCTGATTTTGACTTGGAGGAATTAGTGATAGCTTTTATCCAAATCAAGTATAATTACTATGTTTTGTCCAATTCGATTGCTCGAAAATCTACTACCGTAAAGGTAGAGTGTGAATTTCTTTCTCGAAATGCAAATCAGCCTAAAAAAGCAATTGTTCAGGTAAAGGGGAGAAAAGCGGCACCGCTGGATGCCCTGCAATTTATTGACTTTTTACAGGATGGGTATGAGGTGTTTCTATATGCCCCGACGATTGTTAATTCAGAGAATTTGAACAATCTCATTGTTATTACACCAGGTGAGCTATTGGAGTTCTATCATCAGTATAAGGCAGTCTTGTCTGCTTCTATAACACAGTGGGAAAAGTTGTATTAATGGATTTAAAGGTATATGAGTACTGGAAATCAATCAGCTCATAAAAAGTACAGATAAGAGAGAGGGTATGAGGCTACTTTATAAAACAGAACGAAGAAAAAGTACCAAGTATGAAAGTTTCCAAAATGAATATTACCAAAACGGAAATATAGTTGAAAGATATACAACTACTTGGACAAAAATTCCTGGTCGTCTTGAAAGAGACGAAACAAGAACGAAGGAAATACGAAGTTTAAGTGGTTCATGGGAAATTGATGACCCACGTTTGCCACAATGGCTCAAAAAGTATATCGTTGTTGATTCGGATTCAGAATTGTCAACTGAAGAATATATTGTGGAACTTAAAGAAAAAGGATTTCGAGTTTATTTGTGGGGAGATGGGAATCTAATCGTTTTTAAAAATCGAAAGGTCAAAATTTTACTTGAAACTATTTGGATAGATATGGTTCCGCTTATTAAGCTCTACTATGGTAAGAAAAATACTACTGAAAGACTATTGACTACTTTTGAGAATGATTGGCTAAATCAAAAAGTTACCTATCAGCAACTCATAGATAGAAAAGAGGAAATAAATCAGGAAGAGAAACAGAATGTATATGATAGAGCTTACCAAAGATTCTATGATATGGACTATGATTGTGAGACGTTAACAAGTCAACTCATCAAACTGTTGAAGAATCTTGTTTCAATTTCCAAAAAGAGCGATAAAGAATTTTATAGCAATCTACTCGAACAAGTTCAACAAACGGATCCGAGTCGCGAAAGTTATGCGAGCTTTATGGCTACTATTTTCAAGTATAAATCACAATAGGAATCTGTCAAATAACAAAATAAATTGATTTTTGTATCAGATTTGAATCTTTGTATAAATTTTCGTCTAAGGAATTCTGAGAAAGTTAAGAGGGAATCAGGGTGATTAATCTAAAAGATGAAGTGTTGCATGATCGTATGATGTCAATTATTTAAGTCGTAAAGCAAATAAGAATGGATGATAAGACTAAAACATCTTGTTGAATCTACAGAGCATTTAATGGGCTTTAGTGAGGGTCAGTTTGCGGAGGTGGCTCTGGATTTACTTGGCATCATTAAGTATATCGGAGACGATGATAATGTTAAACAATTAATAAGGTATAGGTTTGGAGGATTAGCTTAATTTTTATCGGACAAATAAACTGGGGTAACATGCTGTAGTCAGCTCCCTGCTCAGCCATTTTTCTAAAAAATAAAAATTTACAAAATTCCTTGCCAAAAGTAAGGGCTTATGTTACAATACCAAAAGCGTAGGTTTTTAAACTCATCCCGTGAGGTGAGAAAGACAACAGGATAATTCATTAAGGGCCTATGACTATGTATATTTAGAAAGTCTGGGTCTTTTTGTGTACCCAGAATGGGAGATTTATGAGTACAAAAGCCAATCTTTTGTTTGATGTCCATGAGAAACCAGCACCGCTTCAAGGGATTTTGTTGAGTTTCCAGCATGTGTTCGCTATGTTTGGTGCGACGATTTTGGTGCCGCTGATTCTCGGTATGCCCGTATCGGTTGCCCTCTTCGCATCAGGTGTCGGGACCTTGATTTACCAAGTAGCGACACAGTTTAAGGTGCCGGTTTACCTAGGTTCTTCCTTTGCCTATATCTCAGCTATGGCCCTTGCTATCAAGGAAATGGGTGGTGATGTGTCGGCAGCTCAGACTGGTATTCTCTTCGTCGGCTTGATTTACGTGTTGATTGCTGCACTTGTCAAAGTTATCGGTACTAAGTGGATCGACAGCCTCTTGCCACCGATTGTCATCGGTCCAATGATTATCGTCATCGGTCTGGGTCTTGCCAACTCTGCCGTGACTTCAGCAGGCTTCGTCGCAGACGGCGACTGGAAAAACGTCGTCGTGGCGATTGCAACCTTCTTGATTGCTGCTTTTGTCAATACCAAAGGGAAAGGCTTCGCCAAGATTGTTCCTTTCTTGATTGCCATTGTCGGTGGTTACGTGATTGCTCTCTGTCTTGGTTTGGTTGACTTCACACCCGTTTTGGAAGCGGCTTGGTTTGAATTGCCAGGTTTCTACCTACCATTTGAAACAGGTGCCTTCAAGTCGTACAATTTCTACTTCGGTCCAGAAATGATTGCTATCTTACCAATTGCTGTTGTAACAGTAGCTGAGCATATCGGTGACCACACCGTTCTCAGCCAAATCTGCGGCCGCCAGTTCTTGAAAGATCCAGGCCTCAGCCGTACCTTGATTGGAGATGGTGTAGCGACTGCTGTATCTGCCTTTATCGGTGGACCTGCTAACACGACTTACGGTGAAAACACAGGGGTTATCGGTATGACTCGCATCGCATCAGTATCCGTTATCCGTAACGCAGCCTTGATTGCCATTGCCTTCTCATTCTTGGGTAAATTTACAGCCCTTATCTCAACTATTCCAAGTGCCGTTCTTGGTGGTATGTCTATCTTACTTTACGGTGTTATCGCCTCAAACGGTTTGAAAGTTTTGATTGAAAGCCGTGTTGATTTCGGTCAAGTCCGCAACCTGATTATTGCAAGCTCAATGCTGGTATTGGGTCTTGGTGGAGCAGTTCTCAACATCGGTGCCATCACCCTTTCAGGTACAGCCCTCTCAGCCATTGTAGGTATTATCCTCAATCTTATCTTGCCAAAAGCAGAAAAGGCCGAGTAAATGTGATATACAAGCAGAAAGTCAGCAAAAGCTGGCTTTTTTTGAAAATAGCAGAGCTACTCAGCTAGTTTTCAAATCAGTTGACAAAAAAGACAATCCTTGATAGAATAAATGAGGTCCAAAAGGACAAATCTAGCTTTTTCTTGGTTACAGGTCGCCAACCTGTCACTCGGATTAGGCTCAAAAACAAAGGAGAACATATCATGGCAATCTCAAAAGAGAAAAAAAATGAAATCATGGCACAATATGCTCGTCATGAAGGCGACACAGGTTCAGTTGAAGTACAAGTAGCAGTACTTACTTGGGAAATCAACCACCTTAACGACCACATCAAACAACACAAAAAAGACCACGCAACTTACCGTGGTTTGATGAAAAAAATCGGTCGCCGTCGTAACTTGTTGGCATACCTACGCCGCACAGACGTTAACCGTTACCGTGAATTGATTCACTCACTCGGACTCCGTCGTTAATTAGCAGGTATAGAAACAAAAAAACACAGCACCAGTATCTTGTATACTGAGCTGTGTTTTTTGTTTTTTTCCCTATTGTATGAGTTGCTTCAATAAAAGATTCGATTGAGCTTAGGGGATTTGCTTTTTGTAGTGGATTTATCAGGTGGTCTATTTGATTACTTCTGTAAGATGTTTTGTTTGTTCTAAGATAGCTGTAATCTCTTGTTTATGATCCTGGATAAGTGCTAGGTAAAGCAAGTCGGTTAGGAAAAGTGAGTTGCTTCGTGATGTAATAGCCCCGACTCGAAGTTCATGCTCATGTCGTGGGATTCTAAATGTAATATCGGCTAAATCTGCTAATTGATTCTTACCAGTTCCAGTGATAGTTATCGTTGAAACTCCATTTTCTTTTGCGAAACGAAGTGGCTCAACGACTTCTTTTGTCATTCCGCTATAACTAATTCCGATTGCTAAGTCACCGTTTCCAGCGGTTGCAATATTAGCCATCTGAATATGTGTATCTTGTGCAAAAATACATGTTTTACCGATTCTACTCAGCTTGTAGTAAAAGTCACTGCAAACAATACCTGATGCCCCAACTCCAAATAAATAAATTCGAGAAGCGCTTTGTAATAATGTTACGGCGGCTTCTAATTCTTCCAAGTTTAGAAAACTGACGGTTTGTCGATTTGAAATTGTTATTGAATGAATTAATTTAGTAGAAATATCGTCAATCGAATCTGATGGCGTGAAGTGAGCATTAAGTAAATCATCATATTTCGATTTGGCTATTTCTATCTTTAACTTATTAAAGTTAGAATAGCCCAATTTTTTACTGATTCGACTGATTGTAGCTGTTGATACTCCGGCGTTATCGGCTAATTGATAGATATTCATTGTTTCAATACGATGGATGTTTTCTTCAATATAGTCCAATAATTTGTTTTCGGTAGGGGTTAAATTCTCTATCGAGTGATTTAAAATGTTTCTATTCATAATGATTCCCTTCTAACACAGTCTGTTACAAAGTTTCTTTTATTTCTAAAAAATATTGAAATAATAATACAAAAGTTGTATAATACGATTATAGCAAACGTTTACAAAAAAAGAAAGGAGAATAAGATGGATATTGAACGATTGAATACAGAGCAGTCCAATCCAGACTCATTTGCTATTGAGACAATGTCTATCGGGGAAATCACCGCCTACATTAATCGTGAAGATGGCCTGGTTGCTTTAGCTGTACAACGTATACTGCCCCAAATTAATGCAGTAATAGAAATAGTCGTTGACTGCTTGAAAAAGGACGGTAGACTGATCTACATCGGAGCGGGAACCTCAGGAAGGCTAGGAGTTTTGGATGCTTCGGAGTGTCCGCCGACTTTTGGAGTTTCTCCAGAGTTAGTACAAGGACTTATTGCTGGAGGAAATGGGGCTGTACGTGCCGCCAAAGAGGGGGCAGAGGATAACCGAGCAGCAGCTGTAGAGGATCTGCAACAAATTGGTATATCGGAGAAGGATGTAGTTATCGGGCTTGCTGCTTCAGGCAGGACTCCATATGTCCTTGAGGCAGTCACATATGCTCGTGAAATTGGAGCAAAGACGGCCAGTATTTCCTGTGTACAAGATGCGGAAATCTCCCCATTGGTAGATGCTCCGATTGAAGTATTGGTTGGACCAGAGGTTGTAACGGGATCTAGTCGAATGAAAGCTGGGACAGCTCAAAAAATGATTCTGAATATGATTTCTACCACCTCGATGATACAACTAGGAAAAGTTTTTCGAGGATTCATGGTAGATGTGCAACCGACCAATCAAAAACTGATTCAACGAGCAAAAAGAATTATTTGTGAAACAACTGGCTGTACAGAGATGGAGGCGGAACATATTTTTCAACAAGCCAACCAAGACGTGAAATTAGCCATCTTGATGCAGTTGAGTCAACTTGATCAAATAGAGGCAAAAAAACTTCTGGAAAACTATCATAATCACATTTCATTCGCAATTCAATCAATTTTGGATAAGGAGAATTAAAATGAAAAATACGAAAGATGTTGCAAAGCAAGTTCTTGAAAATGTTGGTGGCAGGGAAAATATCCTTGGGAATGCGGTTTGTATGACACGACTTCGTTTACAGTTACGAGATGACAAGCTGGTTCACCTTGATAGTCTCAAAAACATAGAAGGGGTTTTGGGAGTTGTTGAGGCAGATACACTTCAAATTGTTTTTGGGCCTGGAACAGTGACAAAGGTTGGCCAAGCATTTTCAGAACTGACAGGTATATCATTGGGAAGTGTTGAAGAAGATTACACAACAGCGGATGTTGCTGCTACAAATAAAAGGATAAATAAAGAGAAGTACGACAAGCCAGTTCAACGATTCTTGCAAAAAATTGCTAATATTTTTATACCTATATTACCTGGTATAATTGCGGCAGGTTTGATAAATGGGATTACAAATGTCATTAATGTATCAACCGGGAATGCTTTTGCAATGGAATGGTGGTATCAATGTATTAGGACTATGAGTTGGGGACTCTTTACTTTTTTGCCAATCTATGTTGGAATGAATGCGGCGAAAGAATTTAAAGGAAGTCCGATTTTGGGAGCAATGGCCGGAGCGATGTCTGTGGCAGTTCCTTCAATGCCTTTGTTGACAGTAGTGGATGACAAATCAATTTTATTACCTTTTGTGGACAAGGCATTCTCACCTAGTGCAGGCGGTTTGCTAGCGGCTCTATTTGTTGGGATTTTCTTTGCATTTCTAGAAAGAAATATCCGAAAATATATGCCAAGTTTTTTAGACACTTTTTTGACTCCTCTTTGTACAGTAATATTGGGTGGACTGGTTGCTTTGTTAGTCATTCAGCCTCTTGGAGAGGTGTTAACCACAGCTATCTATAGTGGATTAAATTTTGTATATGAGAAGCTAGGTATAGTAGGTGGGTATATTTTGTCAGCAGGCTTCTTACCATTGGTATCAGTTGGACTACACCAAGCATTGACTCCAATACATGTTTTGTTGAATGATCCATCTGGGCCAACAGGTGGTATAAATTATCTCTTGCCTATTTTGATGATGGCAGGTGGTGGACAAGTCGGAGCTGGTTTAGCACTCTTTTTGAAAACAAAAAATAAAAAGTTGAAACAACTAACACGAGATTCTATTCCAGTCGGAATCTTGGGAATTGGTGAACCGATGATGTACGCCGTCACTTTGCCATTGGGCAAACCTTTCCTAACCGCTTGTTTAGGTTCAGGTTTTGGCGGTATTTTGGCAGTGTTATTCCATTTAGGGACTGTATCTCAAGGAGTTTCTGGTTTGTTTGGACTGTTAATCATGGTACCTGGAAGCCAACTGCAATTTGTTATAGCGATGCTGGCTGCATATGTAGGTGGTTTTGTACTAACTTGGTTCTTTGGTGTGGATGAAGATAGAATTGAGACCGTATATGGAAGTTAATGATTTTTTCAGTCGTTTCGGTTTTTCACTCTATTTATCTAACTCATTTGCTAATTCGGAAAAGTGGTTTATAGAATATCAAAATGCAGGATTTTCCTTTGTTTTCTCTTCGCTTAATATAAATGAAGAAGAGAAGGGAGACGAAAAGATTCGTCATATTGTAACAAAATGTCAACGAGAAGGGCTGACCTTGATTATGGATATCAATCAAGATAGTTTGAAGCGATATGGGAATGAAGGGATTAAAAAGCTCGGTATTAAAGCACTTAGGATTGATGATGGAATTACTATTGAAGTCATGAAATCATTGTCGGAAGACTTTTTACTTGTCTTAAATGCATCTACATTGTCAGATGATTTTTTAAGGAAGATGATGGACGTTGGTATTGAGAAAACAAAAGTTTTGGCATGTCATAATTATTATCCTAAGCCTTATACAGGTTTAGGGGGAAGTAGTGTCCGTGATCTAAATAGTCGGCTACACTCTTGTGGAATAAAAGTCATCACCTTTATTCCTGGAGATAACAAGCGTTTTCCGCTTTTTGAAGGACTTCCAACCGTTGAAGAACATAGAGCGTTGCCTCCAATTCAAGCCGCACTCGATTGTTTGATGTGTTGTGAAAGTGATTATGTTTGTATTGGGGATAATGCCTTATCGAGTGCTTCATTAGAAAGATTTTCATATTTGACAAAGGGTATAATAGCCCTATCAGCGCAGTTTCCAAAGCAATTGAAGGGAATGAATTTCGAAAATAGAATTGATGCCAGTGAATATGTCATACGTGCTAGCCATTCAAGGGCTCAGTTAAAAGGATATGCAATTCAAGGGCCAGCAAGTCATCGAAAACGAGGAGATATTGTTCTTGCTAATGAACAGTTTCTTCGCTATCAATCAGAACTAGAAATTTGTTTGGTCGACTTGCCTCAGGACGACCGCCAAATGGTTGTTGGCCATGTCCATGAAAGCGATATCCCTTTGTTAGATTTTGTGAAACATCCATTTCATTTTACCTTTATATAAAACGAGTACTCGGTCTGAGAAATGAATAATCGGTAGCATAAAGACCTCCAAGCAGTGTGAATCGGCAGTTTTCTCATGTCCCATTATGGAAGTGTAGCACTCAGAAAAGCTGGACTTTTCTGAAATCAAAGACTTTGTAGAGGATTATTGGTTGATTTTTTGAGATATAAAGACTACAATAAAGAAAAATATAAAGAGGCATCATCTTATGTCCTTAACAGCTGAAAAGAAATTGATTAACTTTCAATCAGAAAAATCACTTGTAGAAGAAGCAAAAGAGGTCTTGGCAAGTCAAAATATGACCATGCCCCAGGCCCTCAACCTGTTTCTCAAAAATATTGTAGTAACAGGAGAAATTGGGCTTAAAAGTGAAGAACTGGAAAAAGAGCGACTATTTGCCGAACTGCAAGCAGAAGTGATGAAAAATGTAGCTGAAATGAATGCGGGCAACTATCTATCATTGGATGAAATGGAGACCAAGCTTTTTGGATAAGTACCAAGTAAACCTACCTCTAGCTATAATATGAGGAACTAGCTGACATTCGCAGCTACATCAGGGAAGAACTAAAAAGTCCTGATGCTGCGGACAAAAAAATCCAAGTGCTAATAGCAGGACTTAGAAGCCTTGAAATATTCCCAGAGCGAGGTCTTAACGCAGATGAACGACCGCTAGTCCCAGGTCAGCTGACGCGAGGACTACCAATCAAAAAGGATTATATAGCTATTTATAACATTGATGAAGCACAAAAGGTCGTAAACGTTCGCTATCTTGTCGCAAGCAAGAGCGACTATATGAGATTGTTCAAATAGAATACACAAAAGAACACTCAGAAAAGCTGGGTGTTCTTCGTTGGATTGAAGAGTATTCGATTCGTTCGGTTGTTTATATAGCAGGTTAGATTTTCCCTCAAATTCCTTCCTCAATTCCCCACATTTTCCGTCAAATATGATAAAATAAGAAGTATGCGTGGTTTTGTGCAAAAGAGAGTGAAACAAGCTTGTTTGATTGTCTTTTGTAGAAAACACGCAAGAAAAATTTCAGAAGAAATAGGAGACAATTCATGTCAAAACAAGTATTTGAAACGGTTTTTGCTGGCAAGAAATTGGTCGTTGAAACTGGCCAGGTTGCCAAACAAGCCAATGGTGCGGTTGTTGTTCGCTATGGCGACTCGACAGTCCTTACAGCGGCAGTTATGTCCAAGAAAATGGCAACGGGTGATTTCTTCCCGCTCCAAGTCAACTATGAAGAAAAAATGTATGCCGCAGGGAAATTCCCAGGTGGCTGGATGAAGCGTGAAGGCCGTCCGTCAACCGATGCGACCTTGACAGCTCGTTTGATTGACCGTCCAATCCGTCCAATGTTTGCGGAAGGCTTCCGTAACGAAGTTCAAGTCATCAACACAGTGCTTTCTTACGATCCAAATGCCTCTGCTCCAATGGCAGCTATGTTTGGCTCGTCCTTGGCTCTTGCGATTTCAGACATTCCTTTCAACGGTCCAATCGCAGGTGTGCAGGTTGGTTATGTCAATGGTGAACTCATCATCAACCCTGATAAGGCTCAAATGGAAGAGTCTCTCCTTGACTTGACAGTAGCTGGTAACAAGGACGCCATCAACATGGTAGAGTCTGGTGCCAAAGAATTGTCAGAAGACATCATGTTGGAGGCACTCTTCAAAGGTCATGCGGCTATTCAAGAACTCTTGGATTTCCAAAATCAAATCGTAGCAGCAGTCGGCAAGGAAAAGGCAGATGTCGAGCTTCTTCAAGTTGATCCAGAATTACAGGCTGAGATTGTCGCAGCTTATAATGACGATTTGAAAAAAGCGGTGCAGGTAGAAGAAAAATTGGCCCGTGAAGATGCGACCAATGCCGTTCGTGAGACCGTCATCGCAGCCTACGAAGAAAAATACGCTGAACACGAGGAATTTGACCGCATCATGCGGGATGTCCATGAAATTTTGGAACTCATGGAGCACGCAGAAGTTCGTCGTTTGATTACAGAAGACAAGGTCCGCCCAGATGGTCGCCGTGTTGATGAGATTCGTCCTTTGGATGCAGAAGTAGACTTCTTGCCAAATGTTCATGGCTCAGGTCTCTTTACCCGTGGTCAAACGCAAGCCCTTTCGGTCTTGACCTTGGCACCAATGGGTGAAACTCAAATTATCGATGGTTTGGATGATGAGTACAAGAAACGCTTCTTGCACCACTACAATTTCCCACAATATTCAGTGGGCTCAACTGGTCGTTATGGTGCACCAGGTCGTCGTGAGATTGGTCACGGTGCTCTTGGTGAGCGTGCTCTTGAGCAGGTATTGCCTAGCTTGGAAGACTTCCCTTACGCTATCCGCTTGGTAGCAGAAGTCTTGGAATCAAACGGTTCTTCATCACAGGCTTCTATCACAGCTGGTACCCTTGCCCTCATGGCAGGTGGTGTGCCAATCAAGGCACCAGTTGCAGGGATTGCTATGGGTCTGATTTCAGACGGCACCAACTACACCGTTTTGACCGATATTCAAGGTCTTGAGGACCACTTTGGCGACATGGACTTCAAGGTGGCAGGTACTCGTGACGGTATCACAGCCCTTCAAATGGACATCAAGATTGACGGTATTACACCGCAAATCTTGGAAGAAGCCTTAGCACAAGCTAAGAAGGCACGTTTTGAAATCCTTGATGTCATCGAAGCGACGATCCCAGAAGTTCGTCCTGACTTGGCACCAACTGCACCGAAGATTGACACTATCAAGATTGATGTAGATAAGATCAAGATTGTTATCGGTAAGGGTGGCGAAACCATCGATAAGATTATTGCAGAAACTGGCGTGAAAATTGATATTGACGAAGACGGTCTTGTGGCGATCTTCTCACCAGATCGCGATGCGATTGAGCGGACCAAGGAAATCATCGCAGGTCTTGTTCGTGAGGCAAAAGTGGACGAAGTCTTCCAGGCAAAAGTTGTCCGTTTGGAGAAATTCGGTGCCTTTGTCAACCTCTTTGACAAGACTGATGCTCTCGTCCACGTTTCTGAAATGGCTTGGACTCGTGTCAATAAACCAGAAGACCTAGTTGAAATCGGCGATATTGTCGATGTTAAAGTTATCAAGATTGATGATAAAGGACGTATTGATGCTTCTATGAAGGCTCTTCTTCCAAAACCAGAAGGTTATGTGGAGCCAGAAAAACGCGAGCGTTCTGACAGACCACGCCGTCATAAAGACAACAAAGAGAAAAAAGATAACAACTTTGGTGAATTCAAATTCCACAAGGTTGAAAAGAAATAAGCTGAGTAGACAAGTTCGGTAGCGGGCTTGTCTTCTCGCTAGAAGGAGTGACTATGGGTTGGTGGAAGGACACCATTGAGATTGTAAAAGAAAAAGATCCGGCAGCACGGACGACCTTGGAAGTCCTTTTGACTTACCCTGGTGTCAAGGCCTTGGCGGCCCACCGTCTATCCCACTGGATGTGGAAAAAAGGTTTCAAGCTCCTGGCTCGGATGCACAGCCAATTTTGGCGTTTTTGGACCAATATTGAGATTCATCCAGGTGCCGAAATTGCTTCGGGAGTCTTCATTGACCATGGAGCTGGTTTGGTTATTGGTGAGACAGCTATTATTGAGTCTGGAGTCATGCTTTACCACGGCGTAACGCTTGGTGGAACAGGAAAGGATACGGGCAAACGCCATCCAACTGTCCGAAAGGGTGCCCTTGTCTCTGCACACGCACAGGTTATTGGACCTGTTGAAATCGGGGAAAATGCTAAAGTGGGTGCAGCTGCCGTTGTCCTAGCCGATGTTCCAGCAGATGTGACAGTGGTCGGTATGCCAGCTAAGATTGTCCGTGTGCATGGTCAAAAAGATGAGAAGGTCATTCATGACATGGAAGATGGCCGTGAACACTACACGACTAAGCTTGCAGAATTACGAGAAGCCAGCCACCATTCGTCGCATTTGTAGGAAAGAAGGTTGATATGCTTCTAGAAGAATTTGAACCAAGTCCTGCAGTTATTGAACCGACGGATAAGACCGTTGCAAGAAAATTAGAAAGTACATCATGTTAAAAAAATTAGTAAGACAAAACTGGCCTTATGTGTTGACCTCCATCGCTGGAACAATTCTATCTATCCTTAAGTTTTCCCAAGGAAACTGGCAGCTAGGGATGATTTGGCTGGCAGTGACAGCTTATTGGCTAGTAAAATTGTATCAAAAGTATCAAGTCCTAAAGAATACTCAGAAGTAATGGAGAAACTATGATTAAAATTTACGATACCATGACCCGCAGTTTGCGTGACTTTGTGCCCTTGGAAGAGGGGAAGGTCAAGATGTATGTTTGCGGTCCGACGGTTTACAACTATATCCATATCGGAAATGCCCGTAGTGTCGTGGCTTTTGATACCATCCGCCGCTATTTTGAATACCGTGGCTTTGATGTAGCTTACATTTCTAACTTTACGGATGTGGATGACAAGATTATCAAAGCTGCTAATGAAGCAGGCATGACAACCAAGGAACTGTCTGATAAGTTTATCGCAGCTTTCAAGGAAGATGTGGCAAAGTTAGGTGTCAAACCAGCTACCAAAAACCCTCGGGTTATCGACTATATGGATGAAATCATTGATTTTGTGCAGGTTTTGATTGACAAGGGGTACGCCTATGAAGCTTCTGGAGATGTCTATTTCCGTGTGGAAAAGGCTGAAAACTATGCTCGTTTGGCCAACAAAACCTTGTCTGACCTAGAAGCTGGGGCTTCTGGTCGTGTTGAGGGAGAAGGTCAATTGAAGGAGCATCCTTTCGACTTTGCCCTGTGGAAAACTGCCAAGCCAGGCGAAGTTTCTTGGGAAAGTCCTTGGGGAGCAGGTCGTCCAGGTTGGCATATCGAGTGTTCGGTTATGGCGACAGAGATTTTGGGAGATACCATTGATATTCACGGTGGTGGTGCGGACTTGGAATTCCCTCACCATACCAATGAAATCGCCCAGTCTGAGTGCAAGACAGGTCAGACCTTTGCGAATTACTGGATGCACAATGCCATGCTCAATATCAATGATGAGAAGATGTCCAAGTCCTTGGGCAATTTCCTGACAGCCCATGATATGTTGGAACAAATTGATGGTCAGGTCTTGCGATTCTTCCTATCTACCCAGCACTACCGCCGTCCACTCAACTACACTGAGAAGGCTATTTCAGATGCGGAAATCAATCTCAAATATCTGAAAAATACTTATACACAACCTGTGCAAAACTCTGTGGATAAGTCGGTTCTTGAATTACATCTGTCGGCCTTTGAAGCGGCAATGGATGATGATTTCAATGCGGCAAATGGGATTACGGCTATCTTTGACTTTGCCAAATGGATCAACTCAGGCAACTACGATGAAACTGTAAAAGAAGCCTTTGGAAACATGCTGCAAGTGTTCGGTATTGTCTTTGAAGAAGAAGTCTTGGACAGCGAGATTGAAGCCTTGATAGCAGAACGTCAAGCAGCGCGTGCCAATCGGGACTTTGCGACGGCTGACCGTATTCGTGATGAATTGGCAGCCCAGGGCATCAAGCTCTTGGATACCAAGGATGGTGTGAGGTGGACACGTGACTAAGGCAGTAGATGTCAATCTCATCAATGGAATTGCCCTGGCTTTTGAAGGGGATGCCGTCTATTCCATGTATATCAGACGGCACTTGATTTTCAAGGGGCTGACCAAGCCCAATCAATTGCACGGTGAGGCTAACAAATACGTCTCGGCCAAGGCTCAGGCAAGCCTGATTTCTGCCCTCTTAGAAGCTCAGCTATTGACCGAAAAAGAGGAAGAAATCTACAAGCGGGGGCGTAATGCCAATAGCCACACCAAGGCCAAGAATGCGGACGTAGTCACCTATCGAATGTCCACAGGTTTTGAGGCGGTTTTGGGCTATTTGCACATGACCGAGCAGATGGAACGCTTGGATGAACTGGTGGGCTGGTGTATTGAGTTTGTAGAAAATAATTAACTAAGACAATGAGGAGGGAAACTTCCTCTTTTTTGTTTTCTCTAAACTAAAGTTCTTTTTATCTGATTTAAAGAAGGGGACCATGAGGGCTTGAAGGTCATATTTTTCCTCTGTACAATGGAATTAATAAAACCAGATAAACTTCGTGTTATAGCTGTTCTATCAAAGGTAGCATGTGCCAACTATGATCTGGAAAGGAGGAAAGTGAGAACAGCTGTTGCACTACAATTGTGTAGGAGGAAAATATGACAAAATGTGATTTCGACAAACGTGAGCGATTCGGTATTCGAAAATTTACAATAGGTGCCTGTTCTGTTTTGATTGGTGCGACCTTATTTGGAGCACAGGTTTCTGCGGACCAGCTAGAAAATGTGGACAGCTTGTCAGAGCCAGCTGTTGAGCTCTCTTCGGTAGGGAACGAACATGTGGAAAAGACCGAAGCTGAGGAAGGAATATCACCGATTTCAGCAGATGAGAAAGCGGTGACCGAAGAGTTGAATGGAGAAGCATCTGTATCAGATAGTAGAGAAGAAAAACTGCCTTCAACTCCGTCTGATAATCCAGAAAATAAACTAGAGGACACAGAGGAAGCGGAAGATAAGGAGGTGGCTTCTTCGGATTCTGGTCTGTTGCTTTCTGATTTTCCTCAGGTAGAGGATCAAGGAATTCGTCCGAAAGAGATTAAGTTTGATAACTGGGATCAGGTGCTTGCTTGGGAGCCGGGGGCTCGTCCAGATGATGATTTGAACCGCGCTTCTGTAGAGTTGGTTGAGCGCTTTAGAGGGCATGTCGTCAACGAGAGAGCCAATGAGAATGCAAAGGTAGAAGCTCTTTCAAATACCAACTCTAAGGCGAAAGACCATGCCTCTGTTGGGGGAGAAGAGTTTAAAGCCTATGCTTTTGATTATTGGCAGTATATTGATTCAATGGTGTTTTGGGAAGGCTTGATTCCTAGCCCAGACGTTATTGATGCTGGACACCGCAATGGTGTGCCTGTTTTGGGAACGATTTTCTACAATTGGTCCAGTAGTATTGAAGACCAAGAGAAGTTTGTGGCTTCTATGAGACAGGATCCTGATGGAAGTTTTCCTGTTGCTCGTAAATTGGTAGATATGGCAAAATACTATGGTTTCGATGGTTATTTCATTAATCAAGAGACTACAGGAAGCATGGTTCAACCACTAGGGGAAACAATGAGAAACTTCATGCTCTATACCAAGGAATATGCAGAATCGATTGGTTATCCGATTACGTATTCTTGGTATGATGCCATGACCTACGAATATGGTCGCTATCACGAAGATGGTTTGGGTGAGTACAACTATCCGTTTATGGAAAAGGAAGGAGACAAGGTCCCTGCGGATCGTTTCTTTGCGAATTTTAACTGGACACGGGCGAAAAATAACTATTCAATCGAAGTGGCGAAACGAATCGGTCGAGATCCATTTGATATTTTTGCTGGGTTTGAATTGCAACGGGGAGGCTCTTACAAAACGCAAATTAACTGGGATGCTCTGTTTGATGAAAATGGGAAATTGAAATTATCACTCGGTCTGTTTGCGCCAGATACTATTACAAGTTTGGGTGCGACGGGTGAGGATTATCATGAGAATGAGAATATCTTCTTTACAGGCTATCAAGGTGATCCAACCAAACAGAAACCTTCGGATAAAAATTGGTATGGCTTGGCCAATCTCATTGCGGATAAGACGGCTATTACAAGCAGTAATTTCAATAGTTCCTTTAATACAGGGCACGGGAAAAAATGGTTTGTAGATGGCAAGGTTGCCAAAGATGGGGAATGGAATTATCGCTCTGTGTCTGGTATTTTACCAACCTGGCGGTGGTGGATTGAAGCAAGTGGTGAAAAGCTTGCTGCGGCTTATGATTTTGATGATGCCTATAATGGGGGCAACTCTCTTCGTTTTACAGGCGATTTGGAAAAAAATGGTAAGCAGGAAGTTAAGTTGTATTCCACCAAGATTCCTCTATCAGAAACAAGTCGTTGAAGGGTTGCGCACAAAGGAGGGCAAGGTGCAAATATCTCCCTAGCTCTAGCGCTTGAACCAGATTATCAATTTGCGAATAAAGAAGCGTGGCGCTTGCTTAAACTATCAGGAGATTGGCAAGATCAGACCTTTGATTTATCTAGTCTGGCAGGAAAGACAGTGTACGGTATCCAAGTGGTTGTTGAAAATGAAGCAGCGCTGTCGGATTTTGATTTTCGTTTAGGGCAGTTGGCTATTTATGACCAAGAAACTTCACCTACTGCACCGAAAGATGGCCAAGTCCTTGCTAAGCGATTGAAGAATGCCCAAGATGCTGAAGCTGTGATTAGCTTTACAGGGACAGATGATGCAGATTATTATGAAGTATATGCGCAGGTTGACGGACAGTGGAAATTGCTGACAGGTTCTTCTAATACAAGGATTTACCTCCCTCAGCTTGTTCGTTCTGCTCAGGCAGAAGGTCGAACCCAAGCTTTGAAAGTTCATGCCGTTGGGAAAAATGGTTTGCGTTCGGAGGCAGGGGAGTTTATCTTTGATTGGGAAATGACGGTGAAAGATACTAGCCTTCCTAAACCATTGGCAGAAAACATTGTTCTCGGAGCAGAAGTCATCGGTTCAAGTTTTGCTAAAAAAGAAGGTGGAGAAGGCATTGAGGGCATGTTGAATGGGACCATTACCAGTCTGTCAGATAAATGGTCTTCCCATCAGTTGAGTGGCCATGTAGATATTCGTTTGACCCAACCTCGGACAGTCGTGCGATGGGCTATGGATCATGCTGGTGCAGGTGGTGAATCGGTCAATGATGGCTTAATGAACACCAAGGATTTCGATCTCTATTATAAAAATGAGAATGGTGATTGGGTGTTAGCCAAAGAAGTTCGTGGCAATCGTGATCATGTGACAGACATCGTATTGGACAAGCCAATTCGAGCGCAGGAATGGCGTTTGGATGTCTTGACTTCTGATAATGGCACTCCTTGGAAGGCCATTCGTATTTATAATTGGCGCATGTATGAAGAATTGGACATGGAGACACCAAATATTCCGATGACCCATGCTGTTGCTCGCCATCTCGGTAATCATCAGATTCAAGTAGGTTTCAAGGATGTCCCTGCCAATCGGAAAATAGCGCTTTATTCTAGTCCAGATGCCGTAAAACCACTGGCAGAATTGGAATCGACAGAGTCAGGAAATCTTATATTCGACCCGATTCGCTTTGAGTCCCTGCCAGAGTTCATTTACTACCGTACTCTGGAGGAAGGAAAGGATTGGAGCAATCTATTGGCCATTCGCGTACCGCAAGGTGAAAAAGTCGTGAAAGCGATGGAATGGATAGCTCCCCTAGAGAAAAAAGTTTACCGACAAGGTAGTCCTTTATCGCTTGCAGGAGCACAATTCCGTGTAGCTTTTGAAGGAGATTGG
Source organism: Streptococcus sp. 2020WUSS084 (assembly GCF_044427445.1). Taxonomy (NCBI): domain Bacteria; kingdom Bacillati; phylum Bacillota; class Bacilli; order Lactobacillales; family Streptococcaceae; genus Streptococcus; species Streptococcus sp. 2020WUSS084. The sequence goes on along the minus strand of NZ_JAOTGC010000005.1, from coordinate 74,754 downwards.
CCTGCTGAACGGGTGAATACTACTAATCCGGCAGTTACAGTAAGGGGATTTGATCCGCAAAAATTAGGTGAACAAACATTGACCGTTTCCTATCTAGGCGAAACACTTGCTCAGCCACTGACGGTATATGTTGTTGAAGATATAGCCCAAGGTGAGAAAAAAGCAGTCGGTCTAGAAATCCAACAGTTACCAAAAGTGCAGTATGTTGTAGGAGATGATTTGGATGTTACAAATGGTCGATTTGCTATTATCTATGATGATGAGTCAACTCAGTCCTTCTCTTTGACAGAAGCTGGAGTAGAAATTGTTGGTTTCGATTCCCGTAAAGAGGGGCGTCAGAGCCTAGGTTTGCGGTATGCAGGTTTGGAGACTTCATTTGATGTCCTTGTTTCACCGAAGCCAATCGTCAATGATGAGTATCTAAAGCAGAAAATAGCAGAAATTGAGGCTCTACAAACCCAAACAGTCTATCTCTATTCTAGTGAGCAGACACAACTTGCCTTGCAAACTGCCTTGGAAGAAGCTCAGTCTGTGGTAGCAGATACCAATCGGACAGTCGAGCAGGTTGAAGCCGCTCAAACTCTTTTAGAGAAACAGTTAGGAGAGCTGGATGGGGAGAAACTTTACCAAGCAGATCTTGGGCGTCTCAATCAGCTAATCCAAGAGGTGGAAGGAATAGATACGCCTATAAATTCTTCTGAGCTGAGTTCTTTACTTGAAAAAACTGAGAAAATTTTGGGTTCAGATAGTATTCGTCCAGATGAGATGAAGGAGCTGCTCAATGAATGGACTGATTTGTTTGAACAGTCTAGTCTGGTAACGCATGTCGGTACAAGAGATTCGATGGAATCTAAGAATTTACTGGCTCCTGAAAAACCGAGGATGGATTTGACCTATGAGCTGGTGCCGAGACAAGTCATCAAACGGACCAGCACTGATTTGCCACTGGGCAAAGAGCGAATTGTTCAGGAGGGGGCTGATGGTCAAATGATGGTAGCTCACCTAGTCTATAGTGATGGCCGTCGCGAGCTGTATTCACGAACAGTTGCTGATGAGAGTCAGCCGAAAATAGTGGAGGTCGGCAGCGGTTTGCCTATCCAGCAGGAGAAGACTTTAATGGTAGAAAATAGCCCGCAGGTTGAAAAGCAGATCAGAGATGCTTCTCTGCAGAAGAGCGGTCTTCCACAAACTGGTGATACCTATCAGGAGAAGTATGTCCTTCTTGGGTTAGTTGGTGTGGCTTTGGCTGGCCTATCTCAGTTAGCTAAGCCCAGAAAGCAAGGTGAATAAAATAAATAGTCAGGGGTTGCTCCCTGACTATTCATTTTTCTAAGAGTATGCCTCCTTACTTGGAAGTATGGATAGGTCAAATTCCAGGCAGTTTGATTTTATCAGTTGGTCATGCTTGATGGTTTGGACGACTTGTTTGTCTAATGAAACTTTCTTGACAAACTGGAAATTTGCATCGCTTTTTGGAGTAGAAATGGTCAGCTTGTGTTGATCTGCAAGCAGCAAGTCTACTTCCTTAAAATGCGGTAGTCCGATTTGGTAGTCAGCTTTTCCGGGACAGACAGGATAGAAGCCTAGACAGGAGAAAATATACCAGGCTGAAAGGCTACCGTTATCCTCGTCACCTGGATAGGCTTGAAAACCTGTCTTGAAAGCTGTTTGTCTGATTTTGTGAATGAGTAGACTAGTGTACTCTGGTTTTGTGGACCATTGGAAAAGGTAAGGGATATGGAAGCTCGGTTGATTTGAAATAGCAAGCTGACCGAGATTGACTTGCGCCATTTCCGACATTTCGTGGATTTCGTAGCCGTATTGTTCTGGTGAGAAATAGGGCTCCTGATTACAGAGCTGGATTAGATAGTTGGTAAAGGCTTCTTTTCCGCCCATCAATTCTATCAGTCCATCGATGTCATGAAAGACGGACAGGGTTGCCTGTAGGGCAGAGCATTCGGCATAGTCTCTTCCCCAGCTTAGAGGGGAAAAATCTGCTCGGAATTGTTTCTGTCTATCCTTGGCACGCATGAGACCTGTTTGGCTATCGAATAACTGTCGGTAGCCGAGGCATATTTGAGCGTATTGCTTAGCCAGTTGGTCCTGCCCCAGTTTTTCTGCTACTTGGCTGATAGCCCAATCACTGTAGGCATAATCAAGAGAATGGCTCACAGATTCGTTGAAATCAAGGGGAAGATAGTTTAACTGGCGGTAAATCTGACTACCATGGCGGCCGTAACGTTGATCCGCATCGGTCTTTTGACTGGTTTCAATCATGGCCTGGAGAAAATCTTCCATCAAATGAGGAACAAGTCCCTTGCAGGCCGCATCAGCAATGACTCCATCTACAAGAGTTCCTGGCATGATACCGCGCTCGTCTGGCGATAGCCATTTGGGTAAAAATCCAGTATCTCGATAGTGTTGGAGAATGCCGTGGAGAAACTCTTCCAAATAGTCTGGGTAGATAAGTGCCAGCAGGGGATAGGAGGAACGGAAGGTGTCCCAGTAGCCATTGTTGGTGAAAAATTTACCTAGTTTGGCCTGGTTGCTGATGGGGTCAAAATGAATGGCTTGTCCATCAGGACTAGGTTCATAGAAAGTCTGTGGGTAAAGTAGGCAACGATAGAGGCAGTGGTAGAAGAAATTGATGTCTTCTGTTTTTTTGTCACGAATCTGAACACGGCCCAGTAGTTGGTTCCAGGTGCTTTCCGCTTGTTTTTGGGCTTGGGAGAAGTCAGGAACATCTTTCAATAGAAAGGCGGCCTGCTCAGGGCTGATAAAAGAAGTAGCCAAACGCCCCTTGATAGAAGTGCTTGAGAAGTTGATGCGAAGGTGCAAATCTTCTCCCACCACTTCCGTTTTAGCTATCTTGCGATCCTTGACCAGATGGTAACATTCTGTTATTTCCTCTTCAAATTCTAGGAGAGCATACATGCAGAAATCAGGGGATTGGCAGGCGCTGACCTGAAAAATCTGAATGAGGAGTTGGTGAGGATTGAGCAGTCGATAAATGGATTTTCCAGATGAATAGAAGACCAATCCGATAGGCTGGTTAGCAAAAGATTCTATCTCAAAACTAGCTCCGTATCGGCTGGGAGCTAAACGGCTTATCAAGCGATAGCGGTTGGATTGTAATTGAAGAAGGTCAGGTCGGAAAACAGCTTGATCCAGTTGGTAGCTAGATTGACGGTGAAAGAGGCTATCTCGGCTTAATTCGCCTGTGACAGGCGTCAATAGGAGGGAGGAAAAATCTCCCAACCAAGGACTGGGTTGATGGGTCAAGCGGATGCCTTGATAGACAGGTTCGTAGGGATTGAACCACCAGTTTCCAGTCTGGTTGCTGGTCTGGGGAGCAAAATAATTCATGCCGAAAGGGGTACCTGTCAATGGTAGGGTGTTTCCGTTTGAAAAGGCATGTGAGTTATAAGTACCATAGCGGGTGTCAATGGTTGAAACGATGGAGGTATACATAGGTTATCCTTTTCTTTTTTATTTTATCGTCATTTAGTTGACTTTTATTACTTCGACGATCGAGGAAACGTTGTTTCCTTATTTCCAACTTCCAACACTCCACTGGAGTGTTGGAACTCGCCTTGCCTGATTGAAACAGTCTGGGGGATACGAATAGTTCGGTGAACTATTCGTACCTGATCCTGAAAACAAAAAAGCGAAGTACATCAGCTGGTCACCTAGAAGCAAGAAAGTATTGAGTTATGCCTGCGGCTTTTGAAGCGAACTTGGTTCGCACTATCTCCAGCCTTCAAAGGTTCCCCAAACCTTTGAAGCGAGTATTAAAAGTAAACTAAAAGACTATATTGATAACAAGTAGTGTCATTCTAATTATATAGAGAAAGGGAGTAAAAAGAAAGCGTTTTCTAAAACTGGCAATATTTGTGTAAAAATGCGTTTAATTTGTGTATAGGATTTGCATTTGGAATTGTATAGACTGATACTAGGAACCTTGTGTCTAATGAAAATGATATGGACTTGCCAGATAGAGGTTGGAAGAAGTCTGAGCAAAGGATGAAAAGGAGAAATCATGTTTTACACAAAAGAAATCATAGAGAAGTGGCTGACAGGCATTCAGAAGAAAACAGCAGACCATCCAAGTTGGGGGAGTGTATTTGAAAGGTGTTATACGGATACGCTTGATAGGACCATTAGTCAGCTGGAAGATGGGACTACATTTGTCTTAACAGGAGACATTCCAGCCATGTGGTTGAGGGACTCGACAGCCCAGGTCAAACCCTATCTAGCCCTAGCAGGCAAAGATGAGACATTGCGCCAGATGATTGTAGGTCTGGTAGAGAGGCAAATGGCCTTTATTTTGATGGATCCTTATGCAAATGCCTTTAATCAGGCAGCCAATGGGCGGGGGCACCAGATCGACCACACTCAGATGGGGCCCTGGATTTGGGAGCGGAAATATGAAGTGGATTCCCTCTGCTACCCCCTTCAACTAGCCTACCTACTTTGGAAAGCGACAGGGAAAACCAGCCATTTTAACCAGACCTTCTTTGGGGCAGCTGAAAAAATTGTTCAACTCTGGAAATTGGAGCAGCACCATGAAAACTCCCCTTATAGCTTTGAACGGGATACTGACCGGCTAGAGGATACCCTCACGCACCAAGGGAAAGGGGCTCCCTGCGCCTATACAGGGATGACTTGGTCTGGTTTTCGTCCAAGTGATGACGCCTGTATCTACCCTTACCTCATCCCCTCAAATATGTTTGCGGTCGTCGTCTTGGGCTATTTAGGGGAAATAGCAGAGCAGTTTGCCAGTGAGGAGTTCTCAGATTTAGCTGAAGGTGCCAGACAGTTGGCGCAGGAAATTGACCAGGGGATTCGGACCTTCGGGCTGACCAAGAATCAGGCGGGAGAAACCATTTTCGCTTATGAAGTGGACGGATTGGGCAATCAGTCTATCATGGATGATCCCAATGTCCCTAGCTTGTTGGCGGCTCCCTATCTAGGATATTGTTCCAAAGATGATCCTATCTATTTGGCAACCCGTCGGACCATTTTAAGTCAAGAAAATCCCTATTACTACGAGGGAGACTATGCTGCAGGTCTAGGTTCCAGTCATACCTTCTATCGCTATATTTGGCCGATTGCCTTGGCTATTCAAGGATTGACGACGGATGACAAGGAAGAAAAAGCGCGCTTATTGGATACCATGGTGGCCTGTGATGGCGGTACAGGACTGATGCATGAGAGTTTCCATGTGGATGATCCGACACTTTACTCTAGAGAGTGGTTCTCCTGGGCAAATATGATGTTTTGCGAATTGGTTTTAGATTATTATGATATACGACCGGAGGAATAAAATGGGAAAAGAAACGGTTCATATTATTTCACATAGCCACTGGGATAGGGAGTGGTATCTTCCTTTGGAAGAACATCGGATGCGCTTAGTAGAGCTATTTGATGACCTATTTGACTTATTTGAAACAGATCCTGAGTTTCGGAGTTTTCATTTGGATGGACAGACCATTGTCCTAGATGACTATCTGGAAATTCGTCCGCAGAATCGGGAATTACTGAAGAAATACATTCAAGACGGTCGGCTGATTATTGGACCCTTTTACATCTTGCAGGATGATTACCTCATTACCAGCGAGGCCAATATGCGCAATACCCTTCTGGGCCACTTGGAAAGCAAGAAGTGGGGACGGGCTCCGAAGATTGGCTACTATCCAGATACTTTTGGAAATATGGGGCAGGTTCCTCAGCTACTGCGTCAGGCTGGTATAGATGTGGCCTTGTTTGGTCGTGGGGTCAAACCAGTTGGCTTTGATAATCAGGTTCTGGGAGATGACCAATTCCAGTCCACTTTCTCGGAGATGATTTGGGAGGGGGCAGATGGCAGTCAGGTTCTGGGCATTTTATTTGCTAACTGGTACAGCAATGGCAATGAAATCCCAGTTGATGAGGAGGAAGCGCGTGTTTTTTGGGAGAAAAAATTGGCAGATGTCCGCAAATACGCTTCAACCTCCCACTATCTGCTGATGAATGGCTGTGATCACCAGCCGGTCCAGAAAAATCTCAGCCAAGCTTTACGACTGGCCCGAAAACTGTATCCAGATATAGACTTTGTTCATTCAAGCTTTGAAGAATACATAGCAGCTGTTAAGGAGGAGTTACCAATAGACCTAAGCTGTGTCAAGGGAGAATTGACTAGCCAGGAAACAGATGGCTGGTACACCTTGGCAAATACGGCCTCTTCGAGAATCTATCTCAAGCAGGCCAATGACCAAGCCAGCCAGCTCTTGGAACAAGTTGTAGAACCCTTGGTGGTGATGACAGGAGATAAGGTGCCGAGAGATGAGTTGCGCTATGCCTGGAAACTCTTGTTGCAGAATGCCCCCCATGATAGCATCTGTGGCTGTAGCGTAGACCAGGTGCATAGTGAGATGGAAACTCGCTTTAAGAAGGTCAAGCAAGTCGCTCATTTCCTGAGCCAGCGCTCCCTAGACAGGTGGGAAAAGCAGGTGGATTCGAGTCAGCTAGACGGCTTACTATTTACGGTTTTCAATACTACAGCCTGCCGACAAACCCAGCTTGTGGAGGTTGATTTGCTTGTTGAACAGGAAGATTTCCGAGATGGGCAGTTAGAACAACATTTCCAATCCATGGCAGCTATTTCTCTGCCAGCCTTGGGCCTCTTTACCAGTCAAGGGCAAGAGCTTGAGGCAACCATTGAAGATCTAGGTGTCAACTTCCGCTACGATTTACCAAAAGATGCTTTTCGCTCTGCTAATTTTGCCCGCCAGATTCGTGTCCGCTTTGTAGTGGAAAATCAGGCACCATTTTCATGGCAGACCTATCAAGTCAAGCCGATTGGTGACACTAGGGTGAATAGCAGTTTAAGTGAACAGTTTGAGAGTGATTACTACCGTATTGACGTGGTGGATGGTCAGCTCTTACTAGAAGACAAGAGAACGGGTCAAGCCTATAAAGACTGGCTACGGTTTGAAGATTGTGGAGATTTGGGCAATGAATACATCTTTATGGCGCCTAAGAATAATCAACTGATCTATGGTCAGATAGAGGACTTTGAACTTGTCTACCAAACAGAAGCAGTCAGCATTGCCAAGGTCATTCACCGTTTGCGACTGCCAATAGCTATGGAAACAAGTCTGGAAGATGAACAGAAGCGCCTGGTAGAATTTAAACATCGAACCTCTCAAAGGAGTCAGGAAAAGAAAGACCTGCTCCTTACCACCTATCTGACCCTCTACCGCCATCAACCACAAATTCGCATCCAGACCAATTTCCACAATCAAATCAAGGACCATCGCTTACGAGCAGTCTTTGATATTGGTATAGAAGCTGAGAACCACTTGGCGGATTCCATCTTTGAAGTCGTTGAACGTCCAAATCAGCCTCATCCAGCTTGGGAAAATCCGTCCAATCCTCAGCGTCATCGTAGTTTTATTTGTCTATCAGATGGTCGACAAGCCATGACCGTTTCGAGCAAGGGCCTACATGAGTATGAAATCCTAGACAGGGGCAAGATAGCTTTGACACTACTTCGTGCGACTGGAGAGCTGGGAGATTGGGGCTACTTCCCAACACCAGAAGCCCAGTGTTTGAGGGAATGTCAGTTGGACTATGCCCTTGAAATTTGCCCAGTAGAGGAGGGTTTTGCCAGCTTCCAAAGAGCGCAAGCCTTCCAAGGACACCTGCTAACCAAACAACTGACCAGCCATAGTGGGAATCTGCCGTGTGATCATCAGTTTTTGAGCCATCCAGCACTGGAAGAGGACCGCTTATGCGTGACTTCTTTGAAGGTGGCAGAGACTTCGGACCGCATTCTGCTCCGTTATTACAATATGAGCCAGGAGCAGTTAGCAGGCTGGAGCGAGTGGACTGAAGGGGTTGATTTGCTAGAAGAACCACTAGAGGTTTTGCCGGTTAGGATTGAACCTCAGGCAATCCGAACAGAGGTTATTGGCTATTTTGAAAAGGAGAAAGAATATGGTAGTAGCCTGTTTTGATATTGGAGGTACGGGCATAAAGGCGGCCCTGATTGGTTCAGATAAGCAGATCAACCATCGACAGGAATGGCCAACACCGGCCAGCTTAGCAGAATTGTTGGCGCTTATGGACAGTCTTATTCAGCCGGTAGACGGCTTGGCGGCCATTTCCCTCAGTATACCTGGAGCGGTAGACCTTGAAACAGGTGTTATCCAGGGGCTGAGTGCCGTTCCTTATATCCATGGTGTATCTTGGTATGAGTTATTAAGTCAGTATGGCTGTCCAGTTTATTTGGAAAATGATGCCAATTGTGTCGGTCTGAGTGAATTGGCTGTTGATGACCAGTTATCGACCTTTGTCTGTGTTGTCTGTGGGACGGGTATCGGTGGTGCCTTGATTGTGGATAGAAAACTCATCCGTGGGAAACAAGGTTTCGGTGGTGAATTTGGCTATATGCTGATTGCTACTGGAAAGGGATCTCTCAAAAACTGGTCCCAACTTGCTTCTACTGGAAGTTTGGTCAGACAGGTTGCTAGTCAGTATGAGGAAGCTGTGGAAGATTGGAACGGGAAGCGGGTTTTTGAACTAGCAGAACAGGGAGATGAGGTCTGTCAATTAGCCATTGAAGAAATGACACGCAATCTGGCCTATGGCATTTTAAATATCTCCTATTTCCTGGAACCAGAAGTGCTGGCTATCGGCGGCTCTATCAGCCAGAATCCAGTCTTCATTCAAGCTGTTCAGGAGCAACTAGAGGCTATTCAAAAGGAATATCCAGAAGAATTTCCTTATCTACCTGCTATTCGTGCCTGTCACTATCAGCAGGATGCCAATCTCATGGGCGCTTATATGAAGACCCTACAATAAGGAGAAATGATCATGTTACAGATAAACCATTCGTTACAGCAGTCGGAGGGGGCCTTGGAAGAGATTTGTTCTGGGCTGGGTTTGGATTGCCAGTTAGAACTTGAAGTCGATGGCAAGGAGAGTTTGCGGATTGAAGGTTCAGCAGGTTCTTACCGTATCCGTGCGCCTAAAGAACACATGATTTATCGAGGCTTGCTTGTTTTGGCCAGTCAGTTGGCTCAGGGCGAGACTGATATACAGATCCAGGAAAGACCTGCCTACCGTCAACTCGGTTTTATGGAAGATTGTTCTCGAAATGCTGTCCTGACGGTTGAAGCCAGTAAGATCTTGATTAGACAACTGGCCTTGATGGGCTACAGCCATTTCCAACTTTATATGGAAGATACCTACCAACTGCGTGAGGAACCCTATTTTGGCTATTTCCGAGGGGCCTATACAAGAGAAGAATTGCAGGCTATTGAGGAGGAGTGCCACCGTTACGGTATGGAATTTATTCCCTGTATCCAGACCTTGGCCCATCTGATTGCCTACCTCAAGTGGAATATATCATCTATTCAGGCCATTCGAGATGTGGACAATATTCTCTTGATTGGAGATGAGAGGACCTATGCCTTGATTGATAAGATGTTTGAGGCCTTGTCCCATCTGAAAACACGGACCATTAACATCGGTATGGATGAGGCCCACTTGGTTGGGCTGGGACAATACCTCAATCAACATGGCTATCAGAAACGAAGTCTGATTATGTGTCAACACTTGGAACGGGTCTTGGATATTGCTGACAAGTATGGTTTCCATTGTAGTATGTGGAGTGATATGTTCTTCCAGTTATTGACAGCGAGCAAGGATTACACCGGTCAGTTGGAAATTGACTCGGAAATTCAGGCTTATTTGGATCGTCTCAAGGACAGAGTGACCTTGATTTATTGGGATTACTATCAGACCAGTCGTGAGAGTTATGCTCAAAAACTAGTAAGTCATCAGCAGTTGGGAGAACAGATTGCCTTTGCAAGTGGTGCCTGGAAGTGGATTGGTTTTACTCCTGATAATGATTTCAGTATGCGGATTGCGCCAGAAGCCCATGCCGCCTGCCAAGAGTATGGTGTCCAAGAAGTGACAGTGACCGCCTGGGGAGATAATGGTGGGGAATGCGCCATCTTCTCGATTTTGCCGAGTCTTCATGCTTGGGCAGAACTCCAGTACCGAGGAAATTTGGAGCATTTAGCTGAGCATTTCTATCAACTACACCAAGTTTCCCTAGATGACTTCCTGCAATTGGATTTGCCAAATAAGACACCTAGCCACCCTGGTCCAGGTCATCACGGTTTCAATCCCAGTCGCTACATCTTGTATCAGGATATTCTCTGCCCCTTGTTGCAAGAGCATATTGATGCCGAAAAAGACAGTGCCTTTTATCAGGAATTAGCGCCTAGATTGGCAGAGATTGGAACGCGAGCCAAGGGATATGCCTATCTCTTTGATACCCAGGCTAAGTTGTGTCAGGTTTTGGCGACCAAGGCAGCTATATCAGCACATATTCGTCAGGCCTATCAGGAAGGAAATCGTCAGGTCTTGGCAGAGCAAGTGGACGGTTTGCAGCAACTAAGAATAGACCTAGAAAGCTTCTATCAGGCGCTCAGCTACCAATGGATGGTAGAGAAGAAGGTGTTTGGTCTGGATACGGTGGACATTCGCCTAGGGGGCTTGGATGCCCGCATTCGCCGAGCAATCCAGCGGTTGCAAGCCTATCTGAACAATGAAGTACCTAAACTAGATGAACTAGAAGTGCCTCTTCTCCCTTACGATGACTTCCATCAGGACAAGGGCTTTCGTGCGACAACTGCCAACCAATGGCAGATTATTGCGACGGCTTCAACCATCTACACAACCTAGTGATATTCGAGCTCGAAAGGGCTCGATTTTTTATGCAAATGTTGATTGGCAATCCAGATTTTCTTTGTTTTTTACAGAAGATATATCGGTTGTTATATACACCTATAATTTGTAGAATTTTGCCTATAATGTGGCAATTCACAGTTGGCCCAATCAGGAGTAAACTAATAATGTAAAGGTTCATAATAGAAAGGAGCTATGATGAAAGACCTCATAAAAAATCTAAAACAAAATGCCATTTTTTTCCTAATGGTATTGCCAGGAGTCATCTGGCTCATTCTATTTTTCTATATTCCAGTATTTGGCAATGTGATTGCTTTTAAGGACTATCGCCATACAGGTAACGGTTTTTGGGATAGCCTCATACAAAGTAAGTGGATAGGATTGGATAATTTTAAATTTCTATTTCAGTCATCCGATGCCTATATCATCACAAGAAATACCATCTTATATAATCTTGGTTTTATCGTGCTAGGACTGATTTTTGCAGTAGGTATTGCCATTATCTTTAGTGAGATGCGGTCGAAGAAGCTGGTAAAGATCTACCAGACCACAACCTTGTTCCCTTATTTCCTTTCTTGGGTCATTATCAGTTTCTTCGTTTACGCATTTTTGAGTCCAGATAAAGGATTGATAAACAATATTCTCAAAGGAATGGGGATGGATCCTATCAACTGGTACAGCACACCGACCTATTGGCCCTTCATTTTGCTTTTCTTAGGGATTTGGAAGGGTTTGGGCTACAACAGTATTATTTATTATGCAACCATTATGGGTATTGACCCAACCTATTATGAAGCTGCGATTGTGGATGGAGCGACCAAGTGGCAACGCATCCGCTATGTCACCCTTCCTCAGTTAATGCCTCTGATGACTATTTTAACGATTCTGGCTGTCGGAAATATCTTCCGAGCAGACTTTGGCCTTTTCTATCAAATTCCGAAAAATTCAGGTCCTCTCTTCAATGTGACTCAAGTCCTTGATACCTACGTTTATCGTGGAATTGCAGGAACAGGGGACATCGGTATGGCTATCGCGGCAGGCCTCTATCAATCTGTTGTCGGCTGTATCTTGGTGGTAGTGACCAACCTGATTGTTCGTCGCTTTGATAAGGAATCAGCCTTATTCTAGGAGGGGAGTATGAAAAAAAAGAAACAAATCACTTCTGTTTCTATTCATTCATTTAGTAAGAAAACAGATCTATTTTTCTCAAGTTTATTAGGGATATTTGCCCTATCTTGTACCCTTCCCTTCATATTTGTTATCATCATTTCTATGACAGATGAGACAAGCTTGGCTATCAACGGCTATTCTTTCTGGCCAGAGCAATGGAGTTTGGCAGGTTATGAATACCTCTTTCAATTAAAAGATCAGATTCTCCAAGCCCTCTTTATCACCTTCTTTGTGACCATTGTAGGGACGAGCTTGAATGTCTTCTTCACTGTTCTTTACGCCTATGCCATTTCGAGAAACAGTTTCAGATACAGACGATTTTTTACCCTGATGGCTCTCTTTACCATGCTGTTTAGCGCAGGGACCATTCCAACCTATATCGTCATGACCTCGTTTTTAAATCTCAAAGATACAGTGGCAGCCTTGATTCTACCCATGCTGCTGTCTCCTTTCAATATCATGGTGATGAGGTCCTTCTTTAGAAAGACTATTTCTGAGTCTATTATCGAATCTGCCAGGATTGACGGGGCCAGTGAATTTCGGATTTTCTTCCAAATCTGCTTACCACTAACCCTACCAGGTATCGCAACCATCGCTCTCTTTACAGCCCTCGCTTTTTGGAATGACTGGTACAACGCTCTCCTCTATATCCAGAGCGATAACCTCTTCCCTCTCCAATACCTGCTGATGAAAATTCAAGCAAACATTCAATATCTCTCTGAAAATGCTGCCGCGGCGGCGGCCATGTCCTCAGAAGTTGCAGGGGCCCTTCCAAAAGAAGCAACACGTATGGCTATTGTGGTCGTATCGACTCTACCAATTGCTTGTCTCTATCCTTTCTTCCAACGTTACTTTGTCAAAGGTTTGACAATTGGCGGAGTCAAGGAGTAGAGACATCACTCTATCTTAACAATCGTATTCCATACTTCATTATCTAAAAAAATAGAAAGGAACAGCCAAATGAAAACATGGAAAAAATTTGCCTACTCCTGCGTGACCCTTGCGTCCGCAGCTGCCCTTGCCGCTTGTGGTAGTCTGACTGGAAATAAGACCGCATCAAGTAGCGCTACAACAGAAGATGGGTTGACAAACATCCTCATGTATCAAATCGGAGACGCACCGAAAAACATCGATGTTCTTTTGGAAAATGCCAATAAGATTATCGAAAAAGAAGCAGGCGCCCATCTAGACATCAAGTATATCTCATGGGGTGACTATAAGGATAAAATGGCCATTATTACCTCATCTGGTGAGGAATATGATATTGCCTTTGCAGACAACTATATTATCAATGCGCAAAAAGGAGCTTATGCTAATTTAACAGAACTTTATAAGAAAGAAGGCAAGGCTCTCTATGATATTATTGACCCTGCCTATATCAAAGGAAATACCATCGACGGAAAAATCTACGCAGTCCCTGTCATCGGTAACGTAGCAAGTCAACAGATGCTTTCCTTCAACCAAGACATGGTTGATAAGTATGGTTTTGACATTTCTAAAGTGGATAGCTACGATGATGTGGAAAGCATGTTGGCAACCATCAAAGAAAAAGAAGCAGATGTGACACCATTTGCCTGGGTAAAATCTAGTAAACCATCAACAGACGGTTTGGAATATCCAGCTGGAAATGAGTTACCATTTGCTATCGACTTGAAAGGCGACACTACAAAAGTGGTAAACCCATTTGAAGTGGACCGTCACATGGATAACCTTCGTACCATTCACAAATACTATAAGGCTGGCTACATTATGGCAGATGCAGCGACTACTGACGCAACCTTCTCACTTGATGTAGCAAACTGGTTCGTTCGTGAAGAAACACAAGGACCAGCTGACTTCGGCGATAGCCTCCTTTCAACAGTTGCAGGCTATAAGATTACTTCTAAACCAATCACATCTGCCTATAAGACAAGCGGATCTACCCAAGTAGCAAACTTTGTCATTTCAAAAACATCTAAGAACAAAGAAAAAGCTATGGAAGTATTGACCCTTATCAATACAAATCCAGAATTGCTGAACGGCTTGGTATTTGGTCCAGAGGGAGTCAACTGGGAAAAAGACCCAAGTGCTGAAAATCGTATCAAGTTGTTGGATGGTTACAAAGGCGATACTCGTATGTCAGCTTGGAACACAGGTAACAGCCAAATTCTCTACATCACTGATAAGGTAACGGATGAAGATGTGAAAAAAGCAGAAGAATTGCTGGCAGGTGCAGAAGAGTCACCACTTCTTGGCTTCAACTTCAATGCTGATGCAGTTAAGACTGAAATTACAAGTATCCAAAATATCATGAGCCAATATGCAGCAAGTATCAATACTGGTACTGTGGATCCGGATGTTGCTGTTCCAGAAATGCTGAAAAAATTGGAAGCAGAAGAATCCTACAAAAAAGTAAAAGAAGAAATGCAAAAACAATACGATGAGTTTTTAGCAAATAAATAATTCGATACAGGTGATGAAGTGTGAAAAGAGGTTGGGTTCAACATCCAACCTTTTTGCATTTGTTTTATGTTAATATATACAAAAAGCACCGATTTTTTGATAAAATAGATAAAAAAGGAGGAATATACAATGTTAGGGTGGTTAGACAGGCTTTTTACTCTTCTTTTCTTCCTCATGAAATTGAGTGCCATCTATTTGGTTCTTCTATTGCTAGGAGGCGTAGTACTGGGCATTTCACCAGCAAATGGAACGATACTTTACCTCTACGATAACTATCATATGGATGCATCTAAGTATAATTTTCGAGAGGCGTTTGGCTATTTTAAAGAGCATTTTATTCGGCTTAACCTTGGACTTGGTCTTGTCCTCTTATTGATTGGTCTTTTATTTAGCGGCATTTGGCTCTTGATTCAATTGCCCCAGACCTGGTGGATGCCAGCAGTTCTTATTACAAATGCTTTTGGTCTTTTCTATGTTTTTGCGCTCTATGCTCTCTTTTTAAAACTTCAAGTACATTTTGAATTTAGTCTAAAAACAGGTTTACAGTTGGCGGCTGTCTCGCTTTTTCTTGATTGGAAAGCCCTGGTCAAATTTTTGTTAGGCAGTCTCGTCTGTGGGTTCTTGCTATTCAAACTTCCCTTGATTTTATTCTTCTTCCTACCGGTCCTATGGCTCTTGTTTCTCTATGATGCCTTTGATCCAGTTTATAAGAAAGTTGACAAGGATTACTTATGAAAAAAGTTTTAATTCATACTCTTTTGAAAAGTTATTCTTTATTAGTGATTGGGATTGTCATTTTCTTTGCCAGTATTCTTTCCTACATCAGCTGGTATCAGTATGATACCAATCGCATTCGCATTCAACAGGAAGTAGCAGATGGTCTAAAAGAGGAGTTGGATTATTATCAAGGACGGGTTGGGAATTATCTAGCAGACTACATTACGGACAGAGATCGTCTAGACAGTCTTTATCACTATTTTCAATTATCTCCTTCTCAGTACCAGGTCTGGTTACTGAGTCACCCTCACCTGATGGTCAAACGGATTTCCTTGCAGGATTCTGTTCGCACTCTCTATCTCTATTATCCCTTCGTAGAAGGAGTCGATATTGCTCCGATGGATGCAAATACCGTCTTTGTTTCTACCTCTGATTTAAAGTCTGGTAAAAAGGTCACGGCCGAAAATTACAAGGCTCCGCAACATAGTATTTCGATGACCTTATTTTCTCCATCGACAACAGAAGGTATTGCGACCATCTATGTCACCATCGATGCGGATTTGCTCGAACAATATATTCAACGTAAGACGGATCTCCCCATGACCGTTAGGGTTCAAGATTCTCTGGATCGAGAATTTTATAGTCTGCGACCAGATGTTGCCTCGCATCCGCTCTCCTATCGAATGAGTGGGGATTTGCGAATTGCAGTTGGAGTTGACCAGCAGCATGCTATTGAAAAAGTTGGCAGCCTAGTCGGAATCATTTTTCTAGGAAGTAGTTGCCTCGTTGCTCTTTTACTACTGGTCCTGAGAAGGGTGTTTAAACGATATGAAGTTCAAGTACTGGACATTGTTGATACCATGCAACAGATTCGTGGCGAAGACAGGCATCTTCGTCTACAGACGGATAATAAAGAGCAGGAAATGTATCTCATTTCATCAGAAATCAATCAGATGCTGGATGCTATGGACCAGAGTATTCAAGACATCTATCGCTTGCAGTTAGCTCAGAAAGATGCCAATATGCGAGCCTTGCAAGCCCAAATTAACCCCCATTTTCTCTACAATACCTTGGAATTTTTCCGTATGTATGCGGTCAGCAAGCAGATGGATGAGCTAGGGGATATGATTTATGAATTTTCAAGCTTGCTTCGCAGTAGTGTGACACAGGCAAAAATGACAACGGTGGCAGAAGAACTTTCATTTTGCGAAAAACATAGCTACATTTGTCAAATCCGCTATCCCCGTTCCATTGCCTATGCCTATCAAATGGATCCTGGGTGCGAAAGGGTTGAAATTCCTCGTTTTGTAATCCAGCCCCTGGTAGAAAATTATTTTGTCCATGGAGTAGACCTCAAACGAAAAGACAATGCGCTTAGTGTCAAAGCTCTCAAGCATGGACAGGATATGGAAATTCTCATCAGAGATAATGGTAAGGGAATGGACGCAGAAACCCTGGAAGCCTACAAACAGCTCTTGGCAAGTCGAGAACTGTCGCAAGAAAATCGGTCACAATCAATCGGATTACGAAACGTTCACGAGCGGTTACTTCTCTATTTTGGAGACCGTTACCAGATAGAATTAGATTCTAAAGAAGGGGAAGGGGTGACCTATTCAATCTTATTTGAAGGTGTCTTCCCCAGAGGAGATGAGCATGATGCATAAGATGTTAGTAGTTGATGACGAATATATGATTTTGGAAGGGATGAAGCATCTTCTCCCTTATCATGAATACAATGTCGAGATTGTTTATACGGCAGAGAACGCTGAAGAAGCGCTGGATTATTTTTCACAGCATACTGTGGACCTTGTCCTAACCGATGTCAGCATGCCAGATATGACAGGCCTAGAAATGGTTCGACGGATGAAAGAACAATCGCCTGATACCCACATTATCATCATGTCTGGCTTTCAAGAATTCGAATATGCCCGTAAAGCTATCTCCCTCGGGGCAATGGATTATCTCCTTAAGCCCATCAATAAACAAGAACTGGCTAAGCTGCTCCAACAGCTACCAACGCTGAAGAAAGAGACAGATAGGGAATATACCAAGGGCTTTTTGGCAGGAACCTTGACAGCGAGTGAGTTATTAAGTCACTCCCAGAAAACATGGTTTGCCGCTAGAGAGATTCCGAATCCAATGGGCTACTGTCGTGAAAAAAATATTTTACATCAAGTCTACTATTTTCAGTTGACAGAAAGTCGACCAGAGGGTAGTCTATATACAGAAGAAGTCACCCCGACGATGACCATACGGCAGTTGATTGACAAGGTAGAGAGGCGCTTATTTTATAGGCAACTATCAGAAGATCTAACGGCTACTACCACAGAACTCTATAAAGATATGGAACCGCTTCTACGTGCAGGAAGATTGGCGAAAATCGTTGATGTTTTACCACATTTGGCTGATAAATTGCGAGAAACCACTCCGGCAGTCTACCTAACAAAACAATTTTTTAATCAGATGATGTCGGATGTGTTTTACTATTTTAATGCAGAAGACCATCAGCGCTTGGAAGATTTCTATGTAAAGGTAGAAGCAAGTCGAGATTTACATCAACTAATGGAGTATTTTTGTCATTATCTGAAAAAATTTTCCGAGAGTTCCACTTACAGTCCTCATGTACAGGAAGTTGTTACGATTGTTCGTGAACGCTTTGCAGAGGAACTGTCTTTGAAAGATATGAGTGCTCATCTCTACCTAAATACAGTTTACCTAGGTCAACTTATCAAAAAAGAGACTGGGCATACTTTTGCAGAATTGCTCAATCATCAGCGAATCAAGGTAGCCCAGCAGCTTCTCTTGAACAGTCAGTTGGGAATCGAAGAAATTTGTTTTCAAGTTGGTTACACGAATGTGGGCTACTTCTATAAGATTTTTAAACGCATTTGTGGGGAATCTCCCAAAAATTACCGACAGAAAATCGGTCAATTACAGACAGAATGAGATGGAGGCGAGATGAGCAAAAGGGAAGAATTGCAGCACCTATTTCCAAAAGGAAGGCTTGTATTTGAAAAGACAGAAAACGGAGCAAGTATCCAGTTGCCTCTGGCTGATCATACTTGGTTTTCCGTTGAACGCAAGGATTTGACAGATCGAGAAATCGAACTGATTGACTTGCTGATGAATGACTCGAGCGCAGAACAAGGTCATCCTTGGGGACGCTATTTCCAAGGGGGAGGTCCTCTTCCACAAACCTTGGAAAAGCTACAGGTTATTCATGCTCATGTAGGCCATGTATCCGATGAAGATGGAAAGGTAGCCTGGCTTGATATGATGGCCAAACTCCTCCCCAATCTCCAAGGCTACTATACAGGCAATGGACAGGATTACCTATTCATTCTACATCAGGCACCTCTTTTTGATGTCAAAGAAATACTGCGTGACACCCTTGCTACCATGGAGTTCGATTTTGGTCTAAGAATCACATTGTTTTTAGGTCAAATCTGGCCAGCCAAATTGGTACACTCTTGGCCACAATTAATCGAAGCTGAACAATCCCTTTTTCACCATTGGCGAAGTAGCCACCATCAATCACGGTTGCTTACCTTCGGTCAGCTCTATCTTTGGGCAGGTCAACTCTACCCCGTTTTGAGAGAAGGACTTGCTAGTTTGATTGCCCACCAGCAGCTAGAAAAGGAAATTGTAGCTCTTTGGCAAGAAGGTGCGGTCATAACCAAGGCAGCCCAGTCTCTCTATATCCATCGAAATACGTTGCAGTATCGCTTGGACAAATGGTTTGATTGGACGGGATTGCAGCTCAAGGAATTGACGGATTTGGCAGTTTGCTACATGGTTATCATGGATTTAAGTATCTAATAGGAGCTAATGATGAGAAAAGCGTTGTAGCCTTTGAGAATGCCGCCCATCGCTTCGTCCCTTTTTCTCCTGAAAATCCCAAAGGGCTCATTGAATTTTTGAAAAGTAAACTATTTCAGTAACACAGTCTTTTGTGCAACTTGTACAAAAGATTGTGTTCTTTTTGTTCACCTTGACCTAGAAAAATAAAACGCTTTCATTTACAATAAAACTATCAAAGAAAGTGAGGCTTGAACATGGTTCAACTTAATTTAAAAAATATTTATAAAAAATATCCAAATAGCGAGCATTATTCCGTTGAAAACTTTAATCTAGATATTAAAGATAAAGAGTTTATTGTTTTCGTAGGACCTTCAGGATGCGGTAAATCAACTACTCTTCGTATGATTGCTGGATTGGAAGATATTACAGAAGGTGAAGCTTACATCGACGGCGTGTTGATGAACGATGTGGCACCAAAAGACCGTGATATTGCCATGGTATTCCAGAACTATGCCCTTTACCCACACATGACTGTATTTGACAACATGGCTTTCGGTTTGAAATTGCGTAAATACAGCAAGGATGAAATCAAAAAACGTGTAGAAGAAGCAGCACAAATTCTAGGTTTGACTGAATTCTTGCAACGTAAACCTGCTGACCTTTCTGGTGGTCAACGCCAACGTGTTGCCATGGGCCGCGCCATTGTCCGTGATGCAAAAGTCTTCCTTATGGATGAGCCTTTGTCAAACTTGGATGCCAAATTGCGTGTATCCATGCGTACAGAGATTGCAAAAATCCACCGTCGTATTGGTGCAACAACGATCTACGTAACGCACGACCAAACAGAAGCTATGACCTTGGCTGACCGTATTGTTATCATGTCTGCGACTAAGAATGAAGCAGGTACAGGTACAATCGGTCGTATCGAACAAATTGGTAGCCCAGAAGAGCTTTACAATAAACCTGTAAACAAATTTGTTGCCAGCTTCATCGGTAGTCCTGCAATGAACTTCTTTACAGTGACTCTTCAAGAGGGTGTGCTTGTTGGAGATGGTTTCAAAGTAGATCTTCCAGAAGGTCGTCGCAAGCACTTGGAAGAAAAAGGCTACAATGGTAAATCATTTACATTGGGTATCCGTCCAGAAGACATTAAGGCTTCTCAATTGGAGTTGGACACTTATCCATCTTCTATTGTGGAAGCAGAAGTTGTCGTTTCAGAGCTTCTTGGTGCGGAAACCATGCTCTACTCTAAAGTAGGAAATACAGAATTTGTATCTCGTGTAGATGCGCGTGATTACCACAATCCAGGAGACAAGGTTCGCTTGACCTTCAACCTCAACAAAGCTCATTTCTTTGATGACGAAACAGATCAAGCCATTGTTTAATCTTCTATAATTTGTTCATAAAACACCTGACCGTCAGATGAAAATCTGGCGGTTTTTGGCAAGGGAAGGTGTCCTCCAAGGAGGAATTTATCATTGCAGTCGCAGGGAATACGGTCATGATAGGCTTGTCTTTCTTGCATTTGCATAATCAAGTATTGGATGAATTTCATGGGAAAATAGAAGAACCGTCGGTTTAAACTGACGGTTGCTTTTCTTATGTTAGTAATTGTAGTAGGTAGGTCATTGTTCCGAATTCGAATAAAATGTAGATTCCTAATATGATAAAAATGGTTGGAAGAATCATTTTTTCATATTTTTCTATGAATTCAGAAATGCTATGGAGACTCCCAAATTTTTCTGCTAGGTAGCAAATGGCGACTGTCTCTAGCAAGATCAGGCCAGCAGTTAAGAGTGTTTCTAAGGTACTTAAAGTTGTAAAATAGGGGGTAAATATTCCTAAATTATCTACTCCCGATGCTAATGAAATAAACATTATAGATAGTAGTCCGATTTTGCTATCAGGAATATCTGTCTCTACTTCATTTTCAAAAAGGATTCTAGCACCTAATAGAATAGGGACGAAGCCGAGCAGACCAAGGATCCAGTCAGCTAGAAAAATATTGGCAACTTGGCTAAGAATCGAACTTAAGAGAATGAGTATAAAACTAGCAAGTAGTTGTCCAAAATAGATTGTGCGTTTTTCACCTGGTTTTTTTGCCTGGGAAAATAAAAGGAATAAAATTAGGAAATAATCGATACTTGTTGAAATACCAAGAATCAGTGCATAAGTAATAATAGTCATGGTCCCTCCGTATTAATGTAGTAGTCATAGATATTTATTTACAGAGGCACATCAATTTTGAAAGATAGAAGTAAAAATTGCGATTCATTTTAATTTCCTTTTTCACTACCCTCATCTTCATCTTTGTAAACCTCATAAAAGTCAACCTTGAGGCGAATAAAGGTCTCCATGTCGTGTAGGAGTTGGAAGAGGGTGGCTCGGGTTTCAAATTCTTCTCGGGTTTGTGGTAGAGGTCGCTCGCGGAAGGTGGCATGGAAGAGCTCGATGTCTAGGAGCAGCTCCTTGGCGGAGTTCTCTCGGCTTAGTTGCTGGGCTGCTCGCTCGAAGAGGCTGGACAGGATGACATTTTCTCTGCCTTCCAGTAAACACTTGTTGATATTTCCTGCCATGGTCCGCAGGATTTTGTTTTGTGCGGCCCGCATTTCAAAGTAATGGACCTGGTAATTGGTCTGCTGGAAGAGCTGGTTGTGGCGGTCTAGGTAGACGACTTTCAGGGCCTCATCCAAGATCTTATCCAGCTGCGTAATCAATTCTGCTTCGTTTCGTCCGTCGCCGTTGAGCAGAAAGGCTTCAAAACGGAGGAGAATCTGCTTGAGTAGGTCTTCGACTTGGTCGTGGTAGGCCTCGATTTTCTTTTCTTGCGAGGGCATATAGATGTTAAACAAGAGTGCCAGTCCTGCCCCAATCAGAAAAAGCGCCAGCTCATTTCCCAAAAAAATCAGCGAAATATCCTGCTCTAGCAAGAGGTGGGTGACGAGGACGGTCGAGGGGGCGATGCCAGCCTCCCAGTTGAATCGGTAGGCCAGAGGGACGTAGAGGGCCAGGTAGATGCCTAGGGTCCAGATGCCAAAGCCAAAGAGGGCGAAGGTCAGGACGGCTATGGTCAGGGCCAGGAGGGTGGAAAAGAGGCGGTTGCGGGCCATTTTGAAACTGGACTTGCGGGTGTCGAGGACGCTGAGAATGGCGATGATGCCAGCTGCCGTCGCATAGGACAAACCCAGGGCGGTCGCTAGGTAAATGGCTAGGACGGTGGCAAATATCAGTTTAATCGTGCGGAGGGAGAGGGACATGGGGGCTCCTTTGGTCTTAGTCTTCTTTTTATTGTACCATAAAACCCTCCTAAGGTTAGGAGGGTTGACTTTATGCAAACAAAGCAATGATTCCGACTACCAAATAGCAGACCAGTTTGTAGCTTTCGTTGATGAGGATGAGTTTAATAGGGCGTTGCTCAAAGACGTAGTTCTTCAATGAAGCAAGTACCGCAATTACTCCCATGCCACCAGCTGCGTGGAGTGGTGAAACATCAAGGGTCTTGATGAAGAAAATCGCCACAACAGCAGTCAGCACTTCAATCGCCAAGGAAATCATCATTTCCTTCTGGCCATTTTTCCCAGCCTGACGGTCAGCTTCTACCTAGGCCATGTCAATGCCAGAGGCTTCAATCCAAGCATCACGGAAAATCAAACCATACCACAAACCACCAATAGCAAAGGCAATCAGCCCTGCCACAATTCCAAAAATAAGTGTCATATATTCTCCTTTTTGTGTCCGTTTGTACGGACAAATGATAGATAACAGAATACCATGGTTTGGTAAGGAGGTCAAGTTTTTCAGCTGTGATATAGTGAGTGCCTATTTTCAGTCAACCTATGCTATAATAATACCATGGAACAAAATGATATCGTATATGGCGTACATGCTGTGGTGGAGAGTTTGGAGGCCAACACCGGCAACAAACTCTATATTCAGGATGATTTGCGCGGAAAAAATGTTGAAAAAATCAAGGCCCTGGCGGCAGAGAAGAAGGTGTCGATTTCTTGGACGCCGAAGAAGACCCTGTCTGACATGACAGAAGGTGCCGTCCACCAAGGCTTTGTCCTACGGGTCTCTGAGTTCGCCTATGCAGACCTGTCGGTGATTTTGGAAAAGGCAGAGCGGGAAGACAATCCCCTCATTCTCATCTTGGACGGTCTGACAGACCCCCACAACTTTGGCTCGATTTTACGGACCGCAGATGCGACTCAGGTAGCAGGAATCATCATTCCCAAACACCGAGCAGTTGGCGTGACGCCAGTTGTGGCTAAGACCTCTACAGGTGCGGTGGCCCATGTCCCAATCGCCCGAGTAACCAATCTCAGCCAAACCCTAGATAAGCTTAAGGAGGCTGGTTTTTGGGTATTTGGAACGGATATGAACGGAACTCCAAGTCACAAGTGGAATACGGCTGGTAAGCTGGCCTTGATTATCGGCAATGAAGGCAAGGGAATTTCTAGCAATATCAAAAAGCAGGTGGATGAGATGATTACCATTCCTATGAAGGGCCATGTCCAATCTCTCAACGCCAGCGTAGCAGCAGCTGTGCTGATGTACGAAGTATTTCGGAAGAAAATCTAAATGAAAGAAAAAGTTCTCATTGTAGATGGCTACAACATGATTGCCTTTTGGCAGGCCACCAAGCAAGATTTTAAAAAGGGAGACTTGGATGCGGCCAGAACGGCCTTGCTTCGCACCTTGTCTCACTACGCAGCCTTTGAACAGATTGAGGTGATTTGTGTCTTTGATGCCCACCATGTGCCAGGTCTTCGCCAGCAGTATGATGAATTCAAGGTATCGGTCATTTTTACAGAGGAGGAAGAGACGGCAGATAGTTATATCGAACGGCTCGGCGCCCAGCTCAATAGTGACCGTCGCAAGCAGGTTTCCGTCGCAACCAGCGACCTCAACGAACAATGGGTGGTCTTTTCACAAGGGTCTTACGGGTTTCGGCGCGTGAGTTAGAGGAGAGAACCGGGGTCATCAAAAAGGACTTGGACAAGTTTGTGGACCAGGTAGAGCTCTACACCCCACGGCTCAATCCCTGGTCAGATGGGAATTTTCAAGCCTTAAAAGAAATGATGGAGGAAATGCAAGAGTGACATTTACAATCGTAACCGATTCGACATCGGATTTGCCAATCAGCTGGGTCCAAGAAAACGATGTGACCGTGCTTGGTTTGACCATTAACCTAGACGGCGTGACTTATGAAACAGTCGGTGAAAACCGCTTGACCTCAGCAGATTTACTGGAGAAAATGGCTTCTGGCAGCCAACCCACGACCAGTCAGGTCAATGTTGGTCAGTTTGAAGAAGTTTTTGAAGCGGCAGCCAAGGAAGGTCATGAGGTACTTTATCTCGCTTTCTCAGCAGCTCTTTCAGGGACCTACCAGAGTGCAGTCATTGCACGAGATATGGTAATGGACCAATATCCAGATGCAGTCATCACCATCGTTGATACAAAGGCAGCGACCATTGGAGAAGGCTACTTAGTCATGAAAGCCGTTGAGGCACGTGCTGCAGGTAAGACTCTGGCAGAAACCAAGGCAATCGTAGAAGATTTGGTGCCGCGCTTACGGACCTACCTCTTGGTCGATGACCTTAATCATTTGGTGCGAGGTGGACGCCTGTCTAAAGCGGCAGCCCTCATCGGTGGATTGGTCAATATCAAGCCTCTCCTTGCACTCAATGCGGAAGGGAAGTTAGAAGTCATTGCCAAAATCCGTGGTCGTAAAAAAGGAATCAAGGAAATGCTGAACCTGACCTTGGATAACTTGGATCATTCTACGGTCATGGTGGCCTATACAGGTGATATTGAGGCTGCTGAAGCCATCAAAGCGACCTTGTTGGAAGATAGTTGTGTCAGCGATGTTCTTTTGACTGAGTTGGGCCCAATCATTGCTACCCATACAGGGACAGGCGTTTTAGCTATCCTATCCATCAATCAGAAAGAGAGATAATCTCTTTTCTTTTTCTAACGAAGGAAAGCGATTACAAAATCGATATCAATTTGGAGGTTATTATGAAACGCTTGTTGTCTTGTTATGCTAGTGACTTGCTGGGAGCGACCAAGGAGGAGCTCAAACAGTCCATTCTATCCAGTGAAGGTCGGATTATCATGGGAGAAACAGTGGTTACAGCGGCTCCCTTGATTGCTGGAGTGACCAATGCGGAGATGATGGCTGCCTTTGGATGCGACCTCTTGGTGCTCAATGAATTGGATGTGTTTCATCCGGAGATTGTTGGTTTTTATGACTGCGTCAATCCCATTGCAGAAATCAAGCGGTTGACAGGTCGATTGGTCGGGATAAACTTGGAGCCTGTGGATACTAGTCAGGAAGTCCAAGACCAGCAGGTCTTTCTCAAACCAGGTCGTCAGGTCAGTCCAGAAAGTCTGCGACAGGCTCAAGTTCTTGACGTGGACTTCATCATGCTGACAGGTAATCCTGCTACGGGTGTGTCCATGGCTGCAATTCGCTCTGCTATTGGCCTTGCCAAAGAACACTTTGAGGGCCTCATCTTTGCAGGAAAAATGCACGGTGCAGGTCTGGGAGAGTCGGTCGTGGACAGCCAAGCCCTGCTGGACTTTGTGGAGCTGGGGGCAGACGGTGTCCTCATTCCTGCGGTCGGAACAGTACCGGGTGTGCGGGAGGAGATTGTGGCACCTATTATCAGTCAGGTCAAGGCACGTGGTGGTCTGGTCATTTCGACCATTGGGACTAGCCAGGAGAGTGCGGATAGCCAGACGGTGCGGGAGTTTGGGCTCAGCAACAAGCGGGTGGGCTCGGACATCCACCATATCGGAGCTGGGGGCTACGGTCGCATGCCGGATTCTGAAAATATCTTGGCCCTGTCCTTGGTGGTTAGAGGCAAGCGGCACACCTATTTCAAAATGGGGCAATCGGTGAGGAGATAGGGATTTGGCGTCATTTTTTTGCTGTCGCAGTTTGGGTTTTTCAATTCTTGCTTTAGGCTGGAGAAAAAATAAAAAAAGTAAAGTAAAATAGCTTGACGGAGAACAGTAGATTTGATAGAATGGTAGACGGTATTGTTTACCCCATTTGAAAGGCCCCGGAACCTTCCAAATACCCGCGGACCGGAACATCCGCCCAGTAAACAAAAACGATTCGTATAGGAGAAATCATGAACAAAACAACATTTATGGCTAAACCAGGCCAAGTTGAACGTAAATGGTATGTAGTAGACGCTACTGATGTACCTCTTGGACGCCTTTCAGCAGTAGTTGCTAGCGTTCTTCGCGGTAAAAACAAACCAACTTTCACACCTCACACTGATACTGGTGACTTCGTTATCGTTATCAACGCTGAGAAAGTGAAATTGACTGGTAAAAAAGCAACTGATAAGATCTACTACACTCACTCAAACCACCCAGGCGGATTGAAATCAATCTCAGCTGGTGAATTGCGTTCTAAAAACGCTGTTCGTTTGATTGAAAAATCAGTTAAAGGTATGCTTCCACACAACACACTTGGTCGTGCACAAGGCATGAAGTTGAAAGTGTTTGTAGGTGCTGAGCACACTCACGCTGCACAACAACCAGAAGTACTTGATATTTCAGGTCTTATCTAAGGGAAAGGACGTAATCTAAATGGCACAAGCACAATACACAGGTACTGGTCGTCGTAAAAACGCGGTTGCACGCGTACGTTTGGTCCCAGGTACTGGTAAAATCACAGTAAACAAAAAAGATGTAGAAGAGTACATCCCACACGCTGACCTTCGTTTGGTTATC
The DNA here is from genome assembly GCF_044427445.1 of Streptococcus sp. 2020WUSS084. Classification (NCBI taxonomy): domain Bacteria; kingdom Bacillati; phylum Bacillota; class Bacilli; order Lactobacillales; family Streptococcaceae; genus Streptococcus; species Streptococcus sp. 2020WUSS084. The sequence continues at coordinate 48,129 of NZ_JAOTGC010000005.1, read as the reverse complement.
AACCAACCATTCGCAGTAACTTCAACACAAGGTTCATACGACGTTTTCGTTAACGTGAACGGTGGTGGTTACGGTGGTCAATCAGGTGCGATCCGTCACGGTATCGCGCGTGCATTGCTTCAAGTAGACCCAGACTTCCGCGATTCATTGAAACGCGCAGGCCTTCTTACACGTGACGCTCGTATGGTTGAACGTAAGAAACCAGGTCTTAAGAAAGCTCGTAAAGCTTCACAATTCTCAAAACGTTAATTATCAGCGATATATCAACGTTTCAAAGCACTCAAGAGTTTACCTCATGGGTGCTTTTTTCGTGATTTTTTGAAAAGTTCACCTCAAAATTTACCTTATTTTTACCTTATTGTTTCAGAGAGTTTAAGGCAAATTCTCCAACCGCCATAGGGATGACATTAGAGGTATTGACATAAATTTGAGTTGTAGTGGTATCGCTGTGGGTTAGAGCCTCTGAAATAGATTCTAAGCTCATACCTGCTTGTTTAGCAAGTGTTGCACCAGTATGCCGTAATTTATGAGGTGTAGCGTGTGTCAAATATGGGTGACGATTTTTAACTGTTCTCATCTTATTGTTAAGGTAATCTGCATGCAGAGGTTTATTTATGTTTCCTTTGGTATCTATATATGTGAAGACGAACTGTTCAGGATTCGTAATGATTCCAAACTTTGCAAGTTCATACCTTTGTTGTTTTTTCCAACTACGGAGAAGTTGAAGCAAGTCAGCTGAAATAGCAAAGATTGTTTTCTTGTTCCCTTTGGTTGCTTTCGTATCACCATATCTGTCTAGTGCCTGGAGTAGCTGAATTTGAGATTTTTCAAAGTCAATGTGTTTCCATTGAAGAGCGTAGCTCTCGGATTTTCGGTCTCCCAAAAAGAAGGTAAGATAAAATAGAACATAGTCTTTAAGCGAAATTTTTTCATTAGTCAAGTCATCTTGGAAAGCCGAGAACCACTCTTGTAGTTGCTCCTGTGTAAGGTAGAGGTCTTCATCTCTCTTTGCTTCTGCCAACTGGATTTTCTTGGTTGCTTTGATACGACGCAAGGTTTTAGCAACTTTATTTGATTCTATATATTCTAATTCCTCTGCCCAATCAAATATGGAAATTACATAACTTCTCAAGGTCTTGAAATTGGCGTATTCATTTGCTTTAGCAGTCATCAAGTTTAGAATAACTTGCTTGTTCTGATTGAGAAATTGAATAGTGTAATTACCTAACATAGGTAAAATATGTTTTCTGAAACAAGTTTTTGTATTGGCTATAGTTGACCTGCTTGGGGGCTTTGTAGTTGAAGTGGTCTGTCCTGCTTTATAATACTCCCACCAGACATTTTCGTAAAAATCTTTGAATAGAATTTCTTCCTTGCCTAGCCCTGTAAACTCGTTGTTCTCAATCTGACTGATTTTTGTTAAAAGGTCTATCTCTGCTTGTCGTGCCTCCTTTTTGCTTTTGAAACGCTTATCAAAGTATTTATTGTTCACGATTCCGAGTGGCATTCGCGCAACAATTGGGATATATACTTTTAAGCGATATGTTCCATTTTTTGTTTTAGTGATAGTCATGATATTCTCCTCTTTTCGAACCAGAAAATATCAAGACAATTATAAAATAAAAAGTTAGATATTTCTAGTTTTGCGAAAGTAGCCATGCGTCGATGGCTTGTTTGTTGAAACGAACCGTTTTTCCAATTTTAATAGATGGAAGCCCTTGTTTAATCCATGAATCAAGTGTATTGTTTGAGATGCCGAGATACTCACATGCTTGTTTTTTGTTCAGGTAGGGGCTATTAAGACCTCGGTTTTCTATGTTGATTTGAATTTCTTTCTTGATCAATTCTGCTATCAAAAGTTGGATTTGTTGGACTTGCTCGTTTGGTAAGATAACTTGCATTTATAACCTCTTCTGTTGATATTTATTATTGGATTTACTATTAGTCATTATGCCACATTGTGAACTAAAAACTGTTAATTTTTTAAAAGATACAGAATATTAATGCTTGTTCATCTTCCGTTTGGGAAGACAATTTTTTTAAGAAATGTTGTAGTATCAAGGTTTTTTAGGTATTAGAAAGTTGTAAAATCATATTAAAAACCGTTAAATAATTCTTTTAAATTCAACAATCGATTTAAAATTAATTTATATAAATCAATTTTATAATGATGTTTTCGACGTAATTTATTGTTCAATAAGTATATTTCATTTCTGAATTCTTTTGTAAACTTTGGGATTTGAACAATGTGTAATTCATTTGTGTTGTAATTTTTATGACAACCTAAACCATGTGCCTTTGCAAAATCAAGAGCATCAAACATCAATCGTAGAATAATTAATACATTCCACGTAATCATCTCAGATAAATAAAATGATTCAGAATTAATATTTAATTCCTTCTGACTTTTAGTAATCAAATTTTTTCTATAACGCGATCTATTTTCTTTCGAAACAAATTTAACATCAATCAAACTAAAAATTTCTTCATCTAGAACAAAAGGAGTGTTTGTTGAATGTGACACGTTAATCTGTTTTTTCAACAATTCTTCGAATGTCGCACGTGGTTTTGCTTTGAAAATTTTGGATAATTCTCTGTCAGTATTTATTACTGATTGTTCGATTTCTTTTATGAAATTGAAGACTCCAATAGAAACTAAGTTTTCTAAGTATTGAATGATTTTCAGATCATCAATTTCTTCCAGAACACAGGTACGAAGAAAGGATTTAATCTTATCTTTTTTCAAAACGGTCTCGAAACGATACACTTCAAAATCTTCTGTTTTTTGTTTATCAAGTTGTCCAAGCTTTTTGGCTTTCTTAGTTTTATTGTAAAGAACTTGCTGATTGTTTTTATAGGCATCGGTCGTCAAAAGATCATAATCTTTGTCTTTCATACTTTTTGAAGAGGAAGCAAAATTCACTTTCTTATGTGTCAGACAACGTAGAAGTAATGCTCTTGTTTGCAAATGGAAAGCTGAATGTATTGCCATTGTAAATGCAAGTTCGATTTCTTGAAGTTCGCAATGATATATCGTACATGAAATTCCTATTTCAAGTTCCAACAATAACAAAGCCCTATTTAATCTTTGATAGATACCTTCGATTGGATCTGTGGATATGTTTAAACCACAATGGATCAATTCAATGCGATAAAAATAACTGCTGTCAAATCGATTTTTTCCCATATAAAATTTACCAAAAGTAGATGATTTGACATCTAATTCGGAGACAGTACCTGAACTGTCATATTGCTTCTCTATAGTAAAATTGTTATTTCCATAATTAGCTAGCTCGAATTTCTGGTTATTAATGTGAATCTGTCCTTTTAAATTAAGAACGACTTTGTCGATGCCCCAGTAGGCATTTGTTACAGAAAAACATCGTTCCATCTCTTTTCTATTTTCATCATAGATTTTTTGTTTTTCCTCATCCGACATACCTCTTTTAACTTTTAAGACCATTTTTTCCTCTTTCATTTCTCGACATGAATTATGCCATATGTGGAACTTTGTCAGAGGAAAAAATATAAAAAATTGACAAAAAATAGAGATGAACTTCAAAAAATTCATCTCTATTCTTCTATTTTCTTTTTATGACAATATCTTCAAGAATATAGTTCTCGAAATTAAATGTTTCCTCATGAAATGTCTTTTGAATTGAAATTGGCAAGGCTGATAGATACACGTAATCTCCTATTTCAAAATTTGTTTCATTGACACGCATTTTTGTGCTGTATTGTACTTTTATTCTATTTTTACAATTGTCTTCGATAATCATTTCGATCCAATTCGAATTTGGTTTTAAATGTTTATCAATAACCTTTCCAAAAACAAACATCTTTGCGAAATGGTTTGGATATGCAAAACCAAAGCTAGGCTTTTTGTTGAAAAACGTTGCTAGCTCTGTTTGTTCTTCTTGAATACTATCTACAATGACTTTGTAGCTATTTTTTGTATTAATGTTTTCGATATGACCTGATATCGATACCACCATTCCCTTTTTCAATTGGAATTTATCAAGCTTAAAATAACATTTCAAAAATGTATGTCTCCTTCCACCTCCATTTCGTATAAACAGGATAAATGATCGATTATTAGCATCATAGTTTACTTCAACGATTTTTCCTCTTGCTAAAATTGTGTTTCGATTTATTTTTTGTAGATTATTTTGATTCCTCATTTTACTTTCCTCCATTACATCAATTTCTACAAAGAAATTATGCCATAAAATTCAAATCAAAAAATTTCTATAAAATATAATTAGTGACCGTAACAGATAAACGCCAATGTGATAAATTCAAAACGGATACAGCCATAAGAGCCAAGCGATTATAAGCAATTGGCATTCCTGACGCTAGTGCTTTTGATTTGTTTGTGCCGCGTAGCATATACAACTCATCACGTAGATCATAAATAAAATTTTTACGCTGTCGTTCGTATTTACTTTTTGACTCGTTTTTCAATTTCTGATGGCCGTTTTCCCAACGTTCAACCAACAAGTTCTTTAATGCTTGTTTAATTCTAGGATTCTGTTGAATTTTATTTAGATAATAAAAGTAGCTATCTCGTGCATGTTGAGCGCGTAGGGCATGTAAATTGATTTGGTTGTTCATTTCTTTCTCAGAGAAGATAGGTTCATTTTCTCCTATCCCAGCAAAAGTTTGCTTTACAAACTCGATGTCATTCGGCAGAATATATTGCATTTGTTTTTTTCCGCCTTTGCCACGTTTAACAAGGACGTAACAATTTCCATACTCATCTTCTATTAAATCTGACCCAGTAAGGTTTTTTAATTCGTTCCGACGAATTCCAACAACTTTTTGAAATTGAATCAGCCGAGAGAAGAGAGAGTTCAATTCTTGTTTTTTCCCTTGTTCGTTTGACTCACGTATTCGTCCGCGAACGATTTTATCACTTGAGCGCTTTTGTTTTCTAATTCGGTTTAAATTGATACCGGAAGCTTTAGCTATTGGAGCTAAATATGTGTGGATAGTGGCAGGAGTGTATTGCTTTGGATCATTTTTTAAGTCGTCGTGATATGATTGAAGAACTTCTTCTGTAATATCAGAAATTTTCTTTATTCCATTAACCTTAGCCCATTTTGAGAATCGAGTTGCTGAACGTTTGTATGATGTTCTAGATGTATTATTTGTAACATTTTTTGTTGCTGCGACGAAAATGTCGTGTTTTAATGAATTTCTTTTTCTTGGCATTTTCTTTCTCCTTTCTTTCTTAAAAATGCTTGTTACTGTTAAATTGCCTCCCACCCTTTTTTGTAGAATGAGCTGGGTATGCTCGGAAAAATACACGTTGAGGCTGCCTGTTAGGACTAACGTTTTAAGTAAGATTCAGTAATCACCGTTTTCTTATCTAATGTATTTTTCTATGTCATTGGATTGGTTATTTTTCAAATTTACTTATTACTTTTTATTACTATTAAACACTTATTTTTGTACTATTTTTCTTGATAAATGGTTATTCTGTACGTCATTTCATTCCGTAGAATAACCATTTATTTCACTATTTTTTCACACTCTCATCTTGGTCAATGACATCCAAAACGAGAGAAGTTCACATCATTTGGAAACCTATTTTTTCACCGAGCCCAGTGCGGCACTCAAATGATAATGACATTACCACCTTCTTCCTCTAGTAATTCAATTTTTTTCAATAGTATTATGTCTCTTTTTCAAAAAAATAAAAAAACGTGTAGATATCCTTTGCTAACTTGTAAGGACTCTCACACGATTTTTTTTTTGTTCTGGAAAAAGTGGCATACTAATAATGAATCAGATTGGAGGTTAGTCTATGGAATAAAATATTTTCTAAATACATAACGGGAAAAAAGAAAAGGAGAAAAGTATTATGATTGATGAAATTCTCATTGAAAAAATAGTATCAATTATTGTTGATGTCGAAATGATGTGTAAGAAATTCCTGGTATTAAAAGGATATTGTATTGATGTAATCAGTGATTATTATTACACTGAAGAAGAATTTGCTACAATTTGTTTTTCAAGAAATAATGATAAATTGACAATCCGAATTGAAAATCAAGAATGCCATGTGAGTGTAGAAAACCAGTTAGTTGAGAAGATTGAAACACACTTGGATAAAGAGGATATTGAAATTCAAATTGAAATTTTGATGAAACAGCTCATGTTAGGTAAATGGAAAACATTTTTGTATGATGCAAAAAATAGTTCACTACTTGATGCTGTTCAAAAACATGGATTTGATGATTACTCTACTGGCCCAGATGCTATTATGTATTTCTAAAAGTCAAACCTGTAATTTAATAAAGAAAAATGTGGTAATTGCTCAGTTTTGGGTGATGACTACTTTTAATTTTTTATATATTCGCACTTTTTCTGTCTTACAATTCCATTAATTCAAAATTCAATCAACGATTCATTACAGACTAATAATAAGAAATAGTTAAGCTCAATATACAAGAGTTTAGTAGTCTTTGTAAGAGTAAAAGTCTATGGCTACATTCATAAAAAATATTCATTTGAAAGCATTCTACCTTTAAATTTTGGAGTTATTTACCAACTACACATCACGTCGAGTGTGTTGCTCTGCTCGTAAAAGCCTAGAAACCTTTGAACGAAAGCATCTTAAAAAGCCTTGGAGACAAGGCTTTTTAGCTTGCGGTGGAGTAGTATCAGAGTGAGAAAATTTTTGGAGGGAGTAGAAGTGATAGCAAGAAATTATCAAAATCTATTTCCATTTACCCTGTGGGTACGTGTTTGTTTCCATTGACATGGAGTTTGTGGGAATAGAAACGTACCCGCCTCTAATATCGCCTGAATGGGCGATTGAAGTGTGAGTTCTGTAATTGATACAATTTAACTTTTTTTGAAAAAAATCCCAAATTTATTTAGCATTGCAAAGATAATAAGTGAGAGCAAGTTGCTTACTTAATAATGATGAAGAGGAAAAGTAGAATGACAACAATTTTTTTAACAAAAACAAACTGCACTAATTGCGGAAAACAAAGTACTTTTGAAAGATTTGATAGGGTTTATGCGGTGAAGACCCCTGAGATTGTTTCTGCTATTTTGGACTGGGATTTCTTTAAATTTACCTGCCATAACTGTAACCATATGGTGCTAATTGATTACCCAACAGTCGTAGTAGATGAAGAACAAAAAAATTATTCAGTATGACCTCTTTGACATCTACAAAGTTTAATGTTAAAATTCATTCAAAAATATATTTGAATGAGGTATTTTATGATTCAAAATGTTGTTACTTCAATAATCCTGTATTCTGGGACAGCCGTAGACTTACTTATTATCCTAATGTTATTTTTTGCCAAAAGAAAAAGCAGAAAAGACATCATCAACATCTATTTAGGACAATTTCTAGGCTCTGTTAGTCTAATATTGCTAAGTTTGCTTTTTGCATTTGTCTTAGATTATATTCCTAGTAAAGAGATTTTAGGTTTGCTCGGTTTGATTCCAATTTTCCTAGGCCTCAAAGTTTTGCTTTTAGGAGATTCTGATGGAGAAGCTATTGCCAAAGAAGGTTTGAGCAAAGATAATAAAAACCTGATTTTTCTAGTCGCTATGATTACTTTTGCAAGTTGTGGTGCTGACAATGTTGGTGTCTTTGTCCCATATTTTACTACCTTAAATTTAGCAAATTTGATAGTGGCTTTACTTACCTTTCTAGTCATGATTTATCTCTTGGTTTTCTCTGCCCAAAAATTGGCACAAGTCCCTTCTGTTGGAGAAACTTTGGAAAAATATAGCAGGTGGTTTATTGCCGTTGTTTATTTAGGATTGGGGATATATATCTTGATTGAAAACAACAGTTTTGACATGCTATGGACTGTGTTAGGCTAGGAGAAAATATTTTGAAAAAAGATAGTATCTGCCAAGTGAATGTTATAAATCAACAAAATGTTACAGCCGCAACGAACTACCTTGAAAAGGAAAAAGTCCAAAAATCACTTCGCATTTTATCAAAGTTTACCGATAATAAACAGATAAATATCATCTTTTATCTCCTTGTTGTTGAAGAACTATGTGTCTGCGATATAGCCTGTTTACTAAATCTCAGTATGGCATCTGCCTCCCACCATCTTCGTAAACTAGCCAATCAAAACATCTTGGACACTAGAAGAGAGGGGAAAATTATATATTATTTTATAAAAGATGAGGAAATCAGAGATTTTTTTAATCAACTAGGATAACAAAAGCTTAAAAATCCCAGTTAATCTGTCTGATACCTTTTAACGATAGCTTCTACCTATCGTTAAAAGGCTTATTGATATGTTTCCACAAAGCGTCAAATTTTTAGAGGAGACTGAGGTAGACTTGTAAGTGACTGTGACTGAAAGGTTGCAGTTTTATTGTTGTTTTAGTGGTATAATAGGCATAACAGAAATGAAGTTAAATGTGGGAGTATTATTATGGGTAAGTGGACTTGTCAATGCGGGCATCCGATGAATGACCATTCAGCTCCAGATCCGAATGCTTTTTCAATATATTCGGATGAGTTGTGGGAAGAAACAACAGATACTGCAGATGAAAATAATAAAATTGATTACTATGATATTTCTGATGCTTCTTACTATGCTTGGCAATGCCCTAATTGTCACAGTTTGATGGTATTTGGTGAGGATGAGAATCCTAATCGTTATACATTTTATAAATGGATAGATTTAGATAATAGTGAAGAAGAGCAAACGGATCAAGCTACTGTTCAAAGTTCATCAGACACAGTTTACAGAGTTGCATCGGTCACATTCTCAGAGTTTGGTGAGGAATATTCCTATATCTGTGAGGATGAATCAATCAAGGAAGACCATTATGTGGTTGTACCTGTAGGTATCAATAATGTCGAAAAAGTTGCTCATGTTGTAAAAGTACATCGGGTTACCCAAGAAGATATCTCATATCCAATTAACAAGTTGAAACATGTGATAAAGCGTTATTCGGATTTTGATAAAGAGAGTGCAGAGAAAATTGCAGCTGAGTTAGTAACGTCAGGTCGATGTTTGAAAATTGATGATTTTTCTAAATCAGTAGCAGCAGACGAGTATTTTGATGTTTTGCACAATAAAATTGGACACTGGTGGTTGGAACTCAATGGCGTACCCATTCCAATGAAAGTTATCCTATTGAATACCAACTATGAGAAGTATCATGTTGACTGTGCTATACATATCAAACCCCACAATATTCACTATAGTACTTTCCAATCGTTGAAGTTATGTACCGATTTTGAGATTGACGCTTCACGCTGGGTTGATGTCATTTCTGATGAATATGTTTGGGGAAATTCCTGGGAACTTGATGGTATTCAGTTTGGGATAACCTGTCAGGAATCATCAGAGGAGGATGAGGTGATACTTGGCAAATACAGTCGTGTTCCATATTATGTCGATTGGCATCCAGATTGGAGCGGTAGATACGGTTTTAATTTAGCTTGGAAACGACATGAATCTGACGAAGACTTGTCGGTAGACTTTTACATTTCTTGAGTAATAAATTCGTTCAATAGTATAATAATAAAGCCAAACTAGACTTTTCGTTCTATAGTATAGAGGGTTGCTATCACCACACATCGAGTGTGTTGCTCTGCTCGTAAAAGCCTAGAAACATTGGAACGAAAGGGATAGTGAAAAGCCTTGATTGCAAGGCTTTTTGTCGTATGAGGGGGAAGTATCAGAGTGAGGAATTTTTTGGAGTGAGTAGAAGTGATTGCTAGAAATTATCAAAATCTAACCCCTTTTTCTTCAAAGTCTAGCCTAGCCTGCATGATTTTCAGTCAAGACTTCGTAAAGTTTTGGCAGTGATGGATGAGGTGACTTTTTTCCAGTCTTAACATCAATCCCAATATAAACACCTCTTTGAGTGTAGCTGATTGTACCGTTGTTTTTTGAATCTAGTCAAATAATTATTTCAACTCAGAGCAGTTTTGTTTTAAATAAATTAGGCTTAGAAAATTTAATACTTTTATCAAACAAAAAAGCTCTAAAATTACAAATTTAAGTAGTGATACAGAAAAATATTTTAAAGCTATTTCAGGATACGACAAAAATCGTACTGGGAATAAATCGGAAAACAAACGCAACAATCGTTGTTTACATTTATAAAAAAGACTTGACATATTTCGTTTACAATGGTAGACTTATTTTAAACACATTCGTTTACATTTGTAAACAACAAGGAGTAAAGGAAAATGAGCACAATAGAACTTAATACTTCTATCACAGATGCTGAATGGGAAGTAATGCGTGTAGTTTGGGCAAATGATCGAGTAACTAGTAAAACAGTCATCTCTGTATTGAAAGAAAAAATGGACTGGACAGAATCCACTATCAAAACGATCTTAGGTCGATTAGTTGAAAAAGGCGTACTAAATACAGAGCAAGAAGGTAGAAAGTTTATTTACACTGCCAATATTGTAGAGAAAGAAGCCGTAAGGGATTATGCAGAAGATATTTTTAACCGTATTTGCAAAAAGAAAGTCGGAAATGTAATAGGAAGCATCATTGAAGATCATGTCTTAAGCTTCGATGATATAGATCGACTAGAGAAAATATTAGAGATAAAAAAATCTTTCGCAGTAGAAGAAGTGGATTGTCAGTGTACAGAAGGGCAATGCGATTGCCATGAAGGCTGTTAAAGAACTTAGAAGACGCGGTGTTGAAGTAATCATGATTACTGGAGATAATAAACGAACAGCCAAAGCGATTGCTAAGCAAGTGGGTATAGACAGTGTATTAAGTGAAGTATTACCTGAAGATAAAGCAGAGGAAGTCAAAAAACTACAAGAGGCAGGCAAGAAGGTAGCGATGGTTGGAGACGGCATTAACGATGCACCCGCATTAGCTCAAGCAGATTATTATTAATTAGAATAATAATTTATGGAGGAATAAAAATGAGTAAGAATAAACATATGTTATTAGGTATTGGACTTACAGTCGGATTAACTGCAGTTGGATATATTACACTTTTAGAACCAATGATTAGTTATTTTAAAATAAACCAGAGTGCAGTTAATATAGATATTCAAACAAGTAAAACAAAAAGTACACTTCCTATACCACCACTATTAGAGGATAAAAATCCAGATCCTAATATTGCGGATTTTACTTTAGAACCTCAAGAAGGAGAAACTTCATTTTTACCAAATACCAAGACACGAACTATGGGCTACAACGGAAGCTTCTTAGGCCCTGTCATCAGAGTAAGTAAAGGTGAGCAAGTAAATGTGCACGTAAATAACAAGTTAAAAGAAGCAACTACAGTTCACTGGCATGGACTAGAGGTAGAAGGAGAAAAGGATGGGGGCCCTCATCAAGGAATTGAACCAGGAACAACTTGGGAGCCTAGTTTTACAGTAAATCAACAGGCTGCAACATTGTGGTATCATCCGCACTTTGGAGGAAATACTGCTACCCAAGTTTATAAAGGTTTAGCAGGACTATTCTATGTGGATGATGAAGTATCAAAAAGCTTAAATATTCCTAAGGAATATGGAGTAAATGATATACCTTTAGTAATTCAAGATAGAAGCTTTGGCAAGGACGGCAGTTTTATTTATAATACAAATATGATGGATGGAGCAACAGGGGATACTATCATAGTTAACGGAGCTATTAAACCTAATTTAGAGGTTAATAGAGTCAAGATGAGATTTAGAATAGTTAATGGTGCTAATGCAAGTAACTTTAATTTGAAGTTAGATAATAGAGATGGATTCTATCAAATAGCATCTGATGGTGGATTTTTAGAAAAACCGGTTAGCCAGAGAAATATTATATTATCACCTGGGGAAAGAGCAGAGATAATAGTGGACTTTTCAAAGTATGAAAAGGGAACGCAGCTATCACTTATGAGTAATAAGGAAGCCATTATGACATTTAATGTTAAAGGCGATGGGAAAGATGATACTGAAGTACCTAGTACTTTAACGAATATAGAAAGAATGTCAGAAGCACAAGCTACTAAGATAAGAAGCTTTGAGCTTCAAGGTATGGGTCAAATGGTATCAATAAACGGTAAAAAGTTTGATATGAATAGAATTGATGAAACAGTGAAGCTTGGAGATACAGAGATTTGGGAAATTACAAACCCAGGATCTATGATGCATGAAATGGGGCACCCATTCCATATTCATGGCACACAGGTTCAAATTCTATCAAGAAACGGTAATGCGCCTTCTCCAGAGGAGAGCGGATGGAAAGATACTGTATATATTGAGCCTAACGAAAAAGTAAGACTTATAGTTAAGTTTAATAAGAAGGGTACTTATATGTACCACTGTCACATTCTTGAACATGAAGAAGCAGGTATGATGGGACAAATTAAAGTAGAATAATAAATAATATTGAAGATCATGTCTTAAGCTTCGATGATATAGATCGACTAGAAAAAATATTAGAGATAAAAAAATCTTTCGCAGTAGAAGAAGTGGATTGCAATTGTCCAGAAAGACAATGCGAGTGTCATTTACATCATCATTAAGAATAAGGAGGAATTTAAAATGAACAATAATAACAAACATTTATCCCACTGTCACCATAATCATGGCGACATGGATCATTCAAAACATGAGTACGTAAGCACGGAAGAACATGGAGACCATAAGAATCAACATCAAGAACATCATGCTGAGCATGATCACAGCGGGCACAGTGGGCATGACCACAGTGGGCACGGAGGGCATGAACACCATCATCACGGTAACTTTAAGGAACTTTTCTTACAGTCATTGCCACTAGGAATCATTATTATGCTCTTATCTCCTATGTATGGATTTGAACTACCATTCCAGTTTACTTTTCCATATTCTGATATTGTAGTAGCTATTTTATCTACTATATTAATTATTTATGGTGGACGTCCATTCTATCAAGGCGCAGTTGATGAATTTAAACAAAAAGAACCTGGAATGATGGCTCTAGTTTCTTTAGGTATAAGTGTTTCATATTTATACAGTATTTATGCTGTTATCATTACCTACGTAACGGGTGGACACGTGATGGACTTTTTCTTTGAATTTGCTTCATTATTATTAATCATGTTATTAGGTCACTGGATTGAGATGAAAGCTATTGGAGAAGCAGGAGACGCACAAGCAGCATTGGCTAAGTTGGTACCAAAAGATGCTCACGTTGTGTTAGAAGATGATTCAATTGAAATACGTCCAGTTGCTGACTTACAGGTAGGAGATTTAATTCGTGTTCAAGCCGGAGAAAATGTGCCAGCAGACGGAACTATCGAGCGTGGCGAATCACGTGTGAATGAAGCTCTTTTGACTGGAGAATCAAAAGCAGTTAAAAAAGGTCCTGGCGATGAAGTAATCGGAGGCTCAACAAATGGAGAAGGGGTTCTTTATATTAAAGTGAATGAGACAGGTGATCAATCCTTCATCTCTCAAGTTCAGAATTTAATCAGCCAAGCTCAAAGTCAGCCTTCCAGGGCAGAAAATATTGCTCAAAAGGTTGCAGGGTGGCTCTTCTATATTGCGGTCATTGTCGCACTAATAGCTTTTGTAGTGTGGATGGTTATTGGAGATATCCCAACGGCAGTTATCTTTACTATCACGACATTAGTTATAGCTTGTCCACACGCATTAGGTCTGGCTATTCCATTGGTCACCGCCCGTAGCACAAGCTTAGGAGCCAGTCGTGGGTTACTAGTGAAAGACCGCCAAGCCTTAGAAATAGCTCCAGATGCAGATGTGATGATTTTAGATAAAACAGGTACTTTAACAACTGGTGAGTTTAAAGTATTAGACGTTAAACTTTTTAATAACAAATATAATAAAGAGGAAATCATTGCCTTACTGGCAGGTATTGAAGGAGGCTCTAGCCACCCGATTGCTCAATCAATTATAAGTTTCGCTAAGCAGCAAGATATACGTCCAGCATCTTTTGATTCAATTGATATGATTTCCGGTGCTGGAGTAGAGGGTAAAGCAGGTGGGCACCGTTACCAATTAATCAGTCAAAAAGCCTATGGACGTAATCTTGATATGGATATTCCAAAAGGAGCAACTCTTAGTGTCTTAGTAGAAAACGATGACGCCATTGGCGCTGTAGCTTTAGGGGACGAATTAAAACCAACGAGTAAAGAGTTAATTAAAGCTCTTATAAAGAACAATATTCAACCAATTATGGCAACAGGTGATAATGAAGAAGCGGCTCAAAGTGTGGCAGAAGATTTAGGTATTGAATATAGATCAAATCAATCTCCACAAGACAAATATGAGTTAGTTAAAACACTTAAAGATGAAGGAAAGAAAGTTATCATGGTAGGTGATGGTGTAAATGATGCTCCTTCTCTTGCCTTATCAGATGTTGGTATAGCTATAGGTGCTGGAACTCAAGTGGCGTTGGATTCAGCTGATGTCATCTTGACTCAATCTGATCCAGGAGATATTGAATCATTTATTGAATTAGCACACAAAACAACTCGTAAAATGAAACAAAATCTCTTTTGGGGAGCCGGTTATAACTTTATAGCTATCCCTCTAGCTGCAGGAATTTTGGCTCCTATTGGCATCACATTTAGCCCTGCATTAGGAGCAATTCTAATGTCTGTGTCAACAGTCATCGTCGCCATTAATGCTATTTTATTAAATTTAGATCCCAAAAATAACGGTTAACAGATCGAATGATTGAAACTCATTAAAGTATCAAGATACAATTCTATATGTTTTAATACATTCAGAAGATAAGTAGTCGTATACTGTGGAACAGAACTTAGTAAATATTGAAAAGTGGCTATCAACAAACAGGTTGATAACCACTTTTTTTCACTATTGACTCTATTTCAAGAATCGGCTGTGAATATGTCAAATGCGTTTAGTGGGAACATTTTATCTATCTGCCAATTCTTTTAATAATTCATCGTATTGATTCATAGCACTTTTTAACTCTATGTCAAAGTCAAAAGTTGGCTCAGCTTTGAGAATGCTGGTTTCTTTATTAAGTTCCCCTTTAAAAACTTGCTTAGTACTGATATTCAGTCGAAAATTCATTAGCTACGCCTCCCAATTTTGCAACTATATTATACATGGTATGTATGAAAATTAAAAGTGAATACTTCTAGCTGTTCTCATTTTCTAGAATCAAGAATAAGGTAAACTTTTGTATTTTCTGGTTCGATTTTGCTTATTTTACTTGAAAATTTACCTTATTTTGATGAAATTAGTTGAAATTGGATAAAATTTTAAGTTTTGAAAAACCGTGAAAACGTTGATGTTAAAAGGTTTTGAAATTAGTTGAAATAAACAATGCTCCAACCAGGTCTTAAGAAAGCACGTAAAGCTAGCCAGTTCTCTAAACGTTAATATACCGCAATATATCAACGTTTCAAGGCACTCAAGAGTCACTTTTTTATAATTATGTAGTTTTTATAGTTACGATGGATTTTGATTGTTGTCATAATCGGTTCAGTAGTCAAATCCATACCAATTGGAAATCAAAAGGGTTGAGGAACCTTTGAAGGTTGAAAATGAAGCAAACATAGCTGCCTTCTTAAATGGTTCCGTCAGTAGGGAGTTATTCATGAAACACTTTCACCATTTCTATCAATATTCCACTTAACATTTTCGCTTGTTTTTGATATACTTTAGAAAATAGGTATTTTCAAGGGGTGATACCATGGAACTAAAAGATATTATGCATATTTTGGAAGATATGAAGGTTGGAGTTTTTGCTACTCTGGATGAGTATGGAAATCCACATGCTCGTCATGCTCATATCACTGCAGCAAACGAAGAAGGGATTTTCTTTATGACAAGCCCAGAAACGCATTTCTATGATCAATTGATGGGGGATCAAAGAGTTGCGATGACGGCTATTTCTGAGGAAGGGTACCTTATCCAGGTAGTGCGTGTAGAAGGGACTGCCAGACCTGTGGAGAACGACTATCTAAAGACAGTTTTTGCGGATAATCCTTATTATCAACATATCTATAAAGATGAGTCTAGTGATACAATGCAAGTATTTCAGATTTATGCTGGTCATGGCTTCTATCATAGCTTGACTCAAGGTCATAAGTATATCTTTTCTATTGGTCAAGGTGAGCATTCAGAGGTTCGTGCACTTTGAAAACATTTGATAAGACAAGTATATTTCAAATAATTATGATACAATACTTCTTATAAATATTTTAGGAGTGTTTGAACTTGATGAGAGAAGATATTCAGATTAATGAACGTGCGTTAACTGTATCAGAACAGTTGGTAGAGGTTTTGGAATCTATTTACGATCCTGAAATTGAACTAGACATCTACAATTTGGGTTTGATTTATGAGATTCATTTAGATGAAGCTGGTTTTTGTAAGGTTGTCATGACCTTTACAGATTCAGGTTGTTCTTGTGCGGATACTATGCCTGGTGAATTGGTTGCAGCCCTGAAAACGATTGATGGTATAAACGACGCACAGGTAGAGATTGTCTGGTCTCCTGCTTGGAAAATGACAAGAATTAGTCGCTTAGGTCGAATTACACTGGGGATAAGCCCTAAATAAAAGAGTTGCAGTTTTATTTTACTGCAGCTCTTTTTTAATTATGTGACTTTTAGTCCGTCACGCTCCGTAAGGTGCGTGACAAATAAACCACCCGCTATGCGGGTGCGCGACGAAGGTTACACCAAAAAAACTCCAAACGCGATACAATAAAGGTGTTCAAGCCTATTGTAAAGCGAAAGGAGAAAAATATGGCGCAAAAGGCACATAGTTTATCACATACAAAGTGGCTGTGTAAATACCACATTGTCTTCACACCTAAGTATAGACGAAAAATCATCTATAATCAATATCGAAGTAGTTTGGGAGAAATATTCCGACGTTTGTGTACTTATAAAGGCGTAGAAATTATCGAAGGACATCTGATGCCGGATCATGTTCATATGTTAGTCAGTATTCCTCCGCGATTAAGTGTATCAAGCTTTATGGGATATTTAAAAGGTAAGAGTGCTCTAATGATGTTTGATAAACACGCCAATCTCAAATACAAATTTGGTAATCGTCATTTCTGGGCAGAGGGATATTATGTAAGTACGGTTGGACTAAATGAAGCCACAATTAAGAAATATATACAAGAACAGGAAAAACATGATATAGCACTTGATAAGTTGAGTGTAAAAGAGTATGAAGATCCCTTTAGGGATAATGGCAAGTAGTACGAATGCCTCTTTAAGAGGCTAGTGACGAGTCAAAAGCAGTGAGGCTTGAACAAAGTGAAAGCCAGCGTCTTTAGGCGCTGGCTGGTGATGTGGGCTTATAGCCCTTGTTCAAACCACCCGTTTGACGGGTGGTCATGATTGTGTCATCGTACTGTCTGTCTAATTCTTCCATGGTTTCATAAACAGGCTTGGGAATCATGATAACTTGCGGATCCAAATCGACCATACCATAGCTCGGGTCGATACATTCTTCCCAGTATTCTAAATGTTTTTTGTCGATATAGGATTCTGAATCTTCGACTTCAATCCCTCCTTCGGCTTGGACAGAGTACCAGTAGAGGTATTCGCGACCGTCCAGTACTTCACGGAAGATGGTTTCGACATACATTTTCTCTCCTTCAAGAGTGAGGAGAGTGTCTTCCATGTGCTCGTTGAGAAAGGCCATCCATTCATCTACTTTGGCAGTTTTCCCTTCTTTGACTCGAAAGCGGGAGAGTTCGACGTTTAGTTTCATTTTTTCTCCTTTTGGAAAACCCTGCCACGAGGACAGGGTCGTTGAGTTCCTTATTTTTTCCCCGTACGTTCTGGTCTCCAGAAGTCGGTAACGGCTCCTTTTGAGGCAGAGGATACGGTGTGGGCGTATTTACCGAGAACACCACGAGAGTAGAGTGGTGGAATGACAGTGGTTTTCTTGCGTTCTTCGATTTCTTGGTCAGAAACGTGCATGGTGATTTCTTTGGTATCTTGGTCAACCGTCACCAAATCACCTGTACGGAGGTAGGTAATTGGACCACCATCCTGAGCTTCAGGTGCGATGTGTCCGACAACCAGTCCATAGGTACCACCAGAGAAACGACCGTCTGTTAGAAGGGCTACCTTGTCACCTTGGCCTTTTCCGACAATCATGGAAGAAAGGGATAGCATTTCAGGCATACCAGGACCACCTTTTGGCCCAACATAGCGGACAACGACTACATCACCATCTACGATTTCGTCAGTCAAGACTGCTTCGATCGCTTCTTCTTCAGAATCAAAGACCTTGGCTGGTCCTGTATGGTTGCGGACTTTCACACCAGAAACCTTGGCAACGGCACCTTCAGGAGCAAGGTTACCTTTGAGGATGATGAGTGGGCCATCTGCACGTTTTGGATTTTCAAGTGGCATGATGACCTCTTGACCTGGAGTCAAGTCTGCAAAATTCTCTAGGTTTTCAGCAACGGTTTTACCTGTACATGTGATGCGGTCGCCATGAAGGAAGCCGTTTTTGAGCAAGTATTTCATAACAGCAGGGACACCGCCGACATTATAGAGGTCTTGGAAAACATATTTACCAGATGGTTTGAGGTCTGCCAAGTGAGGCACACGCTCTTGGAAATCGTTGAAATCTTCTAGTGTTAATTCAACATTAGCAGCATGGGCGATGGCTAGAAGATGGAGCGTAGCGTTGGTTGAGCCCCCTAGAGCCATTGTGACTGTAATAGCATCTTCAAAGGCTTCACGAGTCATAATGTCAGATGGTTTGATGCCAAGTTCTAGCATGCGTACAACAGCACGACCAGCTTCTTCAATATCAGCCTTCTTCTCAGGAGATTCAGCAGGGTGAGAAGAAGATCCAGGAATAGACATGCCCATTACCTCAATGGCAGTAGCCATGGTATTGGCAGTATACATACCACCACAACCACCAGGTCCAGGACAGGCATTACACTCAATCTGACGAACTTCTTCAGCAGTTAAGTCGCCATTGTTCCATTTTCCGATTCCTTCGAAGACAGAAACCAAGTCAATATCTTTACCATTGAGGTTTCCTGGAGCGATGGTTCCACCGTAGGCAAATACGGCAGGAATGTCCATATTGGCGATAGCAATCATAGAACCAGGCATATTCTTATCACAGCCACCGATTGCGACAAAGGCATCCACGTTGTGCCCTCCCATAGCTGCCTCAATAGAGTCGGCTATGATGTCACGGGAAGTCAAGGAGAAGCGCATACCAGGTGTTCCCATGGCGATTCCGTCTGCAACGGTGATGGTACCGTATTGAACAGGCCAGGCACCTGCATCTTTAACCCCTTCTTTGGCTAATTTTCCAAAGTCATGAAGGTGCATGTTACAGGGTGTATTTTCAGCCCATGTCGAAATAACCCCAACAATAGGCTTTTCAAAGCTATCGTCGGTCATTCCTGTTGCGCGAAGCATGGCACGGTTGGGTGACTTGACCATCGAATCATAGACAGAACTGCGATGTCGAAAGTCTTTAAGTTTGTTTGTATCGGTCATAATTTTCTTCTCCCTATCTTATTTTACCCATTATATCATAGATATGAAAGAAACGATAAAAGATTTGATAAATAATTGGAAATTTCCGAATTTTTCAACAATTCATTCTATAGTAAAAGGCACCTAAGAATTTTAAGTGCCCTTATAATTTATTTGTAGATTAAGTGGTCGTTTTTCGGCGATTGTTTGCGGATGGATTGATAAAAAGACCGACTGATGATAGAACTAGGAAGGCTGCGCCGATGTACCAATAAGGTTGATCTAAGGTAGTTGAACGTCCAGATAGGTTGATAATGCCTCGGAGAAGACAACCAGCTGTAATAGTTGCAACGCCAGAATTCCACAAATTATAAGAGAGACGTGAAAGAGTAGGTATAAGTTGCAGCAGACCGAGTAGCACAGCTCCGCCTATTAATGGTACACAGAACATATAATGCATAAAGACAGAGACTTCGCCATAGCTGAGACTTTCATAGATTCGACTGAAAATAAACAGGAAAGCTGTTATTGCCAAGTAGGAGATAAATGTTCTTGAAACTCTTGTAGTTGAATTAGTAACCGATGTAGACAATGTCACTCACCGCCCTTTCTGAGATAGTATTTCCATTTGTTGTTGGGTTGTTAATAACTTGACCGTTGAAGTAAAGAGTAGATGAACCACCGCCATCAAGGTTGTAGGCAGTTTGAGTACCATATTGTTTCATAACTTCTGCCAATTGATAGAGAGAGAGTCCTTCGCTTTCAGACGTACGTCCATCTGCTACGACGATGATATAATGATTTTCATCGATAATCCCGATAGCAGAACGAGGGTTGGATGACATTGCGCGTCCGACTTCTGTTGAAGTATCGACGACAATTTCACCGTTTTCGACCAATGATGGACCAAATGCTAAGAGGTTGACAACGCCCTTGTCAATCAATTCTTGGGCGGTAATCTCATTTTCATAAATGACCTCAAATGAGCCGTCTGCGTAGATGGCCAAGTCGCCATAAGATGCATTGTCCCGAACGGTGTCTCGATACAGAACTCCATTCTTAATAACATAACCAGTTGAGTTGGCTCCGTAGTAGTCACCATTAACCGCTAGAATGGCATTGTTTGCTGCCGCTGTTTCTGAGGTTTTAGCTGTTACGTTTGTACCGTAAGTGTTTTGTGCAAGTGCTGTTTTTAAATACTCGGGTGAGCTGACTTGAATATCTGCGACGTAAACAGTTGTGTTATTGGTGGTAATCGTCTCTAAATTTATCTGAATATTATCATCAGAGTAACTAGTATCAGTAGTAGATACATTGGTTGCTGTTGTGGCAGTGGTGGAAGACGAAGCTGCGGTCGTATTCTGCTCGCTCGTAGAAGTAGCATTGCTTGCTGAGACGGTTGTTATCGCTTCAGAAATGACGAAGGTTTTTAACATGGAGTAAGTAAAGCCTCCTGTCAAAAGCATTCCGAAGATGGATGCGTAGGCAAAGGGTTTTTTAAGCAATTTCATGGGAAAATGATTTCCTTTCTTTAAAAATAATATTCTTTTGAACAAACCAAGAAGCTAGGAAAAGGAGGATGCTAACTGCAAGTTTGACAATGTAGAGGTTGAGTCCTAGAATTTGGTGGAAGAGATAGAGGAGGGCTGTATCGCAAAGGAAGAGGACAAAGGCTAGTGTAAAGTAGCCTGCGCCTGTTCGTGCGATGCTCTCTTCATTGTTAAAGACTAATTTCTTATTAAGTGCAAAATTACAGGTAGCGCTACAAATGCGAGCAATCGTGTTTGCGACCAATAAGCGTACAGCAGTTGGTAAGCTAGTGAGTAGCAATAAGGCAAGTGCATATACTCCGTAGTCAACTAGAAATCCACCAAAAGATGCCAGGGCAAATTTGAAGAGATTTTTGTAAATGAGCAGTCCATCTTTTATGGGACGAAAATGCGAACTGGCATTATCATCGATATAAATGGTTTGGATTGGGACTTCCGTAATTTTATAGCGTTGACTTGCCTGAGTTAACATGTTCATCTCGTACTCATAGCGATCGCCTTCAATATCTAACATGAATGGAATTAAGTCAGTATGGAATCCACGCAAGCCTGTTTGTGTATCGGACACATTGATACCAGTTTGCAGTCTAAACAATACTCTGGTTAGTTTGTTACCAAAACGACTCCGAAAGGGAATGTCTTTGGTAAATTGACGAACACCAAGAATCAGGCGACTTGGCAGATTCATAGTTGCACGTGCGATGCGGTCAATATCATTCACAGCGTGTTGACCATCTGCGTCAGCAGTTACGATAACACTTGGTTTTCTCAAATCTTGGATGAAACTAAAGGCTGTTCGCAAGGCTTGGCCTTTTCCTTTGTTGACATCATGGTGTAGAACAATTGCATAGGTTTTGGCGATTTCAAGAATATTTTTGGATGCGCCAGTACTACCATCATCCACAACGATGACCTGACAATTTAGCCTGTTTTTCATTATTTCTAATAGTTGGATTAATTTTTCATCTGGCTGGTAAGCCGGTATCACTACATAATACATATCCTAAACCTCATTTAATTTTCTTAGTGGAACTACTATACTGATGTTTTCTGAAAGCAAGCTGAAACCAAGCCGGTCAAGGGATTTGCTTAAGTTTTGCTTAAGAAAATGTTAGGAAATAGTTAAGAAAACGAACAAATGTAGGAATTTTCAGAAAATTCCTTGACATTCTACTTCCTTGTGATATTATAGTAGATAACAAATTTGCAGAGAGGAGGAATATTCGTGCAAGAAATTCAACTAGACCAACCGCGTTCGGGGTCCTATCTCATTTTGGACACCCTGCATCAGCTGGGAGTAGACCTTGTTTTTGGTTATCCTGGTGGGGCAGTTTTGCCTCTATATGATGCTATCTATCAATATGAGGGAATCCAGCATATTTTGGCTCGTCATGAACAAGGAGCGGTCCACGAGGCCGAAGGATACGCTAAATCATCAGGAAAGGTGGGCGTAGCCATTGTAACCTCTGGGCCAGGAGCTACCAATGCCATTACTGGAATTGCGGACGCAATGGGTGATAGTGTTCCTCTTTTAGTTTTTACTGGTCAAGTCGCAACACGTGGTATCGGTAAAGATGCTTTTCAGGAAGCAGATGTCTTGGGGATGACAATGCCGATTACCAAGTACAATTACCAAATTCGGGATACGGCAGATATTCCTAGAGTCATCACAGAAGCTCTCTATATTGCAACAACAGGTAGACCGGGTCCCGTTGTTATTGATGTTCCAAAAGACATCCAAGAAAGAGTTGTTGATTTTTATCATGACCCAACTCTACACCTACCAAGTTATCAGCCAACGATTGAACCAAATGGTTTGCAGGTTAAGAAAATCTTGAAACAGCTTAGTCAAGCTCAAAAACCAGTAATATTGGCTGGTGGTGGTGTCAATTATGCAGATGCCAATAAAGAATTAGTTGCCTTTGCAGAGCGCTACCGTATTCCAGTAGTTTCAACCCTCCTTGGATTAGGTGCAATGCCCATTGAGCATGAATTATCCTTGGCTATGGGGGGGATGCACGGTTCATACGCTGCCAATATGGCTATGGATCAGGCTGATTACATTATCAATATTGGAGCGCGATTCGATGACCGCCTAACAGGAAATCCAACAACCTATGCGCCAAATGCGACGGTAGCACATATTGATATTGATCCCGCTGAAATTGGTAAAGTTGTCAAAACGGATATTCCAGTAGTGGGCGATGCTAAGGCAACCTTGAAAGCTCTATTTGCTTTAGAAACAGTCGAAACAGGCTATGCTGATTGGACGGCACAAGTATTGGAAAACAAACGTCGGGCGCCATTTTGGTATGATGAAGATGAAAAGGTTATTAAGCCACAGGCGGCAATTGAATTAATTGGTCAGTTGACGCAAGGGGATGCCATTGTCGTGACAGATGTTGGTCAGCATCAAATGTGGGCTGCCCAATTCTACCCCTACAAACATGCACGTCAACTTGTAACATCTGGAGGCATGGGAACCATGGGCTTTGGTATTCCTGCAGCTATCGGCGCCAAATTAGCCAATCCAGATAAAGAAGTAATCATCTTTGTTGGTGATGGCGGCTTCCAAATGACCAACCAAGAATTGGCTATTTTGAATGGCTATGGTGTACCGATTAAGGTCGTATTGATTAATAACCACTCTCTTGGCATGGTGCGTCAATGGCAGGAATCCTTCTATGGAAAGCGTCGTAGCCAATCTGTATTTGACGATGAACCGAATTTCCAATTGTTGGCGGAGGCCTACGGAATTAGTCATTATAGTTTTGACAATCCAGCGACTCTAAGTGAAGACATGAAAGTTATCTTAGAAGATAAACCAATGCTCATAGAGGTTCATATTTCTAATCGTGAACATGTTCAACCGATGGTGCCAGCAGGTAAGAGCAATGCAGAAATGTTGGGGGTGAAGTTCAATGCGTAGAATGTTAACAGCTAAATTGCGAAATTCATCTGGTGTTCTGAATCGTTTTACAGGTGTCCTATCTCGTCGCCAAATCAATATTGAGTCCATCTCAGTCGGCCCAACAGAAGTAGATGGCATCTCACGTGTGACGGTGATTGTAGACGTGGCCAGTCACGATGAGGTCGAACAAATCATCAAACAGCTAAACCGCTTGATTGATGTGGTCCGTGTCCGTGATTTGACGGACATTCCCCACTTAGAGCGTGAGGTGATTCTTATTAAAATTTCAGCTCCGCCAACAAAACGAGCAGAAATTTTAGCGATTATCCAACCTTTTAGAGCAAATGTTGTTGATGTGGCACCGCACTCCATTACCATTCAAATGACAGGTGATGGAGATAAGATTGACGCCCTCCTGCGTGTGATTCAGCCTTATGGCATCAAGAATATCGCAAGAACGGGGGCGACTGGTTTTAGTAGAGACTAATCCTTTTCGATACTAAAACCTATCCTGCGTTGACTTGGCTTGATGAATTTTAGTTCTATCTTCGCCTGGTCTAGCCGTCATTTTCTTTGAACATCCAAAACTACAAATAAAAATAGAAAAGAGAATCTTATGACAGTAGCAATGCAATATGAAAAAGATGTAACAGTAGCAGCACTTGACGGCAAGCGTATCGCCGTTATCGGTTATGGTTCGCAGGGCCATGCCCATGCCCAAAACTTGCGTGATACAGGACACGACGTCATCATCGGTGTGCGTGCAGGCAAGTCATTTGACAAGGCAAAAGAAGACGGTTTTGAAACTTTTGAAGTAGCAGAAGCAGCAAAACAAGCAGATGTCATCATGATCTTGGCTCCAGACGAAATCCAAGCTGACCTTTACAATGAAGAAATCGCTCCAAACTTGGAAGCAGGCAATGCCCTTGGTTTTGCCCATGGTTTCAACGTTCACTTTGAATTTATCAAGGTACCAGCAGATGTGGATGTCTTCATGTGTGCACCAAAAGGTCCAGGTCACTTGGTCCGCCGTACCTTTGAAGAAGGTTTTGGAGTACCAGCCCTCTATGCTGTTTACCAAGATGCAACTGGCAATGCAAAACATATTGCGATGGACTGGGCAAAAGGTGTTGGTTCAGCCCGTGTTGGTCTTCTAGAAACAACTTTCAAGGAAGAAACGGAAGAAGACTTGTTTGGTGAGCAAGCTGTTCTCTGCGGTGGCTTGACAGCACTTATGCAGGCAGGTTTTGAAGTCTTGACAGAAGCTGGTTATGCACCAGAATTGGCTTATTTCGAAGTTCTCCACGAGATGAAACTTATCGTTGACCTTGTCTACGAAGGTGGCTTTAAGAAAATGCGCCAATCTATCTCAAACACTGCTGAATTCGGTGACTATGTATCAGGTCCACGCGTGATTACAGACCAAGTCAAAGAAAACATGAAGGCAGTCCTTGCAGATATTCAATCTGGTAAATTTGCAAATGACTTTGTAAATGACTATAAAGCAGGCCGTCCACGTATGGAAGCTTATCGTAAAGAAGCAGAGAATCTTGAAATCGAAAAAGTAGGTGCAGAACTCCGCAAAGCAATGCCATTTGTCGGACGCAATGATGACGACGCATTCAAAATCTATAATTAAACACTATCAAGGTAGATAGGGTGATAGTCAGCTTTACTTTGAGTGATGGCAATACATTTAAGGTTTGAGTTGGCGGATGAGGGGATGTCATTCCCTTTTTCCCTATCTCTGAAAAATGAATAAAAGAGCTGGTTTTTTCCGGCTCTTTTGCCCATTTCATTCAAGAATATATTAATACTCATTTAAAATCAAAAATAGCCACCTACCACTCCAAGTGGATATGGAGCGTTTCGATTTTGTTATTTTTTTAGAAGAAAACAGCTACTTGAAATCCACAATCCTCAACTCAAACTTATAAATTAAGGTTTCACATGTTATAAGTAGCTTAGACTTGCTATTTTTGATTTTTATTGAGTATAAAAAATAAAAAAGTTCGTTTTTTATAAAATGACATAATAATAGTTTAAATACTAGGAATTTCTAGGGAATATTGATACAATAAATATAGAAAGAAATTGATGGAACTATGATTACAGCAAAAAATGTAGAACAAGCATACTCCGTTCTTAAGCGCGTGGTAGTACGTACCCCCTTGGATTATAGTCGATACTTGTCGGAAAAATATGGTGCAACTATTTATTTAAAAAGAGAAAATGAACAGCGTGTTCGCTCTTTTAAAATTCGAGGAGCCTATTATGCTATTTCACAATTGACAGATGATGAGAAGTCACGCGGAGTGGTCTGTGCTTCGGCCGGAAACCATGCTCAAGGTGTGGCCTACACCTGTCAGGAAATGCAAATTCCTGCTACGATTTTTATGCCCATTACAACTCCGCAACAAAAAATAGGGCAGGTTAAATTTTTCGGAGGAGACTACGTAGAGATTCGGCTCGTAGGTGATACCTTCGATGAGTCAGCCAAGGCAGCACAAGATTATACTCAGGAAAGTGGGAAAACATTTATAGACCCATTCGATGATGAAAATGTGCAGGCTGGTCAGGGAACAGTAGCCTATGAAATCTTGGAAGAAGCGGAAGAGCAAACCATTAGTTTTGACCAAATTTTAGTTCCCATAGGAGGAGGTGGTCTGGTTGCAGGCGTTTCGGCCTATCTGAAAGAACATGCACCTGAAATTAAGATTGTTGGTGTTGAAGCAAGTGGGGCACGGTCAATGAAAGCAGCATTTGATAAAGGCCGTCCGGTTAAATTAGACCAAATTGATAAATTTGCTGACGGTATTGCGGTACAGAAAGTTGGTAAGTCGACCTACGAAGTGGCTCGGAAATACGTAGATCGCCTGATTGGTGTGGATGAAGGATGGATTTCCGGGACTATTTTAGACCTCTATTCTAAGCTGGGTATTGTTGCTGAGCCAGCAGGAGCAGCAACGATTGCAGCTCTTGAGGTAGTCAAGGACCAAATCAAGGGGCAAACCATTTGTTGTATCATTTCTGGTGGTAATAACGACATCAACAGGATGCCGGAAATGGAGGAACGTGCGCTTATCTACGAGGGAATTAAACACTACTTTGTTGTTAATTTTCCACAACGTCCAGGGGCTCTTCGTGAATTTGTAAATGATATTCTAGGGCCAAATGATGATATTACTCGTTTTGAATATATCAAACGTGCCAATAAGGGAACAGGGCCGGTTCTAATCGGTATTGCCCTAGGAGATAAAACAGATTATACGCAGTTTATTTCTCGCTTGGAAGAGTTTGATCCCCAGTACATCAATCTTCATGAAAATGATTCGCTTTATAAAATGCTAGTTTAGGAGGTCATTATGGTGCTTGGTCCAATTGTTTTTATTGGTAGTTTCTTGTTCTTTGTACTGATTGCTTTGATTTTGATTGCTTCAGGGCTATACGTTGTCAAGCAGCAGACGGTCGCTATTATTGAGCGCTTTGGGAAATACCAAAAAACATCTACTTCAGGTATTAACTTTAAAATACCATTTGGAGTCGATGTCATCGCAGCCCGCATTCAATTGCGGATGTTGCAAAGTGAAATTGTGGTAGAAACCAAGACGCAGGATAACGTTTTTGTCACAATGAATGTGGCAACTCAATATCGAGTAAATGAAAATAATGTGACGGATGCCTATTACAAGCTCATGCACCCAGAAGCACAGATTAAGTCCTATATTGAAGATGCCCTGCGTTCATCTGTACCTAAATTGACCCTGGATGAGCTCTTCGAAAAAAAGGATGAGATTGCACTTGAGGTACAAAAACAAGTAGCAGAAGAAATGTCAACCTACGGTTATGTTATTGTCAAAACCTTAATTACCAAGGTAGAGCCAGACGCCGAGGTTAAACAATCTATGAATGAAATTAACGCAGCTCAGCGGAAACGGGTTGCGGCCCAGGAATTGGCAGAAGCTGACAAGATTAAAATTGTCACAGCAGCAGAAGCAGAAGCTGAAAAGGATCGCTTGCATGGTGTAGGTATTGCACAACAACGTAAGGCGATTGTAGACGGACTGGCAGATTCGATTCGTGAACTAAAAGAATCAAATGTTAGCCTATCTGAAGAGCAGATTATGTCTATCTTGCTGACCAACCAATACTTGGATACTCTTAATAATTTTGCACAAGGAGGTAATCAAACTATCTTCCTTCCGGGGAATCCGGAGGGGGTCGAAGACATAAGGACGCAAATACTATCATCTCTTAGGGCAAAATGATGGTAAAAAGCGAACATTTTACTTGACAAAATAGGTTAAAACATATTATACTAAATTGCACGAATAAAAAAGAAAGGGGTTTCTAATGACTAGTTACGAAAAAGTAGCCGCTGTTGTCGGCTGGGTTCGTGAAAAGAAAATCACAGGTTACCGTATCAGTAAGGAAACAAATGCTCGTGAAATGTCAGTTATCGCTCTTGCACAAGGTCGCGCTAAGATTGACAATATTTCATTTGCAACTGCCTTGGGTTTGATTGATTTTTACGACAAAAACCACAAGAAATTTGAAAACTAATCTAAATGGTTTCGTTTAGAGATGTCCAAAAAGAGGAATTTTGCGATTCCTCTTTTTTTTAGTCTAAAAAAACTTACCAGCTTTGAAACTGGTAAGTAATAGTCTTCTATGGAACAGATTGGGTTTATCCAAGGAAACGCTGAAGGAATTCACGTGTGCGTTCTTCTTGTGGATTTTCAAAGATTTGTTGAGGGCTGCCTTCTTCGGCGATGACACCCTTATCCATAAAGATAACGCGGTCAGATACGTCACGGGCAAATTCCATTTCGTGAGTTACGATAAGCATCGTCAATCCTGATTTTGCCAAATCTTGCATGGTTTTGAGAACTTCTCCGACCATCTCTGGATCGAGAGCAGAAGTCGGCTCATCAAAGAGGATAACTTCTGGGTCAACAGATAGGGCACGTGCAATGGCCACACGTTGTTTCTGTCCACCAGAGAGTTGACTTGGTTTGGCTTGCCAGTACTGTTCGGTCATGCCAACCTTGTTGAGGTTTTCCTTGGCGATTTTCTCTGCCTCAGCTCGCTCTCGTTTCAGTACCGTAGTTTGTGCTACAATGGCATTTTCCAATACATTTAGATTGTTGAAAAGGTTGAAGGATTGGAATACCATACCTAGTTTTTCACGGTAAGTCGTCAAGTCATATCCTTTATCCAAAACATCTTGTCCGTGGTATAGAATCTGTCCTTCAGTTGGTGTTTCCAAAAGGTTGATAGATCGGAGGAAGGTTGATTTTCCTGAACCAGATGAACCGATGATTGAGATAACCTCGCCCTTTTCAACGCTAATAGAGATGTCTTTGAGGACTTGATTTTGTCCGTATGATTTCTTTAGATTTTTGATTTCAAGAATTACATTTTTAGTCATGTGGCACCTCGACTTGCATTTGGTTTGCACCTGTTGTGTATGTATCTGTATCAAAATGCTTTTCAACTGCGCGTAAGATACGTGTCACAGTAAAGGTTAGAATGAAGTAGATAATAGCAATAACCGTAAAGGTTTGGAAATATTGATAGGTTTGGGTTGCGACAGTATTTCCTGAGAAATAGAGTTCAACAACTGAGATAACGTTCAATACAGAAGTATCTTTGATATTGATGACAAATTCATTACCAGTCGCTGGTAAGATGTTACGAATAACCTGTGGAAGGACAATCTTACGCATGGTCTGATTATGGGTAAATCCGAGAGCAGTCGCAGCTTCAAATTGGCCCTTATCGACGGCAAAGATACCACCGCGGACAATCTCACTCATGTAGGCACCTGTGTTGATGGATACAATGAAGATAGCGGCAAGTGTGCGGTCAAGATTGAGTCCGAATGCTTGGGCGGTACCATAGTAAATAACCATGGATTGTACAATCATCGGCGTACCACGGAAAATTTCGATGTAGATATTGATAATCCAACCGAGCACTTTTTGACCAATAGCAAGCGCCTTGTTTGCTGCTTTTGGAGCTGTACGGAAGACACCGATGAGGAGACCAATAGCAGTACCGATAATTGTACCGAGGATGGAAATGAGTAATGTCATCCCGGTTCCGCGCAGAAGTTGTTGCCAGTTGTTAACAACAATATTCCAAACTTGGGCGAAGAAACTAGGTGTTTCGCCCTCGCTGGCTTCTTCAACGGGTTGGTTTTCAATCATATCATCCATAAGTGCGATTTGCTCTTCTTCTGAAATAGTTGCTAAGACTTCGTTGACCTGAGTGATACGAGCGTCATCTTTGCGCATACCGACAGCAATGGTCACGTCTTCGGCATTGGTTTCAAAACTGTCTGCCAATTCAACCATTTTGAAAGCTTTATTTGCAGCTTCTGCTGTACGACCTTCTGGACGTTCAGAAACATAGGCGTCAATAATGCCAGATTCTAAAGCTTGACGGATTTGGGAGAAATCTCCCATGGCAGTCTGTTTGTTAGCCCCTTCAATTTGGTCAATCAAATCATAGAGGTAAACCCCTTGCTGGGCAGTGATTTTTGTGCCAGTAAAATCTGCCAAGCTGGTTGCGTTTGCGTACTGACTATCAGAACGAACAACCAGGGTAGGAATTGAAGTGTAGTAGCTATCTGAGAAGGCAATTTCTTTCTTGCGCTCTTCTGTCGGGCTCATACCGGCGATAATCATATCGATTTTACCCGATGTAAGAGCAGGGACCAACCCTTCCCACTTGGTTTTAACAACCAAGAGTTCTTTGTCCATGGATGCAGCGATTTTTTTTGCAACCTGAACATCATATCCGTTGGCAAATTGATTGGTTCCCTCAATAGGAACGGCACCGTTGCTATCATCTTCTTGGGTCCAGTTAAATGGTGCGTAGGCGGCTTCCATACCGACCCGCAGGTATTCGTCTGCCCGAACCCCTGTTGTTACAGAAAAAACAGCGATTAGGGTCAGCAGAAATATACTGAGTTTACGTTTCATAATGTCTCCTTTAAAATGCTATTACACCATTTTATTAAAAATTCTGACAAATTTCAATATCCTTGTACTATGAATAGGGAGTTTTTTATGATATAATGTAGAGAATTGATGAAAAGGAGCTTTTTATGCTATTGGAATTGTTGAAGGCTATATTTTTAGGAATCATTGAAGGGGTAACGGAATGGTTGCCAGTTTCTTCAACTGGGCATTTAATTTTGGTTCAAGAGTTCGTGAAATTAAACCAAAGTAAGAACTTCCTAGAAATGTTTAATATTGTCATTCAGCTAGGAGCAATTCTAGCAGTTATGACTATTTACTTTAAAAAATTGAATCCATTTCAGCCTGGAAAAACCAAGCGTGATATTCAATTGACTTGGCAATTATGGGCCAAGGTTGTCATTGCCTGTATTCCGTCCATCCTAATTGCAGTCCCGTTGGATAATTGGTTTGAAGCGCACTTCAATTTTATGGTACCGATTGCGATTGCTTTGATTGTCTACGGTATTGCCTTTATTTGGATTGAGAACCGTAACAGAGGTGTAGAGCCACAGGTGACGGACTTAGCGAAAATGTCTTATAAAACTGCCTTGTTGATTGGGTGTTTCCAGGTCTTAAGTATCGTTCCGGGGACTAGTCGCTCAGGTGCGACCATTCTGGGAGCAATCATTTTGGGGACCAGCCGATCTGTGGCGGCAGATTTTACCTTCTTCCTTGGGATTCCAACCATGTTTGGTTATAGTGGCTTGAAGGCTGTTAAATATTTCTTAGATGGCAATAGTCTGAATATGGAGCAGGTATGGCTCTTGTTAGTCGCTAGTGTGACGGCTTACTTGGTATCCTTAGTTGTTATTCGTTTCTTGACAGACTTTGTTAAAAAACATGATTTCACAGTTTTTGGTTACTACCGCATCATTTTAGGGGCGATTTTATTGGTTTATGCCTTTATCACATTTTTATTTTAAGAGCAGGGAGACCTGCTTTTCTTTTGTCTTTCGAGCTTGGTTTTAGTATAATGGTGGAAGATATGTATGAGTATTGAAAATGATCAATCAATTTTAAGAAATTGATGAATCAATGAATGAGGTAGTTATGAAAGTAAAGCAAATTAGTGATTCAACCTTGAAAATCACTATAAAATTAGATGATTTGGAAGAGAGAGGAATGGAACTTTCGGACTTTCTCATTCCGCAAGAAAAGACAGAGGAGTTCTTCTATACTGTTTTGGATGAATTGGATTTACCAATGACTTTCCGAGAAAGCGGTATGCTGAGTTTTCGTGTGACTCCGAAGCCAGATCGGGTGGACATCTTTGTTACCAAGTCTGATTTGGATCAGAGCTTGAATTTCGATGAATTTACAGATTTGTCGGAACTTGGTGATGTCGCAAGTATGACTCCAGATGAGTTTTTTAAGAGTTTGGAGCAAACCGTTCGTGAGAAAAGCGCACCGGATGCAACAGCCGTTCGTCATTTGGAAGAGGTAGAGCAAGAGGAAGAAGCAGATGAAGAGGAGCAGGAGCGCTATATTTACTATATTTTGGAATTTCCAACGATAGAGGATCTGTTTACTTTTGTTGGTACGGTTGATTATCCAGTAGAAGAATCGGAATTATATAAAATGGATGGTCACTACTACTTGACCGTTCTTATCAATGTAGAAAATCGTTCCAAGCAGTATCCAGGCTACATTCTCTCACGAATGTTGGAATTTACCAATGATACGAAGTTGACCAGACCTGCTTTACAAGAACACGGAACTTTGATGCTTCCGCTTGCGGCAATCGAGGAGCTTAGGAAGGTTCCGACAGTATGATTCCTTTTGCTCTAAAATACATAATGGTCATTATTACAACCATGGTCATATCAGCCATTGCGACCCCCTTGGTTCGTTTTATGTCCCTGAGGGTTGGAGCAGTCGATAATCCCAATGCACGGCGGATAAATAAGGTGCCCATGCCTTCAGCGGGAGGTCTGGCCATCTTTGTGGCGTTTACCATTTCTGTCCTATGGTTTTTACCAGGAATTGTTACCCGTGTCAATTACCATGGCACTTACTTGCATTATATCTTGCCTCTGGTCCTAGCATCCAGCATTATCGTTCTTACGGGATTCATTGATGATGTCAAGGAGCTAAAGCCTGCTCCTAAAATGTTTGGTATTCTAGCTGCAGCGACGATCATTTGGATTTTTACGGAATTTCGTTTTGATAGCTTTAAAATTCCTTTTGGAGGACCTTTCCTTCAATTTCCTGTCTGGCTCTCTTTTCTATTAACGGTCCTTTGGATTGTTTCCATTACGAATGCAGTCAACTTGATTGATGGTCTGGATGGTCTGGTTTCGGGAGTATCGATTATTTCCTTGACAACGATGGGAATTGTGTCTTATTTCTTTTTGCATGATAGCAATATTTTTTTGACCTTAACCATCTTTGTTTTGGTTGCGGCGATTGTTGGTTTTTTACCTTACAACTATAATCCCGCCATCATTTATCTTGGCGATACAGGTGCCCTCTTCATCGGGTTTATGATTGGAGTCTTGTCCCTTCAAGGACTGAAAAATTCGACAGCTGTTGCAGTGGTTACTCCGATGATTATTCTTGGAGTGCCTATTACGGATACTGTAGTAGCCATCATTCGTCGAAAATTGTCTGGGCAAAAAATCTATGAAGCAGATAAGATGCATCTGCATCATCGCTTGCTCTCTCTGGGACTTACTCATCGTGGCACAGTATTGGTGATTTACACCATCTCTTTCTTATTCTCCCTGACCTCTCTTTTGCTCAATGTTTCGAGTCGAATAGGGGGTATTCTCCTATTGGTGACCATGGGACTGGGGATTGAGATTCTCTGTGAATTGATTGGCATCTTTGGTATTAATAGAACTCCATTGCTCAATCTTCTTCGGTTTATTGGTAATAGTAGTTACCGTCAAGAAAAAATCGCAAAGTATAAAAAGTGCTACGAAGAGAAAAAAAGAAAATAAGAATCTTTCTAAACAAGATAAGAGCCGTCAGGCTCTTTTTTTGATATAATATAGTGGATATGGTTAATTAAAATTGTCAGAAAAGACTATTTTATAGATTAACACTCTCTGAAAATCATCATTAACAAGAAAAAGAGGCAGGGCTCAAGCCCCGCACCACTTCTCAAAGTTAGCGTCAACATCTCAGCGCAGTAGTGGTTGATTGGGTTTAACAGTCCAGTGGAGTGAGGCTGGGCTCAAGCCCCGTACCGCTTCTCAACGTTAGTGTCAACATCTCAGCGCAGTGGTTGATTGGCAGATTTGTTCGTG
Organism: Streptococcus sp. 2020WUSS084; assembly: GCF_044427445.1. NCBI lineage: Bacteria > Bacillati > Bacillota > Bacilli > Lactobacillales > Streptococcaceae > Streptococcus > Streptococcus sp. 2020WUSS084. The sequence continues at coordinate 13,967 of NZ_JAOTGC010000005.1, read as the reverse complement.
TTTTACACTTCAAATCTGACCTAATCAACTGTGCGGGGGTGGGAAAACGAACTCTTCTATGGATGGTCGAGTTCTTTCCCACTCCCAGCTCAACAACTTAAAACTAGGACTTGTTGACGGACTCTTCTATGAATGGTCGAGTTCTTTCTCCACTGCCAAAGTTGAGTCTTATCGGTGTATCTAGTTAGCTTGGTCAGTTAATGTGGTTTTTGAAGAGGACAAAAATGAAAAGGAGCACAACATGTCAGTATTAGAGATCAAAGACCTTCATGTGGAAATTGAAGGCAAAGAAATCTTGAAGGGGGTGAATTTGACCCTTAAAACAGGAGAAATTGCAGCCATCATGGGACCGAACGGAACAGGAAAATCCACCCTTTCAGCAGCCATCATGGGCAATCCAAGTTATGAAGTTACCCAAGGTGAGATTCTGTTTGACGGTGTCAATATTTTAGAATTAGAAGTCGATGAACGTGCCCGTATGGGACTCTTCTTGGCTATGCAATACCCGTCAGAAATTCCAGGGATTACTAATGCGGAATTTCTTCGTGCCGCAATGAACGCTGGTAAGGAAGACGAAGACAAGATTTCTGTTCGTGATTTCATTACTAAGTTGGATGAAAAGATGGAGCTCCTTAACATGAAAGAGGAAATGGCAGAGCGTTACCTCAACGAAGGCTTCTCAGGTGGTGAGAAAAAACGCAATGAGATTCTGCAATTACTCATGTTGGAACCAACTTTTGCCCTTCTTGATGAGATTGACTCAGGTTTGGACATCGATGCCCTTAAAGTCGTGTCAAAAGGGATCAATGCTATGCGTGGTGAAGGCTTTGGTGCCATGATTATCACTCACTACCAACGCTTGCTCAACTACATCACTCCTGATGTTGTCCATGTCATGATGGAAGGCCGTGTCGTGCTTTCAGGCGGACCAGAATTGGCGCAACGCTTGGAAAAAGAAGGATATGTCCAAGTTGCAGCAGAGCTTGGCATCGACTACAAAGAAGATGACATTTAAGTCTTTGGAGGAAGCTATGACCAAAGAAAAGATTCAAGAATTTTCAGCCTTGCAGGCAGAACCAACTTGGTTGACAGACCTGCGCCTTAAGGCTTTTGACAAAATAGCAGAGCTGGACTTGCCGGTTATCGAGCGGGTCAAATTTCATCGTTGGAATCTAGGTGACGGAAGCCTAGCTACAAATGATGAAATCGGAGCTGTGCCAGATTTTACAGCTATTGGTGATAATCCTATGTTGGTACAGGTTGGCAGCCAAACGGTTTTAGAGCAGTTGCCGGTTGACCTTGTAGAAAAAGGTGTGGTCTTTACGGACTTTGCCTCAGCTATGGATTTTATTCCAGATGTTATCGAGAAATATCTTGGAGTAGCCGTAGCCTACGATGAGCACAAATTAGCAGCCTACAACACAGCCTATTTTAACGCAACAGCTGTCCTCTACGTACCAGATAATGTTGAAATCGACCAGCCAGTTGAGGCCCTTTTCTACCAAGACAGCACCAGTCCAGTTGCCTTTAACAAACGTGTCCTCATCATCGCTGGAAAAAATGCCAAGCTTAATTATCTAGAACGCTTTGAAAGTCTGGGAGACGGAGCAGTAGCGACTTCAGCCAATATTGTCGTGGAAGTAATTGCTCTTGCTGGTAGCCAAATCAAGTTTGCGGCTATTGACCGCCTTGGTAAGCATTTAGATACCTACCTCAACCGTCGTGGCTATCTCGGAAACGATGCAACGATTGACTGGGCGATTGGTCTGCTCAACGAAGGAAATGTGGTTGCCGATTTGGACAGCGAATTAAAAGGAAACGGCAGTCATGCCAACCTCAAAGTTGTCGGCCTTTCATCTGGTCGTCAGGTACAAGGTGTGGATACGCGCGTGACCAACTACGGTCATAATTCGGTCGGTCACATCCTGCAACATGGGGTTATCTTAGAAAGCGGAACCTTGACATTTAATGGTATCGGACACATTGTTCGTGGTGCCAAAGGTGCGGATGCCCAGCAAGAAAGCCGTGTCCTCATGCTGTCTGACAAGGCTCGCTCCGATGCCAACCCAATTCTCCTTATCGATGAGAATGAGGTCACAGCTGGACACGCAGCCTCAATCGGTCAGGTAGATCCAGAAGACATGTACTACCTCATGAGTCGTGGTCTGGACCGAGCAACTGCTGAACGCTTGGTTGTTCGCGGTTTCCTTGGCGCAGTCATTACCGAAATTCCTGTCAAGGAAGTTCGTGACCAACTGATTGCCGTGATTGAAGAAAAACTAACAAAGAGATAAGATATGGATTTGGAACGCATTCGCAAGGATTTTTCAATCCTAGACCAAGTTGTTAACGATGAGCCGCTGGTCTATTTGGACAATGCGGCGACCACTCAAAAACCGCAGCAGGTACTAGATGTGCTGGCGGATTATTACCAGAAGGACAATGCCAATGTCCACCGTGGCGTTCACACTCTATCTGAGCGGGCGACGGCTCGCTACGAGGCGGCTCGACAGAAGGTGGCAGATTTTATCCAGGCCAAGTCTAGCAAGGAAATCCTCTTCACCAGAGGAACGACCACCAGTCTTAACTGGGTGGCTCAGTTTGCAAAGGAAATTCTCCAGCCAGACCAGGAAGTGATCCTCTCGGTCCAAGAGCACCACTCCAATATCATCCCTTGGCAGCAAGCCTGTCAGCAAACAGGTGCTAAGCTCCGCTATGTGACCCTAAAAGACGGCGAGCTAGACATGGACCACCTGCGGTCGCTACTGTCTTCCAAGACCAAGTTTGTCTCCCTAGCCCACGTGTCCAATGTCCTAGGTGGCGTGGCTCCTATTGGGGAAATAGCAGAGCTGGTGCATCAAGTCGGTGCCTACTTGGTGGTGGACGGAGCCCAGTCAGTTCCCCACATGGCCGTCAACGTGCAAGAATTAGATGTGGACTTTTATGCCTTTTCAGGTCATAAAATGTTAGGACCGACAGGAATCGGCGTTCTCTACGGCAAGGAAGAATTGCTCAATCTCATGTCGCCTGTTGAATTCGGTGGTGAGATGATTGACTTTGTCTATGAGCAGTCAGCCACTTGGAAGGAATTGCCTTGGAAGTTTGAAGCTGGAACGCCTAACATTGCAGGTGCCATTGGGCTGGGAGCGGCCATTGATTACCTAACGGAAATTGGCATGGACGCTATTCAGGCCCACGAGGCAGAGCTGGTTGACTATGTCTTTCCCAAATTACAGGCTATTTCAGGTTTGACCATTTATGGCAGTCAGGACCTGTCCAAGCGGACGGGAGTTATCGCCTTTAACTTGGACGACTTGCATCCACATGACGTGGCAACTGCCTTGGACTATGAAGGTGTTGCTGTGCGGGCTGGCCACCATTGTGCCCAACCGCTTCTCAGGTACTTGCAGGTGCCCGCCACCGTGCGAGCAAGTTTTTACATCTACAATACCAAGGCCGACTGTGATAAGTTGGTTGAGGCAATCATCAAGACAAAGGAGTTTTTCAATGGCCCTATCTAGATTAGACTCTCTTTATATGGCAGTTGTGTCTGAGCACTCCAAGTCGCCTCGTCACCGCGGAAGTTTGGACGGAGTGGAAAAGTTAGAACTCCACAATCCAACCTGTGGCGATGTGATTGAACTATCAGTCAAGATTGAAAAAGATGTGATTGCCGATATTGCTTTTGACGGAGTTGGGTGCACCATTTCAACCGCATCAGCTTCTATGATGACTGAAGCAGTGCTTGGCAAAGAAATCAGTCAGATTCAAGAACTAGCAGAAATCTTCTCACAAATGGTCCAAGGTCAAGAAGACCCACGCCAGAAGGAACTGGGAGACGCCTCCCTCCTCGCAGGTGTTGCCAAATTCCCCCAACGCATCAAATGTGCCACATTACCGTGGAATGCCCTGAAGAAAGCACTGGAACGAAGTGACAGTGCTGAATGAAGGGTAACTGCGACATGAGCGATTTTGGTCGATATTACCAAAATCAGCCAATTAGTAAGCCACTTAGCAAGGTTGATTAGAACCTTGCGTTACTTGGTTAGGAACTTTAGTTCCAACCAAGTTTAGTGTCTTGAAGAAAGCAATCGAACGAAGTGAAGATGCTTACTGAGCATCATCGAATAAACAAAAATGAAAATCATACAGAAAGGATTGTTCAGTTTCTGATTGGAAATGAAATTGAACTCGCCCTAAAAGCTTTTGAAAAAAGATAAATCTCCGCGTGTGTTTGCACACGAAGTCGATTTCCTGTTTTTCATTTGCTTTCTTAAGGGGCTTAGTATCTTATATTATGTCAGAAGAAAGAATTGAACCAACCCCGATTGATCTTGGAGAATACAAATTCGGTTTCCATGACGAGAACGTGGAACTGGTGGCTTCGACAGGTAAGGGTTTGAACGAAGAAGTCATTCGTGAAATGTCCCGTATCAAAGGCGAGCCTGAATGGATGTTGGAATTCCGTTTGAAATCCTACGAAACCTTCAAGAAAATGCCGATGCAGACTTGGGGAGCCGACTTGTCTGAGCTGGATTTTGATGACATTGTCTATTACCAAAAACCGTCAGATAAGCCAGCACGCAGCTGGGATGATGTACCAGACAAAATCAAGGAAACCTTTGAACGCATCGGTATTCCAGAGGCCGAGCGTGCCTACCTAGCAGGTGCTTCTGCCCAGTATGAATCAGAAGTGGTCTACCACAACATGAAGGAAGAGTACGACAAGCATGGCATTATCTTTACGGATACCGACACGGCTCTCAAGGAACATCCAGAACTCTTCAAAAAATACTTTGGAAAACTTGTTCCGCCGTCAGATAATAAACTAGCTGCCCTCAACTCAGCGGTTTGGTCAGGTGGAACCTTCATCTATGTACCAAAAGGTGTCAAGCTGGATATTCCACTCCAAACCTACTTCCGTATCAACAATGAAGGAACAGGTCAGTTTGAACGCACCCTCATCATCGTAGATGAAGGGGCAAGTGTTCACTACGTAGAAGGCTGTACGGCACCGACCTACTCAACGGCAAGTCTTCATGCAGCGATTGTGGAAATCATCGCCCACGAAGGTGCCTATATGCGTTATACCACCATTCAGAACTGGTCAGACAATGTCTATAACTTAGTAACCAAGCGTGCTCGTGCTGAGAAAAATGCTACAGTTGAGTGGATTGACGGAAACCTTGGTGCCAAAACGACCATGAAATACCCTGCGGTTTACCTAGAAGGTGAAGGGGCACGTGGAACCATGTTGTCCATTGCCTTTGCTAATAAGGGGCAGGCCCAAGATACCGGTGCTAAGATGATTCACAACGCCCCACGCACCTCATCATCTATCGTATCCAAATCCATTGCCCGTGGTGGTGGAGAGGTCAACTACCGTGGTCAAGTGACCTTTGCTAAAAATTCAGCCAAGTCTATCAGCCACATTGAATGTGATACCATTATCATGGATGATATTTCCAAATCAGATACCATTCCATTTAATGAAATCCACAACTCACAAGTGGCCCTCGAACACGAAGCAAAAGTATCCAAAATCTCAGAAGAACAGCTTTACTACCTCATGAGCCGTGGCTTGTCCGAGTCAGAAGCCACAGAGATGATTGTCATGGGCTTTGTCGAACCATTCACAAAAGAACTCCCAATGGAATACGCAGTCGAACTCAACAGACTGATTGCCTATGAAATGGAGGGCTCGGTTGGTTAGATTTTTGGCAATTTAGCAAACATGAGTTTGCTAAAAGCCAAAAAATCTCCAACCGAGGTGGGAGATAAGGAGTAGCGAAAGCTACTCTACATTGTAATGCCAACGCTCGTTGGAAATAAGGAGCGTTAGAAATCGCTCCTCTTTGTAATTCAGCCAACCTTGTGACTCAAACAGCTTTAAAGCTGTTCAAGCCCGTCAAACTCCCCACTGAGGTAGGAGATGAGGAGCGACGGTAGTCACTCTTCTTTATAAATTGACGAATGGAATTGTTACCTTCCACGCTCGTCATTTTCCGTCAGGAACTCTCACCAACTCACTCTCCAACCGAGGCTGGAGATAAGGAGTAGCGGTTGTCACTCTACGATAAAAAAATAGTATGTCGAAAATCGTTCGACATACTATTTTTTTATAATTTTTCATTGACATAGCGGACAAATTGATTCCACCATGAGAATGGCCAGGATGCTTCTTTCATATCGCTAGGGATAATCATATCGACACCAGCTTGTTCGGAAATATAACCTTTTCCAATGAGATCTTGATCTTTCAGTTGCAGTTTGCCAACTAGGGTCCCTGCTTTGAGGGGAGCATCAATTTCTTTTATATCCGTTGTGAAAGTTGCGGTGGGGACATTATCAGTTTGATTTCGTTGAACAACAGTTAAATCTGCTGCCGCAACAACAGGACTTGTTTCTTTTTCGCCATTGAAAACCTTTATCTTACTATCTTCAAAAGCTTCACCTTTTTTTACTAGCGTAACAAGCGAAAAGTTAGAATAAACATAGTTCATCAAATCATTTGTCGCAACAAATCGATTTTCTGGAGAGGTCAGCCCATCAGTGGCATTCAATACTACTGTGATAATGCGCATACCAGCTTGTTGAGTTGTTGCAAGAAAACTTGAACCAGCCGAGTTTGAGGTCCCTGTTTTTAAGCCGTCCACCCCTCCACGAGCGTGAGTGCCGTCGCTCAGCATTTGGTTGGTGCTATAGTAAGTGTAGCCACCAAAATCGTAGGCGTTTAGTGAGGTAATGTCGAGTACCTGAGGATAATCGAGTATTAATCGTCTTGCGATGATAGCAACATCTAGGGCCGAAAACATATTTACATCTTCAGGACTGGAACCTGGATAAATATTTTCACCCAAGTCGGTATTATCTAGCCCGGATACATTGACAATTTTTGTATCGGTAATTCCCCATTCTTGGACTTTTGCCTTCATTCGATCCACGAATGCAGCTTCGCTACCGGCTATTTTTCCTGCCAAAGCAATAATAGCACTGTTGGATGATGTTATTAAAGAAGCGTTTAATAGGTCTCTTACAGAATAGGAGCGTTCATCTAGATTGACATTGCTTAATTCAGTATTAGAAGTGAGGCTATAGGGATAATCAGAAATATCTACCATAGTATCTAAAGTGATTTCCCCCTTTGCCAGTGCTTCGTAGACCAGGTAAATGCTCAATGTCTTACTGATAGAAGCAATGCTTGCTTTGGTTTCGGCATCTTGCTCATACAAGATTTTGCCGCTACTTACTTCAACCGCGATAGCATGCTTGGCTGCAACAGAAAAATCTTCTGCCAAAATAGGTGTGGAAGTTAAAAAAACAGCAAGGATTGTAGTGAGTGTTAGTAAAAGTTTACGCATAATCATTCCTTTTTGGGGTATTTTATTCTATTATATCACAAGAAATGTGAGAAAAATTTGGAAAAAACATGTAAAAAATGAGAAAATGATGAAAAAATATGTTTTTACAAAATTTTCTGACAAAAAGACTTTATTTAAGAAAAATTTATGATATAATGATTTTTATAAGACATAGTAATAAGTGTCAAACAAAAAGAAAACAGAGGTGTTTTATGAAAAAGACAACGAAACTTTTTGCACTTGCAGGTGTGACTCTCCTTTCAGCATCTGTTCTTGCAGCATGTGGTTCAAAACAATCAGGTGCAGCAAAACAGGAATTGTCATTCCCAGCTGAAGTAAAACAAGATGGAACAGCAGTCGCAGATGCTCAATTGAAATATGCATTTGTGTCACCAACAACTTCATCGGGTCTCTTGATTGACGAGTTGACTGAGAATACTACTGATTCAACATTTGGTGGTATGGTTGATATTTCAATGTTCGGTTACGATGGAGATCGTAAGTTGGATGATTCTGGTCTTGCTAAGGCTGAATTTGATGTGAAAGGTAAGAAAATCACAGTCAGCTTGACTGGTAAGGATTACAAGTGGTCAGATGGTGAGCCATTCACAATCAACGACTATATCTTTACAATTAAGTCAATGGCAAGCAAAGACTATACAGGTATTCGTTTTGATGATAAATTCTTGAACATTGAAGGTATGCAAGAATTTGTTGATGGAAAAGCATCAGACATCTCTGGTATTAAGAAAGTTGATGACTATACAGTAGAATTAACTGTAAAAGAAATGTCCCCTTCAATGATGTATGCAGGTGGTGATGTCCCAGCCTATATCCAACCAGAACACATCTATAAAGACATCCCTGTTGCAGACTGGGAAAAGAGCGAATACTCACGTACTGCGAAGCTTGTTGGTATGGGTCCGTGGAAGATTAAAGAAATCGTCAATGGTGAGTCTATCACTTACGTACCAAACGAATACTTCTTCAAAGGTACGAAACCAAAAACAAGCTCATTGAAGATTGACATCGTATCTCCTGATACTATTGTTTCTGAAATGAAAGCGGGGAATTATGATATTGCTGACATGCCAGTAGATCAGTTGGATTCATATAAAAAAGCATCTAACTTGAATATTGTTGGTTCTTTGGACTCATCTTATGAATACATTTCATTTAATTTTGGTAAATATGACGAAGCAGCCGGTAAGAACGTTATGGACGAAAATGCCAAGATGAATGATGTGAAACTTCGTCAAGCAATTGCCTATGCGATTGATACTAAGACAGCTGGTGAGTCATTGTACAATGGTCTTTACCACCCTGCAAAATCATTGATTATCTCATTCTTCGGAGATATTCATGATTCAGAGTTGGAAGGCTATTCATACAATCCTGAAAAAGCGAAAAAGCTTTTGGATGAAGCTGGCTACAAAGATGTAGATGGCGATGGTATCCGTGAAGGCAAAGATGGTAAGGCATTCAAGATTACCTTTGCGGCTCGTAAACGTACTGAAGCTAACGAAGCGCTTGTACAACAATACATTGCTTGGTGGAAAGAAGTTGGCTTGAATGTCGAACTTTACACAGGACGTACAGTTGAAGGTAAGTCGTTCTATAACTCAGTTCAGGCTAATGATGCTGCTATTGATATGTATGCTGGTGGATGGTCAACAGGTTACGATCCAAACCCAAGTGGTCTATGGGGACCTATCGCAGCCTTCAATATGTCACGTTTCGTGTCTGATGAAAACACTAAGTTATTGGAAGCAATTAGTTCGACAGAATCATTTGACGACAAGAAAAATGTTGAGAACTATAAGGCTTGGCAAAAATATGCTTACGAACAAGCATTTGCTATTCCAACATTTGAATCTGAGTCAATTGTAGCACTTAACAAACGCGTGAAAAACTATGACACTAACTACGGTTCAGCTTCAGGTAAAGGTATCGCTCTTGAGAATATCGAACTTACTGCTGATAAAGGTGTAGTGGCAGAATAATTTGTTAGAAGACAATAAAATCTGAAAAAGCCAATTTGATTGGCTTTTTTCAGATTGCTATTGGAATTTTCAGATAATTGTGGTATAGTAGATTCAGTACACAAAAATGAGTCCCTACTAACAAAAACTCAAGATGAAAAACATTAACCTACTCAATTCCTAATTGAGACAGTGATAGGGATGGTCTTGATTTATGATTGGATATAGGTACATTTTTTACTTCTGGGTAATCGCTATCAAACGATAATTTGGTAGAAATATGTTATTCTAGAGTAGTTATATAAAGTCAGTTAATCAAACATTATATGAACTTGATAATCGTAAGGCTATTGAATTGATTGAGCTTGATTAGCTGGCACATAAAGGAGGAAAAAGCGTGGCTACCGAAAAACCGCTTTTAGACATTAAAGATTTACACGTCGGTTTCCGTATTGGAGATGATTATTTTGACGCTGTTGACGGTGTTGATATCTCATTGCAAAAAAATGAAATTTTGGCAATTGTAGGGGAATCTGGCTGTGGTAAATCAACTTTGGCAACGACCATCATGGGCTTGCATAACCCTTTGAATACCAAAATCACAGGAAGCATCCAGTACAATGATATGGAATTGATTGGCATGGATGAAGCTAAGTACAATACGGTACGTGGTAATGATATTGGTATGATTTTCCAAGATCCCTTGGCTTCTCTAAATCCATTGATGACGATTGGTGCACAGATTGATGAGGCACTGTTCTATCATACTGATTTGGATGCCAATGCTCGTACAGAGCGAGTTTTGGAACTCTTGGCTCAGGTAGGTATTCCAAATCCTAAGCGGACATTTAAACAGTATCCACATGAGCTTTCAGGTGGTATGCGTCAGCGTATCATTATTGCGATGGCCTTGTCTTGTAAACCGCCAATTATTATTGCGGACGAACCTACAACGGCCTTGGATGTTACAATTCAAGCACAAATCTTGGATCTCTTAAATGATATTCAAGCGGAGACAGGTTCGGGTATTATTTTGATTACCCATGACTTGGGAGTGGTTGCAGAGACTGCTGATCGTGTGGCGGTCATGTACGGTGGTCAGTTTGTCGAAGTAGCGCCAGTAGAAGAATTGTTTACCAATCCAAAACATCCATATACACGTTCGCTCTTGAAGTCAAATCCTCAATCAGGTAGCGAGGGTGGCGATCTTCATGTTATTGAAGGTATTGTGCCGCCGATTACAAAAATGGTTCGTAAGGGTTGCCGTTTTGCTCCGCGTATTCCGTGGATTGGAGCAGAAGCTCATGAAGAGAATCCGAGTATGCACGAGGTAGGCCCAAATCACTTTGTTCGTTGTACCTGCCATGAGACATTCTATTTTGAAGGGGAGGCCTAATAGTGGGATTTATTGAAGTAAAAGATTTAAAAGTCCATTATCCAATTCGTAGTGGCTTCTTTAACCGTGTGACGGATCATGTCTATGCTGTCGATGGCGTTAATATTGAGTTTGAAGAAGGAAAAACCTATGGTTTGGTAGGTGAGTCAGGTTCTGGGAAATCGACCATTGGTAAGGCAATTATCGGTTTAGAGCGTGCCACTTCTGGTCAGATTATCTATGAAGGACAAAATGTAACCAACAAATCACGTGGTAAAAAAGGAAACTTTAATCGTGATGTTCAAATGATTTTCCAAGATTCTCTTTCAAGTTTCAACCCGAAAAAACGTATCTTGGACATCATTGCAGAACCAATTCGTAACTTTGACCGTTTATCTCCAGATGAAGAAAAGAAAAAAGTTCTTCAACTCTTGGATACAATCGGTCTAAATGAAGAAGCTCTGATTAAATATCCTCACGAATTCTCAGGTGGTCAACGCCAACGTATCGGTGTTGCTCGTGCCTTGGCTAGTAATCCTCGTTTGATTATTGCAGACGAGCCGGTTTCTGCCTTGGATTTGTCTGTGCAGGCACAGGTCTTGAACTATATGAAACGTATCCAAGATGAGTTTAAGCTCAGCTATCTCTTTATTTCCCATGACCTCGGTGTTGTGCAACACATGTGTGATGAATTGTTCATCATGTATCGCGGACGTTTCGTAGAAACAGGAAATAAGAACGATATTTATAATAATCCACAACACATTTATACTAAACGTTTGTTGTCAGCTATTCCAACGATTGACCCACTCAATCGATTGAAGAATAAAGAAAAGCGTTTGGCTGCTGAAAAAGAATATCAAGAAATGCAAGGTCAATACTATGATGAAAACGGTCGTGTGTACGATTTGAGATCCTTCTCAGAAACTCATCAAGTAGCCCTTCCAGAAGGAGGTCAGAACTAAGATGTGGAAAACAGTATTACGTCGTTTACTCATGATGATTCCGCAGATTATTATTTTGAGTGTCATTGCGTTCTTTGTTGCGAAGATGATGCCGGGAGATCCCTTTACAGGATTGATTGACCCCAATATTGATCCAGCAATCATTGAACAAAAACGGATTGCGGCAGGTTACTATGACCCAATCCCTGTTCAGTATTTCCGCTGGGTAGGCAATCTTTTGCAAGGAGATTTTGGTCAGAGTGTTATTTTTAAACAACCAGTTGTTGATGTCATCATGCAGCGCTTGAATAATACAATTGGATTATCCCTCTTGACGATGGTATTGACTTATTTGATTGCCCTTCCATTGGGTATGATTGCAGGTCGTTATCAAAACTCACTTGCAGATAAAATCATTGGCGTGTATAACTTCTTGACATTTTCAACTCCAACTTTCGTTTTTGCCATTCTCATGCTCTGGATGTTTGGCTTTAGTTTGGGCTGGTTCCCGACGCGCGGTTCGATTAGTGGTGGTGTGGAAGGATTTGCAGCGACTCTCAGTCGTTTACACCATATGATTCTGCCAGCGATTACAATGGCTATTTTGTCAACAACAGTTACTATTCAATATCTCCGTACGGGGATTATTGATGCTAAGAGTCAGGACTATGTTCGTACAGCTCGTGCCAAAGGTGTTCCTGAGAGAGTTGTTTATAACCGTCATATTTTCCGTAATTCGATTTTACCAATCGCATCTTTCTTGGGCTATGAATTGACAGGATTAATTGGTGGTTCTATCTTTATTGAAAATATTTTCACTTACCCAGGTATCGGTCAGTTATTCTTTAACTCTATTTCTAGTCGTGACTATAGTGTTATCTTAGCTTTATTGTTGGTATTTGGTATGGGTACTTTGTTGGGGACATTGATTTCAGATATTATCATGAGTATCGTGGATCCACGTATCCGTGTGAAATAGAAGGAGGAGTAAGGTGAGTAAAGAAAATAAAAAACAAGTACAATCTGCTTCAACTCCTCCAGGTGGCTTCCGTGTCATCGCGCGGGAGTTTATGAAAGATCGACTTGCATTGACCTCATTAATTATCTTAGTGACGGTTCTCTTAGCAGTCTTTATCGGTGCACTTCTGTTGAATCAAGAACAAGTTATGAAAGTCAACCTTTTGGGACGTTACTTGGAACCAGGTGTTAACGGCTATATCTTGGGGACAGATGAAGGTGGTAAAGATATCTTTGGTCAGCTGATTATCGGTGCTCGTAACTCGATCATTATCGGTTTTACCATTACGATTATTACAAGTATTGTCGGAATCTCTGTCGGTCTGATTTCTGGTTATTATGGCGGTCGTTTGGACGGATTCTTGATGCGTATTGTCGATTTCATCATGATTTTGCCGGTGACAATGTTGATTATTGTTTTCGTGACAGTTATCAAGAACTATACAATCTATCATTTCATTCTTATCATGAGTGCCTTTTATTGGACGGCCAAGGCTCGTCTATTCCGTACAAGGACTTTGTCAGAGGCAAGCTTGGATTATGTCAATGCATCAAAAACATTGGGAACAAGCGACTTCATGATTATGTTCCGTGAAATTTTACCAAACTTAAGTTCATTGATTATCGTTAACTTGACCTTGAACTTTGCGGGAAATATCGGTATCGAGACTTCGTTGACTTATCTTGGTTTCGGTCTACCATCGACAGTACCAAGTTTGGGTACCTTGATTGCCAATGCCCGCAATGCAGATATTTTGGAAAACAAGACATGGATTTGGTTGCCAGCAGCCATCTTCATCCTTGTGATGATGCTCTGTATCAACTATGTCGGACAAGCTTTCCAACGTGCAGCAGATGCTAAGCAGCGTTTAGGTTAATTGTGAAAAGGGTTCCTTTGGGAGCAATGTCATTGAGTTAAGCATTTAAGTAGCTAAAGAAACTATTCCCGTCTGAGCAGTTGATGACAAGACGGGAATAGTTTTTGTATTTAGGGCGCACAAAAAGGAGGTTTTTTAACCCTATTTTTCAACTATTATGTTACTCTATAAGTGAAGCTTACAGGTACCTTGCTTTTTATCTTTCTTTGGAACGTTCGATTGGGTCGGATGATGGATAAATGTTTGGTAATGTAGGTTTCCAATTGGAAGGAAGTGAGTTCAGCTCTAAGAAATTTTCGACAGGCATAAACAGCGTCTGAAAAACAAATTTTATAAGCCTGTTTTAACTTTGATGTTTTAATAGCAACGTATGAGGTTAGCCATTTACAAACATTAAAATTGATAAAGCG
>NZ_JAOTGC010000004.1:0-162205 GCF_044427445.1 Streptococcus sp. 2020WUSS084 | reverse complement strand
TAGCCTTGGCCACCTAGCCTAACAGCTTCAAGCCTGTTATCAAATGAAATCATCAACTTACTCAAACATAGTGAAACATCTAATTCTTGACTAAGGTAAGGTGGCTAACTTCATTATAGAACTTTCAATGGTTTATTTTCTCTTTATTTTTCTCAATATTTCCAAAAAATCCCTTGACTTTTTTTAGATATATGATATACTAGTCAGGTACTGCTGGTTTAGCTCAGTCGGTAGAGCGCATCCATGGTAAGGATGAGGTCGCCGGTTCAATCCCGGCAACTAGCATCGAATACTATCGAAAGGCCTTGTTTGACAAGGTTTTTTCTTATTTTTGTCCTAAATTCGCTCTTATTGTCAAAAAATCCCTTGACATGAATGTTTATTATGGTAGAATAGGGCTTAGAAATATGAAAGGAGTAAAACAAATGAACAAGCAACTTGTCATTCAGCAAGCTATTTTTTATCATACACTCCTTTCTAAGCAGGAAAACAAAGCTCATTGATGAACTTTTGTCGTTTTTCGTGGGCTATATTTTGAAACATTGAGACAATCAAGCACTGTGGTCATGGTGTGATAAAAATTGTCGACTATGTTCAAGGGCCGGTCTATTTTTGTGGACTTACGCAAGCCTAGGTGGAGTGAGATGCTTCCCTAGGCTTTTTTGTGCGCTTAGAAAGGTAATACTCTTCGAAAATCAAAATTATCCGTTGTCAACTTGCCTTGATGAACTCCAGTTCTATCTTCGACATCGTTTTCTAGGCTACTTTTGATTTTCATTGAGTATAACGTCTATCAATTGTTGCTGATTGAATAAAGTGGCAAATGATAGGTTATAGATTTGTAAAGGAGATATATGTTTCGATTAATTTTTGACTATATCAAGCGTCATAAGTGGCTCTATCTATTGGTTGCTGTGACCTTGATTATTTATGACGCCACACTTTTGCTACCAACGCAAATCATTCAGCGGATGGTCGATATACTAACCAAGAATGAATTAACACAGGCCATATTGGTTCAGGAGATGACCTTATTGTTATTGGTAACAGTGCTGAACTATGCAACAGCCTTCATTTGGCATCTGAAATTATTTCAGGCCTCTGTTAATTTCAAGTTTGATATGCAGCAACGTGCCTTTAAAAAATTAGTGACCATGCGGACTCCATTTTATGAAAAATTCCGCTCAGGAGATGTCATGACTCGTTTTTCAACGGATGTGGATGGCCTGATGGAGATGGTGGGTTACGGTCTTATGATTGTCGTCTATGCAGGCGGTATGTTGGCTTTTATCATTCCCACGATGTTCTTTATTGATTGGAAAATTTCGCTAGTAGCTTTATTACCGATGCTGTTCATGACACTATGTATATTTTTTATCGGGAGAAAACAAGATAAGGCGATTGATGCCAATAGAGAAGCTGTAGCCCAGCTCAATAATGAAGTTTTGGAGGTCATCGAAGGCATTCGAGTGACTCGGGCTTATAGTAAAAAAGCAACTCAAAAGGCTCAATTTCAAGCTCGTACCAAGCAATTGGCTCAGGGTGGGGATCGCATCACTTCCTTGCAATCATTGTATAATCCATTAGCTACAGTCTGTTTGGGATTATCTACTATTTTCGTGCTTCTCATGGGGGCACAAGCCGTGAAAGCAGGGCAACTGACCTTGGGACAAGTAATTGCCCTTCAATTGTATGTTGGTTCGCTCTTAGAGCCCTTCTGGACACTGGCAGATTTTATCCTTGTTTATCAAACTGGCAAGACATCTTTTGAAAAACTACAAGAGCTGATTGAGACGGGTGATGATTTGGAGGCTGATGGTTCTAAGGAAATTGCAGAGCTGTCTAGTATTTCCTTCAAAAATTATAGCTTTAGTTATCCACAGGCGGAAAGAGCCAGCCTACAGGACATCAATTGGACACTGAAAGCAGGGCAAACTGTAGGTATCGTTGGGAAGACTGGTTCGGGAAAAACGACCTTGGTTCGCCAATTCTTACGCCAGTATCCGATTGGTCAGGGAAATTTTTTCATCAATCATCAATCTGTTTTAGACTTTAAACGTTCTAGTATAGAGGAAAAAATTGGCTATGTTCCACAAGAACACATTTTGTTTTCAAGGTCTGTTGGAGAAAATATTGCCCTTGGGAAAGTAGCTAGTAGCTCTGAGGAGATTGAACAAGCCATTGCCACAGCAGCTTTTAGTCAAGATTTAAAACGGATGAGTGATGGTCTTGATACCATGATTGGTGAGCGTGGTGTATCTATTTCTGGCGGTCAGAAACAACGGATTTCCATCGCCCGTGCTTTCCTGCGAGAACCAGATTTGTTAATTCTAGATGATTCTTTGTCGGCAGTGGATGCTCGGACAGAACGCCAGATTATCCAAAATATTCAAAAAGAACGTGCAGGCAAAACCAATGTCATCGTGACCCATCGTCTATCTGCTGTCAATCATGCAGACTGGGTACTAGTCTTGGATGAGGGGCGTATCGTTGAGGAAGGACGTCCAGCTGATTTGCTTGCCCAAAGAGGTTGGTACTATGAACAATACCAACGACAACAAAGCCAGGAAGGAGGAGAGTAATGACTATTTTAGGTTTTTTATTAAAACAAATCGGTCGTGTTAAGTGGCTATTTATAGTAGCTGTCGGCTTCTATCTATTGGCTTCGACCATGGTTCGATTGGCTCCTCTGCTGATTCAGCAGGCGATTGATGGACCGATTACGGATTTAAGCAAGGGATTGCCCTTTGATGAAGCTGTTTTCTTAAACCAGTCAGCTCAATACATGGGAATGATTATTCTAGGAGCTATTGGCTTCTACCTATCTATGCGTTTACTCATGCATTGCGCCAATCGTATTGCTGAAAATCTGCGTAATCAAGCCTACGATGTTATGCAACGGTTGCCTATTTCTTATTTTGATGATAAGCCCGCTGGAAAAATTGCAACTAGAATTGTCAATGATACAGAAACCCTGCGGACACAATTTTATGGGATCTTAGTTAATGCCTTTAACAATATTGTTCGTTTGCTCTTTACATACGGTGTCCTATTTTACATGAATAGGAGTCTCGGTTGGCTGATGTTACTCTTAATACCACTCTATATCGGCATTCAATTTGCTTACAAGAAAATGACAGACAAGCCAATGAAGGATTTTTATGATGCAAGGAGTGACGTCAATACGCAGGTGAATGAGACCATGAATGGTGCAAGTTTGATTCAACTTTTTGGACAAGAAGAGCGCATCATGAGAGAATTTGAAGTGACTGCTGACAAGATGCGTCGGGCAGATAATAAGATTATCTGGGCCCAGTCTCTTGCCACGTGGAATCTGAGTGGTTTTCTGCAAAATTTGGTCATTGCTGCGATTTTAACGGTAGTCGGCTATCAGTTTCTTGCGGGACAGGATGGAGTTACAGCTGGGAAACTCTTTGTTTATGTCAACTATATCGAAGGAGTCTTCATTGCTTTGGGAGCGCTGGTTCAACAGTTCCCAAATATGCTTCGCTCTTTTGAAACAGGTAAGCGTCTAATGGCCCTTCTAGAAGAAGAGGTGGAGGACGACTGTGATCGTATTTTGGAAGTTGAACAAGGGCAAGTCGTGTTTGAACATGTGAACTTTAGCTATGAAGAAAACAGACCAGTTTTGAAAGATATTACCATTCGGGCAGAAAAAGGAGAAACAGTTGCTCTGGTTGGGCATACTGGGTCTGGTAAGTCTTCTATTATGAACCTCCTCTATCGTTTCTATGATCCACAGGAGGGACGTGTACTGATTGATGGGAAAAACATCCGTGATTATTCTCGTGAAAGCCTACGCAGTCACATGGGGATTGTTTTGCAAGATCCCTATCTCTTTACAGGGACGATTGCCAGCAATGTTTCCATGAATGAAGAGGAAGCAGATAGAACAAGAATCCTGCAGGCGCTAGAAAAAGTTGGTGCAGGGCCTATGCTATCTCACTTAGAGAAAGGGATTGATGAACCGGTTGTTGAGAAGGGGGCGGCCTTTTCAAGTGGGGAACGTCAGTTGATTGCCTTTGCGCGGACACTCTACTCTGATCCTAAAATTCTGATATTGGATGAAGCAACTTCTCATATTGATACGGAGACGGAAGAATTTATCCAACATGCTATGGAAGTGGTGAAAGAAGGTCGGACAACCTTTATTATTGCCCATCGACTTTCTACCATTCAAAATGCAGACCAGATTCTTGTCTTAGATCAAGGTCGAATTATTGAACATGGGAAACATGAAGAATTGGTTGCACGTGGTGGAGTATATGCTCAAATGCATGAGATTCAAGCAAAGGTGTAATAAGCAGTTAAAAATTCCAAGCTTTGGCTGGAATTTTTTGCTATAATTGACTCATGAAAGCCTTAGTTTTTGATGTAGATGATACGCTTTATGATCAGATTCAACCGTTTGAACGTGCTTTGGAAAGACATATTGAAGTAGCAAGGGAGCAAATTGAACCACTCTACCTTTCCTTTCGCAGATATGCGGATGAAGTATTTGAAGCGACAGCAACTGGAAAGATGAGTCTGAAAGACAGTCATATTTATCGGATGAAACATGCTTTGGCAGATTTTGGGTATCAGGTGTCTGATGCAACAGCCTTAGCTATTCAAATAGATTATGATTATTTTCAAGGGCAGATAGAGCTCAGTCCAGTGTTTCCAGAAATATTTTCGTGGTGTCAGGCGCAAGGAATTACAATGGGGATTATTACGAATGGACCTTATAAACATCAGTTGAGAAAGATACGCACGATGGGGTTAGTTAATTGGTTTGAGCTAGAACATGTCCTTATTTCTGGACAAGTTGGTATCACAAAGCCAAATCCTGCTATTTTTCAACTAATGGAAGAACGTTTGGGGATGTCAGGCGAAGATATTTGTTATCTAGGGGATTCGTTTGAAAATGACATCATCGGGGCAAAAACAGCTGGTTGGCAAGCGGTCTGGTTTAATCACAGAAAACGGTCAGAGCCAGAAAGTTCCTTTCAGGCAGATTATATGATTGACGAA
This sequence comes from Streptococcus sp. 2020WUSS084, assembly GCF_044427445.1. Taxonomy (NCBI): domain Bacteria; kingdom Bacillati; phylum Bacillota; class Bacilli; order Lactobacillales; family Streptococcaceae; genus Streptococcus; species Streptococcus sp. 2020WUSS084. The sequence goes on along the minus strand of NZ_JAOTGC010000004.1, from coordinate 157,171 downwards.
TGGTTCAATCTGGATTCCCTTATCAAAAACATCATAAAGCCGATTGGATAAATAAAATGGAATAACTCTCCTAACAAGTTTTTAATAGGATTAGAAGCTAGTCGGGGGAGTTTTTGTGTTCAAAAAGAGGAGGTATAGTCATTTAGTTTATCTTTAATTACTTCGACGCAAGAGGAAACTCCGTTTTCTTATTTCCTACTTCAAACACTCCACTGGATTGTTTGAACTCGCTTTGCCGTACTCCGCGAAAGTGACTTGCTTCGCATGTCTTATTTCCAACCTAGAACAGCCTCTAGGCTGTTCTAGCAACCTGCAGCTCGTTGCCTTGTACTAAAAGCGAACTAAACGACTATAATATCTAGTTATCGTTACAAATATTTATAAGTGATAATGTGTATGAAAAACTGACAGAAATTCAGAAAAAACAGAAAATGGATAGATTTTTTACAGAAACGTTCCGGAAATTGTTGGAAAAACAACAAATAGAGGGGTATAATCTGTTTTTTATCTGTTTTCCATCTCAAGGAGTCTTGACAACTTATCTAAAAAGGTGCAGAATGAACTCGCAAACGTTTGTTTTTTTAATACCATTTTTTATGTCTATTCATTTCATTAGTGAAAACATGAAAGGATAAAACTTATGAGAAAAAGTTCGCACTTGATTTTAAGCTCAATAGTCAGTTTGGCGCTCGTAGGGGTCACACCATTGAGTGTTCTTGCAGATTCCAAACAAGATATTAATCAGTATTTTCAAAGCTTGACTTACGAGCCACAAGAGATTCTTACAAATGAGGGAGAATACATTGATAATCCGCCAGCAACAACTGGTATGTTAGAAAACGGACGTTTTGTGGTACTTCGCAGAGAAAAGAAAAATATTACGAACAATAGTGCAGATATTGCTGTTATTGATGCTAAGGCTGCAAATATTTATCCAGGTGCTTTATTGCGTGCTGACCAAAATCTTCTGGATAATAATCCAACGCTTATCAGTATTGCGCGGGGAGATCTGACGCTTAGTTTGAATTTACCTGGTTTGGCCAATGGGGATAGCCACACTGTTGTAAATTCTCCAACAAGAAGTACTGTTCGAACAGGGGTGAATAACCTTCTGTCTAAATGGAATAATACGTATGCTGGAGAGTATGGCAATACCCAAGCAGAGCTTCAATATGATGAAACAATGGCATACAGTATGTCACAATTGAAAACGAAGTTCGGAACCTCTTTTGAAAAAATTGCTGTACCATTAGATATCAATTTTGATGCCGTGAATTCGGGTGAAAAACAGGTTCAGATTGTTAACTTTAAACAAATTTATTATACAGTTAGTGTTGATGAACCAGAATCTCCAAGCAAGCTTTTTGCAGAAGGGACAACTGTAGAAGATTTGAAACGAAATGGGATAACAGATGAGGTACCTCCTGTTTATGTTTCCAGCGTTTCTTATGGACGCTCTATGTTCATCAAGTTAGAAACTAGCAGTAGGAGTACCCAAGTTCAAGCCGCATTTAAAGCAGCCATCAAAGGCGTTGATATTAGTGGCAATGCTGAGTATCAAGACATTCTGAAAAATACTTCATTCTCTGCTTATATTTTTGGTGGGGATGCAGGTAGCGCGGCTACTGTTGTGAGCGGAAATATTGAAACACTGAAGAAGATTATTGAAGAAGGTGCAAGATACGGAAAACTCAATCCAGGTGTTCCGATTTCGTATTCAACCAACTTTGTCAAAGACAATAGACCTGCTCAGATTTTGAGCAATTCAGAGTACATAGAAACAACTTCAACCGTCCATAATAGCAGTGCATTGACATTGGATCATTCAGGTGCTTATGTTGCGAAATACAACATTACTTGGGAAGAAGTATCTTACAATGAAGCTGGAGAAGAAGTTTGGGAACCAAAAGCTTGGGATAAGAATGGTGTAAATCTGACCTCACACTGGAGTGAAACCATTCAAATTCCAGGAAATGCTCGCAATCTTCATGTCAATATTCAAGAATGTACAGGATTAGCATGGGAGTGGTGGAGAACAGTTTATGACAAAGATTTACCACTTGTTGGTCAACGTAAAATAACCATCTGGGGAACAACGTTATACCCACAGTATGCGGATGAGGTGATAGAGTAATCTGGCAATGTATTATACTCTCTTAGCCACAGAGGCTAGGAGCTAAACACTATTCGTCAGAAACTTATCACAAGAAAATGGTATTAAAATAAGGATTCTATTCAAATTTTGGGTAGAATCTTTTATATTTTCCTAAAAACTACTTTTAGGTATGAGAACTCGTTCTGAAACTATTTTCAGGATTTTTTGTATTTCTACAAAAATCGAAATTACATTCTAAATAAAAAGAGGTTATTGAAAAAATAATAATATACTATATAATAAAAAATGTAAGCGCTACCTCTAGTATGGAGCAGAAAGGAATGACATAATGGGCACTATTAGTAAGACAGATTTAAAGCAACAAATTAAGGACGGTATTATCGTTTCTTGTCAGGCTTTACCAGGCGAACCTCTGTATAGGGAAGAAGGCGGTATTATGCCTTTACTAGTCAAGGCTGCCCAAGAAGCAGGGGCTGTCGGTATTCGGGCCAATAGTGTACGAGATATTAAGGAGATAAAAGAAGTAACTACTTTACCAATTATCGGAATTATCAAGCGAGACTATCCTCCACAAGAGCCCTTTATTACGGCTACGATGCGAGAAGTAGACGAGTTAGCAGCTCTAGATATTGAAGTCATTGCTCTTGATTGTACCAAGCGTGAGCGTTATGACGGACTCGATATTGTTGATTTCATTAATCAAATCAAGGAAAAATACCCCGAACAACTTTTTATGGCAGATATTTCAACCTTTGAGGAAGGATTAACTGCTTATGAAGCAGGCATCGATTTCATTGGGACAACACTTTCGGGGTATACATCCTATAGTAGGCAGGAGGAGGGACCAGATATTGAATTGGTTGACCGCTTGTGCCGAGCAGGTATCGATGTGATAGCGGAAGGAAAAATACACTATCCTGACCAAGTAAAAATTATTCATGATTTAGGTGTGGCAGGAATTGTTGTAGGCGGTGCAATTACACGTCCAAAGGAAATCGCAGAGCGGTTTATTAGTGCTTTACATAAATAATAAATAGGTTATAGAAAGGAATGGAGTATGAATTTTAAGAAGTTTTCTCAGCTAGGGCAGGCCTTTATGCTGCCAATCTCAATTTTGCCTGTTGCTGGTCTCTTACTGGGAATTGGAGGCGCTTTATCAAATAGTAATGCTGTAGCACAATTTCCTGTATTGGATCAAGCGTGGTTGCAAGCTGTATTCACTATCATGAGTACGGCAGGTAGTGCGGTATTTGCGAATTTAGCATTGATTTTTGCAATTGGTGTTGCTGTAGGTTTGGCAGATGCTGATAAGGGGACTGCTGGCCTATCTGCTGGGGTTGCATACTTGGTTTACACGGCTACTATTAGTGGATTTTTAACTCTTTTTGCAGATAAGGGAGCAAGCATTGATACTGGAGTTTTGGGCGCTTTAGCGATTGGTATCACTGTTGCAACTTTACACAATAAATATCGAAAAATTGAATTACCAGCCTTTCTTGGTTTCTTCGGGGGCTCTCGTTTTATTCCAATTATTTCATCATTTGCAGCAATTGCGATTGGCTCCATTTTTTATATAATTTGGCCACCGATTCAGAATTTGCTAGTTGATTTTGGTAAGGCAATAGCAGAGATGGGAAGTTTTGGAACCTTCTTATATGGTTTTGGATTACGTTTGACAGGTGCATTTGGCTTGCACCATACCATCTATCCAATGTTTTGGTATACTTCATTAGGTGGAAGTGAAGTGGTAGCAGGTGAGACAATCCAAGGTGCGCAAAATATTTTCTTTGCTCAATTAGCAGATGCGAACCATACAGGCTTATTTACTTATGGAACTCGATTTTTTGCTGGTCGATTTGCAACGATGATTTTTGGTCTACCAGCATCTTGTTTGGCTATGTATCACGCAATTCCTAAGGAAAATCGTAAGAAGGTTGGCAGTTTTTATTCAAGTAGTGCATTAACTTCCCTATTGACAGGAATTACTGAACCAATCGAGTTTTCTTTCTTGTTTGTTGCTCCATGGCTATATGTTGTTCACGCATTTTTAGATGGACTATCATTCTTAGTTGCGGATCTCCTGCAAATTCGTATTGGGAACTCATTTTCTGGAGGGCTTATTGATTACTTGATTTTTGGTGTTTTCCAAGGAAATGACAAAACCAATTGGATTTACGTGATTCCTGTTGGCTTGCTTTGGGCAGCAGTTTATTATCTAGTTTTCAAATTTTTAGTAACCAAATTTCACGTGCTAGTTCCTGGTATGGAAAGCAGTGATCAAGCATCGCATTCTGAAAAAGTTTTATCAAACGGTTCTAGTCTTCGTGATAATGCAATTGCTATCATCGATGCTCTTGGTGGAGCAGATAATATTGAGAATGTGACTGCCTGTGCGACTCGGTTAAGAGTATCGCTCAGAAATAGTGGTCTTGTGGATAAGGGAGTTATTCAGTCGATAGGTGCAACGGCTGTTTTGGATGTAAAAGGAGGAATACAGGCTATTTTCGGAGGTAAGGCTATTCTGTACAGCCAAGAAATCAATCAAATTCTTGGTCTTGAAGAATAGAGTTAGATTTAAGCGAATTAAAAGCATTCAAACTGTACCTATCGGGTATTTTTGAATGCTTTTTGTCTTTTTAAGAGTGTTGTGAAATAGAAAGATGGATGAATTATTCTCTAATAGTTTGCTTGAAAATATTCTCTTTTTTCTCCTTGTCAATAGCCAAAAAATAGGCGTAGATAATATCTAGCATGATGAGCAGGGGAATTTGGGGTGAGATACGATTGCCGTAATTGAGGTGGCGGACAGAGGCGACTGGAATGATTTGGTCAAAAGTCGGATGGGGAAAACTCTTAGTTGTTAACAGGGCGGTAGGAATCCCCTTTTGAGCAGCCAGGTGGAGATGCTCCATGACCTCTTCTGTCTGACCAGACAGAGAAAGGCCGATAACCAGGCAACTATGGTCTAAAATAGTAGTTGTCCAAATAAGATTGTTTTTATCAGTAATTGCATCACAGACGACACCCAGTCGCATAAAGCGGGATTTGATTTCCATTGCAACCAAACCAGAACTGCCGATTCCGTAAAAATAGACACGCTTGCTACTGTCAATCAGTCTGGCAATTTCTTCCAATTTTTCTTCATCAACGAGTTTATTGGTAGCAGTTAGGATTTCCTCATAGTCTATCAAGACTTTTTTTGTTAGGCTCCGCTGTAATTTTTCAAAATGTTTATCCAAGTATTGTTGGTTATTTTGAAAGGCAAAGACAAATTCTCGATAACCGGAAAATCCACATTTTTTGGCAAAACGGGTAAGAGCAGATGGAGAAATGTAGAGTTGCTGTATAGTGTTTTCTTGGCTAAGATCGGCGCTAGATGGATCTAACTGAGTAAAATAACTAGCAATCTGCTTTTCAAGTCTAGTCATCTGATCCAGATGAGACTCAATGATGGCAGTGATGTGTTTCGGTGTTTGTAACATTTTCCATTCCTCTGATAGCTTCTGAGGACATTATACCACTAAAACCCCCTCATTGATAGGTTTTATGATATAATGGAAACGTAAAAGGAATGTAAGATTATGTATATTGAAATGATTGATGAAACAGGGCAGGTTTCTGCTCGAATGCAGGAGCAGATTACGGAATTGCTCCAGTTTGCTGCCGAAAAAATTGGCAAGCAGAATAAGGAAATGGCTGTGACCTTTGTGGACAATAAGCGTGTCCATGAGGTTAACTTGGAGTACCGAGGAATTGACCGTCCGACAGACGTTGTCAGCCTAGAATATAAGCCAGAGTCGGAGATTGTTTTTGATGAGGAAGACTTACTGGACAATCCTGAATTAGCTGAAATGATGGAAGATTTCGATGCCTATATTGGTGAATTGTATATTTCTATCGATAAGGCGCGTGAGCAAGCTGAGGATTACGGACATAGCTACGAGCGCGAAATGGGCTTTTTAGCTGTACACGGTTTTCTGCATATCAATGGCTATGATCATTATACGCCAGAAGAAGAAGCAGAAATGTTTGGTTTACAAGAAGAAATTTTGACGGCCTATGGACTTACAAGAGAATAATTCAAAAAATCGCTGGAAAAACCGAGAATTGATTGCAAGTCTAGAATTTGCAGTAACGGGTTTGTTGACGGCTTTCAAGGAAGAACGCAATATGAAGAAGCACCTTGCTTCAGCTGTCCTTGTTGTGCTTGCGGGACTTATTTTCCAAGTATCTGTGACAGAATGGCTCTTCCTCTTGCTCAGTATTAGTCTGGTTATCGCTTTTGAAATTGTGAATTCGGCTATTGAGAATGTGGTGGATTTGGCGTCAGACTATCATTTTTCTATGTTGGCAAAGAATGCAAAAGATATGGCAGCAGGGGCAGTCTTGTTTGTGTCAGGATTTGCCTTGTTGACAGGATTGATTATCTTTGTGCCGAAAATTTGGGACTTTATTTTTTAGAATATAAGGAGAATACATGACATTTAAGTCAGGTTTTGTGGCGATTTTAGGTCGTCCAAACGTTGGGAAATCAACTTTTCTCAACTATGTAATGGGGCAAAAAATTGCCATCATGAGCGATAAGGCTCAAACAACCCGTAATAAGATTATGGGGATTTATACAACAGAAGAAGAGCAGATTGTCTTCATTGACACACCAGGAATCCACAAGCCTAAGACGGCCTTGGGTGACTTTATGGTGGAATCTGCTTACAGCACCCTGCGTGAAGTGGACACGGTCCTCTTTATGGTGCCAGCCGATGAAAAACGAGGCAAGGGTGACGACATGATTATGGAACGCCTTAAACAGGTCAAGGTTCCAGTCATTTTAGTGGTTAACAAGATTGACAAGGTTCATCCAGACCAGCTTTTGGAACAGATTGATGATTTCCGTCAACAGATGGACTTCAAGGAAATTGTGCCAATTTCTGCTACCCAAGGGAACAATGTTAATCGTCTCATGGAAATTCTCAAGGAAAATCTGGATGAAGGTTTCCAATATTTCCCTGCGGACCAAATCACTGACCACCCAGAACGTTTCTTGGTATCTGAGATGATTCGGGAGAAGGTTCTACACCTGACTCGTGAGGAAATTCCGTACTCTGTGGCCGTTGTCATTGAGTCCATGAAACGTGATGAATTTACCGACAAGGTCCATATCCGAGCGACGATTATGGTTGAGCGTGATAGTCAGAAAGGCATCATCATCGGCAAGCAAGGAGCCATGCTCAAGAAAATCGGCTCCATGGCCCGTCGTGATATTGAATTGATGTTGGGCGACAAAGTCTTCCTCGAAACCTGGGTCAAAGTCAAGAAAAACTGGCGTGACAAAAAACTCGACCTCGCCGACTTTGGCTATAATGAGAAAGAGTATTAAAAACGTCCGGGGGACGTTTTTAACCCGAGCTTGAAAACTGGAGAGCGAGGTAGTCCGGGGGACGTGTTCGACGTTTCTCACATCATTCTAGAATGATGTGAGAAACTAGTAAGTCGCCTAGGGAGTGAGAAAGAACTCAAATGGTCAAAAAAGAGTTCGTCTTCTCACCCCCGCACAGTTGATTAGGTCAGATTTGGAGTGTGAAATACGAACGAATTTGCCAATCAACCACTGCGCTGAGATGTTGACACGAACTCTGAGAAGTGGCATAGGGCTTGAGATGCCGTAAGTTGAGTAGCTTTTCAAAGCACTCAACTTTGGCGAGTTGAACCCGAGCTTGAAAACTAGAGAGCGAGGAAGGTTCGGGGGAGCGAAGCAGTCTGGGAATAGACTGTTTCAGCAGGTCACATAGGAATGTGAAAGTGACCATGTGAAAACCCAAGCTTGAAAACTAGAGAGCGAGGTAGCCTGGTGTGACTTGTCTCACCAGAATAGAAAAGAATCAATTTCAAGCGTGAAGCACCACTTTTGTGGTGTTTTCCGTCGTTACGGTGAGATATTATGACAATTAGAGCAGTTAATGAACAGACTCTTTCTATCTGGGCTACTTTTGCAAGTCAGGTTTGGCAGACAAAAGAGCAAGTTTTGATAGAAAAATTTTCAAATAATGAGTTTCCTTTTTGGTTTTTGTATTACTCTCAAAGTGAGGAGCCGATAGCGTGGATTAGTTTGTCGCTTCGCCGCGACTATGTAGAAGGATGTCAGGCGGGTCCAGTTGCCTATTTAGAAGGAATTTTTATTAGTCCGAATTATCGTAATCAAGGGATTGCGGAAGAACTGTTAAATTTTGCAGAGGGTTGGGCTAAAAGCCGAGATGTATGCCAACTAGGGTCTGATGCGGAACTAGACAATCTACTGAGCCAGAACTTTCATATCAAACATGGCTTCCGAGAAGTTAGTCGAACAGTTCACTATGTTCTAGATTTGACTAGTGATTAACAGGTTATCAATCAAAAATTTAGTTTAGAAAGGAAGGCCGGTTAGGTGTTGTAATTGAACTTGCCTAGGCCTCTTTGAAAAAAGACAACCGTGACCTAGGTGCCGAAGCATCGTCGGTCAGGTTTCTATTTGCTTTGTAATTTTGTTAGAAAGGACGAGTGTTAGCGTACTTGAACCCGAGCTAAAAGCTCGGAAAATAGATAGAGCTCCTTATGTGCAAGTCACACAGCGTCGCTCTCCTAATTTTCAGTCGCTTTTTACGCTCTTGGTATCGTACATTGCCCGAATTGCCTGAGGTTGAGACGGTTCGTCGTGGTTTGAATCGGTTGGTCAAGGGAAAGGTCATCGAAAAGGTCAAGGTGACCTATGCCCCTATGGTTAAGACTGGTGCCGATGCTTTCTGTCAGGACTTGATTGGTCAGGAGATTTTAGATGTGGACCGTCGTGGCAAGTATCTCTTGATTTACCTGACGGACCATGTCCTCATTTCTCATTTGCGGATGGAAGGTAAGTACAATTTCTTTCCTGACCAGGTGCCTGCCAACAAACATTTCCATGCCTTTTTTACTTTTTCAGATGGCTCGACCTTGGTTTATCAGGATGTCCGCAAGTTTGGCACAATGGAACTGCTGGGCAAGGCGGATGTGGGTGCCTATTTTATCAGTCGAAAAATTGGTCCTGAGCCGACGGAGGAAGATTTTGACTTAGAAGAATTTGCCAAAAAGTTAGCTAAGTCGAGAAAGCCCATTAAGTCGCATCTTTTGGACCAGTCTTTGGTGGCTGGTTTGGGCAATATCTATGTAGATGAGGTTCTGTTTAGAGCACAAGTTCATCCTGCTCAAGCAAGTAATCAGCTGTCGGCAGAGCAGGTGGCAGACCTCCGTCAAGCCACCATTGAAGTCCTGCAACTGGGTATCGAAAAAGGAGGCTCAACCATTCGGACCTATAAGAATGCCTTGGGCATGGACGGGACCATGCAGGATTATTTACAAGTTTACGGAAAGACAGGGCAGGCCTGTCCCCGTTGCCAGACAGAGATTGTCAAAATCCAGCTGGGCGGACGGGGGACACATTTCTGTCCCAAGTGTCAGGTGAAACATGGCTAAAATTATCGGTTTAACAGGCGGAATCGCCTCTGGAAAATCAACAGTTACAGCTTTTCTGAGAGAACAAGGTTATCCAATCATTGATGCGGATGCGGTTGTTCACGAATTACAGGCCAAAGGTGGCAAGCTCTATCAGATTTTGCTGAAAGAATTTGGTCAAGACATCTTATCAGATGATGGAAATTTGGATAGGGCTAAGCTGGGCCAGGCTGTTTTTGCGGATAGCAAGTTGCGGGCTCGTTTGTCTGTCTTGCAAGACCAGATTATCAGGCAAGAATTGTTGACTAGAAGGGATGTTCTCAAGCAGACTGAAGATGTAATTTTCATGGATATTCCTTTGCTTTATGAGGCAGATTATAGCGGGGAAGTAAATGAAGTCTGGCTAGTTTATGTCGATCGAGCGCAGCAGTTGGAACGGCTTATGAAACGCAATGGCTTAGCTGTTCAAGATGCGGAAAATCGTCTGGCTGCTCAGCTTTCTTTAGAGGAAAAACGGTCGCAAGCCCAGGTGGTGATTGACAATAGTGGAGCGGTTGAGGCGACCTTAGTGCAGGTTGCTCGGCTTTTGGAGGAATTAAAGGATGGACGACGGTAGTAGTTATTGGAAGCAGAATTTGAAGGTGGCTTGGTTGGGAAATTTCCTAACAGGGACGAGTTTTACCTTGGTTATGCCTTTTATCTCGGTTTTTGTGGAAGAGTTGGGGGTAGGTCCTGGACAGGTAGAATATTATGCGGGACTTGCGGTATCTGTTAATGCCCTTGCAGCAGCCTTGATGGCGCCTATTTGGGGGAGTTTGGCGGACCGTTACGGTCGCAAGCCTATGATGGTGCGGGCAGCTTTTGCGATGATTTTTACTATGGGTGGTATGGCCTTTGTACCAAATGTTTTTTGGTTGCTTGCCTTACGTGTCCTGAATGGGGTATTTACAGGATACATTCCCAATGCGACTGCCTTGATTGCCAGTCAGGTTCCAAAGGATAAGACGGGGTATGCTCTGGGTACATTGTCAACAGGTGCGGTAGCGGGTAATTTGATTGGTCCGACCCTAGGTGGTATCTTAGCAGAGATGTTTGGTGTACATACGGTATTTTTGCTGGTGGGACTTCTTTATGCTATCGTTGTGTTACTGACTGTTTTCTATATTCGAGAGGATTTTGTTCCAATCAAAAAAGGCGAAGAAATGTCGGTTAAAGAGGTATTTGAGCAGGTAAAAGATCGGCAGATGCTGGTTGGGCTTTTTGTGACTTCTATGATTATTATTGCAGCTGCTCAGGCTGTTGTTCCTATATTGACCCTCTACGTGCGGCATTTGGGACAGACAGATAATCTGTTATTTGTTGCTGGTTTTATCATTTCCTTGCCTGGTATGGCATCGCTAGTGACATCAGGTTATTTAGGGAAAATTGGTGATCGTATTGGCAACCATCGACTTCTATTAATTGCTTTGACTTACAGTCTGTTGATTAATGTTTTCTGTGTTTTTGCAGAAAATCCTTTCCAGCTTGGTTTGTTGCGATTCATGTATGGTTTTGGGACAGGAGCATTGTTGCCTTCGGTTAATTCTCTTTTGACCAAGTTGACTCCAAAAGAAGGGATTTCAAGGATATTTTCCTACAACCAACTCTTTAATAATCTAGGTTCTGTTGTTGGTCCCATGATGGGGTCTGCGGTGGCTGCTCACATGGGTTATGACTGGGTATTTTACCTGTCCAGCGGACTTGTCCTCTTTAACCTTATCTGGTCTTTGACCAATTTTAGAAACTATTTGAAAGTAAGGGATGTTTAGTGAGAGTTAAAATCAATTTACAATGTTCAGAATGCGGTAGTAAGAACTACTTGACTAGCAAAAACGCCAAGACTCATCCAGATAAGATTGAAGTCCTTAAATACTGCCCAAAAGAGAGAAAAGTAACCCTCCACCTTGAAACTAAGTAGGTTTTATGGTATAATGTCATAAGTTATTGTAGAAAGTGAAAAAAATATGTATCAAGCATTATTAGCAATTCTGTTGATTTTATCTGTTATTTTGATTGTAGTGATTTTTATTCAACCGGCTAAAAACCAGTCTAGCAACGTCTTTGACTCTTCTAGTGGAGCCTTATTTGAACGTACAAAGGCCCGTGGTTTTGAAGCGGTGATGCAACGCATTACAGCTATTCTTGTTTTTCTTTGGATGCTGGATGCGCTGGCACTTGTTATCATTTCAAGTAAGTAGATAAATCAGACTGGGACTTGTTCTTGGTCTATTTTTTTAGTAAAGGTAAGATGAAAAACGAAATTATTAACTATATTAAAGAAGTTGGTTCTGTGACCATGGACCAGCTGGCAGATCAGTTTGGAGCCAGTTCTGCTAAGAGCTTCACAGATTTGGTCAAGCTGGTTTCTAGCATGGAAGGCAGTCGTCAACTTGTCTTTGACAATGCTGGGCGGATTACTCTTCCTGCTCCCAAAATATCCAAAAACAAGGTGACCTTGCAGGGCATTTTCCGTGCCCACAAGTCAGGTTTTGGCTTTGTGACCATTGACGAGGCGGAAGATGATCTCTTTGTCAGTCGTGACGATGTCAACTTCGCTATTGAGGGCGACCGAGTGGAAGTGGCAATCAAGAAAGTAGCGGACAGGCTCAAGGGGACGGCTGCGGAAGCGGAAGTCATTGATATTTTAGAACATAGCCTGAAAACTGCGGTAGGCTTGATTGTTTTTGACGAAGATAAGCCAGAATATGCAGGCTACATCAAGTCTAAAAATCAGAAAATCGCTCAGAAGATTTACATCAAGAAGTCACCTCTGGTGTTGACCGGAACGGAAATCCTCAAAGTCGATATTGAAGCCTATCCCAACAAGAAACGGGACCACTTTGTTGCGACCATTCGGGATGTAGTGGGTCACAAGGATGACGTGGGCATCGATGTATTGGAGGTCTTGGAATCCATGGACATCGTGTCGGAATTCCCTGATGAAGTCTTGGCAGAGGCCAATCGAGTGCCAGAAAGTCCGTCAGAACAGGACTTTGAAGGTCGCTTGGACCTGCGAGATGAAATCATCTTCACCATTGACGGTGCAGATGCCAAGGACTTGGACGATGCGGTCCATATCAAGCAGCTCAAGAACGGCAATCTGGAGCTGGGTGTCCATATCGCTGATGTCAGCTACTATGTGACAGAAGGCTCTGCCTTGGACCAGGAAGCTGTCAAACGGGGGACTTCTGTCTATGTGACCGACCGTGTGGTGCCGATGCTACCAGAACGCCTGTCAAACGGTATCTGCTCCCTTAATCCAAACGTGTACCGCCTGACCCAGTCGGCTATTATGGAAATTGACCGCAAGGGCAAGGTAGTCAAGCACTGGATTGGCCAGACGGTCATCAAAACCACCTTCCGCATGACCTATTCCGATGTCAATGACATGATTACGGGCAATCAGGAAAAGTTGGACAAATACAAGGCAATCGTGCCAAGTGTGAACCTCATGATCAAACTCCACGAAACCCTGGAAACCATGCGGTACAAGCGTGGAGCTCTGAATTTTGATACGACAGAAGCCAAAATCATTGTCAACAAGGACGGTCTGCCAGTTGATATCCAACTGCGTCAGCGTGGGATTGCCGAGCGGATGATTGAGTCCTTCATGCTGGCGGCCAATGAGTGCGTGGCCGAGCATTTTGCCAAGCTGGACCTGCCTTTCATCTATCGGATCCACGAGGAGCCTAAGTCGGACAAGCTGCAGAAGTTTATCGACTATGCGACCAGCTTTGGTCTGACGGTCTATGGAACAGCCAGCTCTATCAGCCAGGATGCCCTTCAGGACCTCATGGAGCGGGTCAAAGATGAACCTTATGCCGATGTCCTCAACATGATGTTGCTTCGCTCCATGCAGCAGGCACGCTACTCGGAGTACAACCACGGCCACTACGGACTGGGTGCGGAGTTCTACACCCACTTCACCAGTCCTATCCGCCGCTATCCCGACCTGCTGGTGCACCGTATGGTGCGGGACTATGGTCACAATCCTGCGGAAAAAGCAGAGCATTTTGAGCAAGTTATTCCTGAGCTTGCCAAGTCTTCGTCCAGTTTAGAACGCCGTGCTATTGAGGCAGAGCGGGAAGTCGAAGCTATGAAGAAGGCAGAGTTCATGCAAGAATTTGTCGGGCAAGAGTTTGATGGTGTCGTGTCAAGCGTGGTCAAGTTTGGACTTTTTGTCGAGTTGCCAAACACGGTTGAAGGTCTGATCCATGTCACCAACCTCAACGAATACTACCAGTTCCACGAGCGGACTCTGACCTTGCAGGGTGAGAAATCTGGTCGTGTCTTCCGTGTCGGTCAGCCAATTCGTATCAAGCTAACGCGGGCGGACAAGATGACAGGGGAAATCGATTTTGCCCACGTGCCGTCCGAGCTGGATATCGTAGAAAAAGCTTTGAAAGCCAAGCGGAGAACAGCCAGTCACTCTAACCGTGACCGTGATGATCGGTCAGGGAGAGGACGGGGCAAGCACCACAAACAAGAAGCTGCTGGTCGCGACAGCGGACGTCACAAGTCTGGGAAAGACCACAAGTCTAAGGCTGGAAAGTCAGACAAGAAAAAGAAACCATTTTACAAGGAAGTAACCAAAAAGAATAAGAAAAGGAGATAGGCATGGCCAAGGGTGAGGGCAATGTGATTGCACAGAATAAAAAAGCCCGCCACGACTATACCATTGTCGATACGGTGGAGGCGGGGATAGTTCTGACGGGGACGGAGATTAAGTCTATTCGTGCGGGGCGGATCAACCTCAAGGACGGCTTTGCCCAGATCAAGCAGGGCGAGGCTTGGTTGGTTAATGTTCATATCGCTCCCTACGATGAGGGCAATATCTGGAATCAGGAGCCAACGCGGACCCGCAAGCTCCTCTTGCGGAAGAAGCAGATCGAGTCCTTGGGCAATGAGGTCAAGGGAACAGGGATGACCCTAGTGCCCCTCAAGGTCTATATCAAGGACGGCTTTGCCAAGGTCTTGATTGGGCTTGCCAAAGGGAAGCACGACTACGACAAGCGGGAGTCCATCAAACGCCGTGAACAAGACCGTGATATTAAGCGGACCATGAAGGCTATCAATAGTCGCTAAGACTGGGAGAAATCCTGGTCTTTTCTATTATCGGAAAACAAAAGCCCAGCAGTCTGAACTGTCTGGGGTTTATTATTTGATTTTCGAAGAATATTAATCCACCGTAATCATAGCTTTAATAGTTTTCCGGTTGGCCATGTCTTTGTAGGCTTGGTCGATATTGTCCAGGCTGTAAGTTTGGGTGAAAACTCGACCTGGGTTGATGTCGCCTTTAAGAACAGCATCGAGCAAAATTTCCTTATCATAGGTTGTGACAGAAGCAGAGCCACCACCGATAATGATATTTTGAGCAAAGGTTGAGCCAAGGGCGTGGTTGTTGTAGTGTGGTACACCGACAAAACCGATGCGACCACCATTGTGAAGAACACCGAGGGCTTGGTCAATAGAGGCTTCTGTACCAACACATTCGAGGGCGGCATCCGCTCCGCCACCTAGGATTTCACGAACTTTGGCAATGCCTTCCTCGCCACGTTCTGCTACGATGGCAGTGGCACCTGATTCCAAAGCCATTTGCTGACGATCTGCGTGGCGACTCATCATGATAATCTGAGAAGCTCCGCGCATTTTTGCAGCAATGACGGCACATTGACCCACTGCACCATCACCGATGACAACAACCTTGTCACCAGGTTTGACATCTGCAACACGCGCAGCATGGTAGCCAGTTGGCATAACATCTGCCAGAGTCAAGAGAGATTTGATCATGCCTTCCGAGTAGTCACTTGGCTGACCAGGAATTTTGACCAAGGCCCAGTTGCCGTAGTGGAAACGAATGTATTGAGACTGGTAGTTGTTGCCCCAGTTGGTGTAGCCTGGATGGTTGTCACAAGTACCGTCAAAACCAGCACGACAGGCATCACAATGGCCGCAACCGTGTGTAAATGGAACGATGACAAAGTCACCAGGAACAAGTGTTGTAATGTCTTCGCCTACCTCTTCAACGATACCGATAGCTTCATGACCAGAGTTTGTGTCACCGTGGTCATGGTGAATGTCTTCACCGTAGCCCCAAAGGTCTGACCCACAGACACAGGCCCGCACGACCTTGATAATGACGTCATCCTTGGCTTGAAGGCTTGGTTTTTCGATTTCTGCAACGGTCATCTTACCGGCTTTTTCATAAATAGCTGCTTTCATATTCATCACACATTTACTTGTCAGTAAATATCCTTTCTGATTGATATGGAATATTATACACCTTGGAGTTCACTCCAAGTCAAGGAAAAAATCAGTTTGAATTCATATTTCCTTTGTGATAGACTAAGTGTATTGGAAAGAAAAGGAGAGATAATGACGGTTTTAGTTCCTTACAAACGCATGCCCATTTGGAATCAGGATACGGTTCCCCAGCATTTTTTGACCAAGCACAATACCAAGGTGGGGACTTGGGCAAAAATCAAGGTCTTGAGGGGTCAACTCAAATTTGAGCCGATCTCAGATCATAATGAAATTTTAGGAGAATATGTCTATGGTCCGACAGATGATATTCCTTTTGTGGAGCCACAGGCTTGGCATCGGGTGACCTTATTGACAGAGGATACGGAGTTTTTCTTGGAATTTTTCTGTCAACCAGAAGACTATTTTGCCAAAAAGTATGACTATACGCGAACCCATTCAGAGGTCTTAGAGGCATTGAAAATCATCGAGCCTTGTAAGGTCTTGGATTTGGGCTGTGGTCATGGCAGGAACAGTCTTTATTTGGCTCAGCAGGGGTTTGAGGTAACTGCTGTAGATAAAGATGTACCAAGTATTCGGACACTCTTGCAGGTCAAGGAAGTAGAAGATTTGGACTTGCAGGCTGGGACTTACGATATTAACTCAGCTAGTCTGGAGCAGGATTACGACTGGATTATCTCAACCGTTGTCTTTATGTTCTTGGAGCGGGAGCGGGTGCCAGCTATTATCCGCAATATGCAGGAGCAGACACGGCCTAGTGGCTATAACTTGATTGTGGCGGCCATGGATACGGAGGATGCACCCTGTCCGATGAATTTCTCCTTTACCTTTCGAGCAGGTGAGTTGAAGGAATACTACCGTGACTGGGAATTGGTTAAGTACAATGAGGATTTTGGTCAGCTCCATAAGCGTGACGAACATGGTAATTTCCTCAAGATGCGGTTTGCGACCATATTGGCTAGGAAAAAAGGATAAATATTTTTTTGAAAGCACTTGCAAGGCAGGTGCTTTTGCGTTACAATGTAGGTGCAAATGGGTAAATCATATTATACTCCACGAAAATCCCCTTCTGGTTGGATAAGAGCCTTGTGTAAAATAGTCTCTGAGTTTGTATCTCTGGAGGGCGCCTACTTCTGATTTTCACAGAGTATCAGGAAAGGAGAAGTCTATGAAAAAGACTTTTGTTCGTATAGCCACATTTCTAATGTTGGTTTGCCTATTCCCTGTTCAACTTGTTCAAGCCTGTTCAGGCTTTATCATTGGGAAAGGGTTGACAACGGATGGTTCTATCCTTTATGGTAGAACGGAAGATTATCCATATCCACCAAATAATGGAGCGCACAATAAAAATTATATTGTGGTTCCAGCAGCAACCTATGCCAAAGGGGATATGTTGGTGGATGAATCATTCGGTTTCACAGCACCACACTTGGCAAATGAGTTCAAGTACACCTCTACGCCTGATGCGGCACGTGGGGATGGGTCAAACGGTAATTTTGGTGCGCATGGATTTAATGAAAAAGGTGTGTCCATGACTGCTACTGTTACAGCTATTCCAAATAAAAAAATTTTAGCTGTTGACCCATTGGTAACTGCGGGGGGACTAGGTGAGGCCATTTTGATTGACTATGTTCTTCCTAGAGTCACCAGTGCGCGTGAAGGTATTGAATTAATTGCGAAGACAATTGATGAAAAAGGTTCGGCAGAAGGGAATATCATTGTTATTGCTGATAAGAATGAAGTTTGGTACATGGAAATTTTGTCAGGTCACCAATACGTAGCCATCAAATTCCCTGAAGACAAGTATGCAATTTTTGCAAATACTTACTATCTAGGTCATGTTGATTTTACCGATACAGAAAATGTGATTGCTTCTGCAAAGGTTGAAGAAGTAGCCAAACAGGCTGAAAATTATATG
Source organism: Streptococcus sp. 2020WUSS084 (assembly GCF_044427445.1). Taxonomy (NCBI): domain Bacteria; kingdom Bacillati; phylum Bacillota; class Bacilli; order Lactobacillales; family Streptococcaceae; genus Streptococcus; species Streptococcus sp. 2020WUSS084. The sequence continues at coordinate 139,376 of NZ_JAOTGC010000004.1, read as the reverse complement.
ATGGTTGATGGGAAGTTCCATATTGCCAAATCATATGGACCTGAGAATTATGCTGATGGTGATCGTTCTCGGACATACGCTGGTATAAAATTGTTAGATCCAGCATCGTCTGTAACCTATGAAGATGCTGTGTATGATTTGCTACGTCAGCCAACAGACCCAAGTCGTCGCTTTAGTTTACAAGATACCTTTGCCTTACAACGTAACCGTTTTGAACATCTTCCAGAATTTCGTCCAGACGATGAAGCAGGTAAGGTAAAACAAGGGGATAATGGTGCGAATGACCAAGCAGCAGATGCGACTTATAAATACGCTCTTGGTAATGAAAACGTCATCGATGCCCATGTTTATCAGATCAATAGTAGCTTACCATCAGCCTTCGGTGGCACAGTATGGTTAGGCTTAGCTCAGACAAGGAATACACCGTATGTTCCATTTTATGGTATTGTGACTGATACTTATGAAGCCTTTAAAAATCGCTCAGCTTCTTATGACACGAATTCATGGTACTGGACGGTGCAAAATATTGATAAGATGGCCATCTCACACCCAGAGTTATTTGGTACATCAATTCAAGAAAAATGGATTGCACTTGAAAAAGAATGGATTGCTGCACAGGCAGCTCTTGATGCTCAATATGCTGGACTTTCAGAAGATGCAGCCGTAGCTCTGGCTCCAACTGTAACAGAGGCAACCTTGGCTCGTTCAGCAGAAATTTTTGCGCAATTAAAAGCTGTTGAAGCTGAAATGATGGCTAAAATTGAAGCTGCAACAACTCCATCATCAAGTAGTACTGAACCATCGACCAGCACTGAGCCATCATCAAGTGGTACCGAAACTTCAACCAGTACTTCGAGCAGTACAAGTCAGTCTACAAGTGATTCTAACACAGGAGGAGCTACAGATACTTCCTCATCAAGCGGAACAGTAGTATCTTCTGATAAGAAAGTAACACCTACCAATAAAAAAGGTAAATCAAGTCTTCCTAGTACAGGTGAGCAAGTCAGCCTCTTGCTGGTGGCGCTAGGTGTTGCAGGAATTTTAACAGCAATTTTTCTTCATCGGAAAAAATCCAGTAAAGAATAAATGAATATGTAAAAGTAGGTTGGATTGATTTCAATCTACTTTTTTGAAACAATTTTGTTTACAAATGTAGTCATATGTTGTATAATTTGTTTACAGATGTAGTCGAAAGAGGAGTAACCTATGAAACAAGCAAGCTATCCCATTCAAGGTATGACCTGCGCTTCCTGTGCTATGACGGTTGAGAAAGCGGTTGGTAAATTAGCAGGAGTAGAAGAAGTCAGTGTAAACCTAGCGACTGAAAAATTGAGTGTTAGCTATGATGAAAAGCTTTTGGGACTAGAGGATATTCGTCAGGCAGTTGAAAAGGCGGGTTATCAGCTAGTCGATAACTTGGTGACTGAGTCTTATGACATTTCAGGTATGACCTGTGCTTCCTGTGCCATGACGGTTGAAAAAGCTCTGGGCAAACTAGAGGGCGTAGAAGAAGTCAGTGTTAATCTGGCAACAGAAAAGGCAACCATCCGTTATAGCCATGATAAGCAAAATCCAGCTAGTCTTGAAAAAGCAGTTGAGCAAGCAGGTTATCAACTGATCAGATTAGAAGAAGTGGAAGAGACGGCGGGTAAGGGACCAAGCAAGGAAGACAGTCTTTGGAAACGATTTGTCTGGTCAGCAGTCTTTACTCTTCCACTGCTCTATATTGCTATGGGTCCTATGTTGCCCTGGGGCGGGCTTCCATTACCAGCTTTGCTCCATCAACCGCTAGTCTATACGGTCAGCCAAGTCATCTTGCTCATCCCTGTCCTTTATATGGGACGCAGTTTTTTCCAAAAAGGCTTTAAAACTCTCTTGCAAGGCCATCCCAATATGGATTCCTTGATTGCTGTTGGGACTGGAGCAGCCTTGGTTCAAGGTCTGTTGATGATTGCTTTTCTTCTGATGGGAAAAGAAGTAGCCATGCACGGTCACCATCCAGAACTGTATTTTGAATCAGACGCCGTTATTTTGACCTTGATTACCCTAGGAAAATATTTTGAAGCTAGAGCCAAAGGTCAGACTTCTGAGGCCATTAAGAAATTGATGGATCTGACTCCCAAGACGGCCCTGGTCTTGCGAAATGGGCAGGAAATACAAGTGCCGATTGAAGAAGTGGTGGTCGGTGACCAGGTCATTGTTCGCCCAGGTCAACAGATTCCTATTGACGGTCAAGTTCTAGAAGGCCAGACACGTGTGGATGAGTCTATGCTGACGGGTGAGAGCCTGCCAGTGAAGAAGGCTCAAGGCGACAGTGTTTTTGGCGGTACCCTTAACCAGCAAGGCGCCATTACCATGCAGGCTACCAAGGTTGGTCGTGATACGACTCTGGCTCAGATCATTCGCTTGGTAGAAGAGGCTCAAGGGTCTAAGGCACCCATTGCCAAATTAGCTGACCAAGTATCTGCCGTCTTTGTGCCAGTTGTCATGGGCTTGGCTTTCTTGTCGGGTCTGGCCTGGTATTTCTTGGGGCAAGAATCATGGATTTTTTCACTTAGTATTATCATCGTCGTCTTGGTCATCGCCTGCCCTTGTGCTCTGGGTCTAGCAACTCCGACGGCTATCATGGTTGGGACTGGAAAAGGGGCAGAAAACGGTCTTCTGTTCAAGTCTGGTCAAGCTATTGAAACCCTACAAGGTGTGAATACCATTGTCTTCGACAAGACAGGGACCATTACTGAGGGCAAACCTCAGGTGACAGACATTCATCTGGTGTCTGCTAAAAATCGTGAGCAGGTCCTCCAGCTGGCAGCAAGTAGCGAGCAATTTTCCGAGCATCCCTTGGCTCAGGCTCTCCTGCAAGCAGCTCAGACAGAAAAGATTGCTCTCTTGCCTGCCACTGATTTTCAGGCTCTTTCAGGTCGTGGTCTTTCGGTGACAATAGCAGAGCAGACCATCTATCTGGGAAATGAACGGTTGATGCGGGAACAGGGAATTGATGTTTCCAAAGGACGTGCAGTTGCGGAGGCATTTGCCCATCAAGCCAAGACGCCTGTTTTCCTAGCCAGCCAGCAAGAATTACTAGCAGTCATTGCCATTGCTGATAAAGTAAAAGAGACCAGCCGTCAGGCTGTCCAGGCTCTGCAAGCCATGGGATTAGAAGTGGTCATGCTGACTGGGGATAATGAAAAAACTGCCCAGACCATTGCCAAGGAAGTCGGCATTGAGCAGGTGGTCAGTCAGGTCATGCCAGATGATAAGGCCAACCAAGTCAAGCTCTTACAAGAACAGGGCAAAACAGTCGCTATGGTGGGGGATGGCATCAACGATGCCCCAGCCCTAGCTCAAGCCCATGTGGGTCTAGCTATTGGTTCTGGGACTGATATTGCCATTGAGTCTGCCGACATTGTTCTCATGCATAGTGACATTTTGGATGTGGTCAAGGCTGTCAAACTCAGCCAGGCAACCATGCGGACTATTAAACAAAATCTCTTCTGGGCCTTTGCTTACAATGTGATTGGCATTCCAATTGCCATGGGGCTGTTACATGTATTTGGTGGACCTCTGCTCAATCCTATGTTTGCAGGTGCAGCCATGGCCCTCAGTTCAGTGTCAGTCGTCTTGAACGCTCTGCGATTAAAAACATATAAACTATAGCAAAAATACCAGTCAAAAAACTGGTATTTTTGCTTATAAACGCTTACAATAGATATATTAAGTGCAAGGGAGATATTTATGACAACCTTTATTGGAAAACCAGTGACCTTGGTAGGTCCACGATTGCAGGTGGGAGATACCGCCCCTGATTTTGTGCTCATGGCCAATGACTTGAGCCTGAAAAGCCTGAAAGACTTTGGCAAGCAGACCAAGGTCATCAGTGTGGTGCCTTCTATTGACACAGGGATTTGCGATACCCAGACCCGTCGCTTCAATCAGGAACTGGCTGACCGTGACAATACGGTTGTCGTGACTGTCTCAGCAGACCTACCTTTTGCCCAAAAACGCTGGTGTGGAGCTGCAGGATTGGAGGATGCCATCACCCTGTCTGATTACTATGACCATGCCTTTGGTAAATCCTACGGTCTACTCATGCGGGAGTGGAATTTGCTGGCGCGTGCGGTCTTTGTCCTCAATGCCGACAATGAAATCACCTATGTAGAATACCTGGACAATGTCAACGAACATCCCGACTATGAAGCAGCTTTGGAAGCTGTCAAGTAAAAGAATACATAACGGTGCCTGAAAGGGCATCGTTTTTTGATGGAATATTTTTGTCTAATTTGATATACTAAATTCAATAATTCAAAGGAGGGTCTTTTATGGAAAAGACACAGATTATTCAAGACGTTTTGGCCCTCATTCAAGACTTGAATCAGGCCTTTCAAGCAGATAAAGTAGGAACAGCTGATGAGCAACGGTTCCAGCATAATTTGACAGAGACGACACGCATATTGTCGGAGGCCAGGACGGTCACCAATACAGAACTGATTGCGATTGAGAAATTCTACCGTTCGACCAGTTTTTTGGTTGGACTGGGCGATCTGCGATTGAGTGAGACCAGCAGGCAGGCTTGGAAGGCTTTTGATCGCTACTACTACCAAACTATCAGAGAAGAATTGAAGCTCTATGGTGGCTCTGCTATTGCCCAAGTATAATAGATGATAAGAGAGGGTGAGAAACCCTCTTTTGTGCTATAATAAGTAGTAAGAATACAGTTGTTAGGAAGAGAAGAAGCGAGGTGTGCCATGTCCTACATACAAGTAAAGAATTCGTCAAAATACTACCAAATGGGGGATGCGACCATTGTGGCAAATGACGGTGTGTCCTTTGAGATTGAAAAGGGGGAGCTGGTCATCATTCTTGGCTCATCGGGTGCGGGCAAATCCACTCTGCTCAATATCTTAGGTGGCATGGATAGCAATGACGAGGGGGAGGTTTGGATTGACGGTGTGGATATTGCCAAGCTTTCAAGTCATGAATTGACCAATTATCGTAGAGATGATGTAGGTTTTGTCTTTCAATTTTATAATCTGGTCGCCAACCTGACCGCCAAGGAAAATGTGGAGCTGGCAGCAGAAATTGTCAAGGATGCCTTGGATGCCGAGGAGGTCTTGGAACAGGTCGGACTCGGTCACCGTATCAATAATTTCCCTGCTCAGCTTTCAGGTGGTGAGCAGCAACGGGTGGCCATTGCCCGTGCTGTTGCAAAAAAGCCTAAAATTCTCCTCTGTGATGAACCGACTGGTGCCCTGGACTACCAAACTGGTAAGCAGGTCTTGCAAATCCTACAAGATATGTCCCGCAAGCAGGGGGCGACGGTGATTATCGTTACCCACAATAGTTCCCTAGCCCCTATTGCAGACAGAGTGATTCGAATGCGAGATGCCCGTGTACACTCCGTTGAATTACACGCAGAACCACAGGATATTGCAAGCCTAGAATATTAGTGGGTGAAACTATGAAAAAGAAAATCTACTGGAAGGATATGAGACAATCTCTGCTTTCTTCCAAGGGGCGTTTTTTGTCCATATTTAGCCTGATGATGCTAGGAGCTCTAGCTTTGACAGGTCTGAAAGTAACAGCTCCCAATATGGAAAAGACAGCCCAAGCCTATATAGCCAGTCATCGAACGATGGATTTGGCAGTAATTTCAGGTCTGGGACTTAGTCAAGCTGACCTTGATGAATTAGAAACGATAGAAGGTGCTACTCTTGAAGCGGGCTACTTTAAAGATGTGGTTACTAATGAAGGCCAGACTGCAATTCGGCTGTTTTCAGCTCCCAAGACCCTATCGACCTATAAGCTAGTAGAAGGGGAAATGCCCAGTCAAAAGGGGCAAATAGCCCTATCAGCTTCTTTAAAAAATCGTTACAAATTGGACGATACTGTTCAAGTGACGGAGTCTGATAAGGATGGAAAAATCTTGACACAGACAAGTTTTACTCTTGTGGGCTTTGTCGCATCAGCAGAAATTTGGGACAATGAAACCATGGGCATGGCTGCAAGTGGTGATGGGCAGTTAGGTGGCTATGGCCTTGTGAGTCAGGATATCTTCAAATCAGAAGTTTACACTATTGCCCGTATTCGCTATGATGATTTGGTTGATTTACCATATTACAGTCAGGCCTATCAAGACAGGTTGGACCAGCACCAAGAAGACTTAGAAAAGTTATTGGCTAACAATGATGAACAACGATTGGCAGCTATTCAGTCAAATGGACAGACAGATATTTCAAAAGGGGAAGAGGAAATTGCTCAGGCTCAATCCCAGCTTGAACAGGCAGAGTCAGAACTGGAAACAGGGGAGGAGCAATTAGCGACAGGTCGTAGAGAGTTTGCGCGTGGTAGGGCTAAGGTTGTCCAAACGGAAGCTGAATTACGAGCCGCCCAAGCCCAACTATTAAAAAATAAGTTTGAATTGGAAGAAAGTAAAAAGGAATTGGATGGGCGTAAGGCTCAATTAGAACAGACTGCTTCGTTTCTAGACGGCTATCAGATGGAATTAGAAACGTCAGCCCAGCAGTTAGAAGAGGCCAAGCAAGAATTGGATTCCCAAAATGCCCAACTGAGTCAGACCGCATCTCAGATTTCCACAGGGCGAGCTAGTTGGTTTCAAGCTCAGCAAGAGTTAGACCTTGAAATTGCCAATCACTTGCAAGAAGGTCAAACCCTCTCAGACTATCCTGACTTGTTGGCTAGACAGGAAGGTTTGGATGTTGAGAAAAGCCGATTAGACCAAATGGAATCTGCACATGAGCAGGCCAACCAAGCCTATTTACAAGGTTATGATTACTATCAAACCAAACAAAATGAATACAATAGCAATCTAGCCCAGTACCAAACTTGGAATCAAGAATATCAGGCAGGTTTGGCCCGTTATCAAGCAGGTTTGAGTCAGTATGAACAAGGCATTGCAGCCTACAATAAAGGAGTAGAAGACTATGAATGGGGACTGAGTCAGTTAGAGTCTTCAAATCAACTGCTCCGTCAGGAAGAACTCCGTTTGGAGAAGGCTGATAAAGAGTTAAGTCAAGCTCAATCCCAATTTTCTGAGAAGAAAGCCACGGCCAATCAAGAAATTAGCCAAGCTCAAACTGAGATTGCTCAGGCTAAATCCGACTTAAGTAAGCTGAAAAAAGCGCCCTATCAGGTCTATACTCGATCAAGCCTACCAGGTGGGGATGGCTATACTACCTATAGCAATGCGACTAGGTCTATTGCTGCAGTGGGCAATGTCTTCCCAGTTGTTCTCTACCTTGTCGCAGCTCTAGTGACTTTTACCACCATGGCCCGTTTTGTCGATGAAGAGCGAACACAGTCAGGTCTCTTCAAGGCCCTTGGCTATACGAATAGACAGATTATGGCTAAGTTCATTCTCTATGGTTTGGCGGCAGGTCTGGTAGGAACAATAGTCGGTATAATAGCAGGCAATCTCCTCTTGTCTCCACTCATTTCCAACATTATTACGCAGACAACCGTGATTGGACCAGCTAAACTTCATTTTTATCCCCTTTGGACAGGTTTAGCCTTGCTCCTGTCTTTGGCTTCCTCGGTCCTGCCAGCTTACTTGGTGGCTCGTCGGGAGCTGACAGAAAAACCTGCTCAGCTACTTTTACCTAAGCCACCGGTTACAGGCTCTAGCATTTGGCTTGAAAAATGGCCGGCTATCTGGTCTCGTCTAAGCTTTACCCACAAGGTGACAGCCCGCAATATCTTCCGCTACAAGCTTCGTATGCTTATGACCATCTTTGGAGTAGCAGGGACCGTCGCCCTTCTTTTTGGAGGACTGGGTATCCGTTCCTCCATCTCAGGAGTTGTCCAACGACAGTTTGGGGAGCTAATCCATTATGATATGTTGGTGGTGGAAAATAGCAGAGCTACTGAGGAAGAGTTGGATAAGTTAACACATTTTCTTCAGTCAGATCAGGTTCGCCAATCCTTGCCAGTGGCATTTGAACAGCTCCATCAAACGGTGGAAGAAAACGGTCAGAGAAAGAATTTATCGATTAGTCTCTACATTTCAGACCGTCGGGATTTTGGAAATCAAGTCAGTCTGGAAAGTTCGACAGGTCAGCCTATTAAACTGAGTGACAGGGGGATTGTTCTCACAGAAAAATTGGCGCAAATCTACGGGGTCTCAGTTGGTGATAAGTTATCACTGATCTTGGAAGATAAGGAAGTTTCAGTCAGGGTAGAGGCTGTGGCTGATATGTACGCAGGGCATTTTATCTATATGACAGATAGCTACTACGAACAAGTGATCGGAAAGCAGAAGACTGCCAATGCCTATCTGGTTCAGTTGAAAGATAGTCAGTTGGGGCATATTCAGACTCTTGCAAGTCAACTCCTAGCGATGCCAGCAGTCAGAAGTTTGGTTCAAAATACTTCTCTTATAGACATGCTTACCACGATTGCGGGCTCGCTTCAGACCATCATGACCATTCTAGTCATCCTATCCATCTTGCTTGGCTTGGTTATTCTTTACAACCTTACAATTATCAATATGTCCGAACGGATTCGTGAATTATCCACCATCAAGGTACTGGGCTTCCACAATAAAGAGGTGACCATGTACATCTATCGTGAAACCATTGCCCTTTCGCTGATTGGCATGTTGGTTGGACTGGTTGGTGGTATTTATCTCCACAAGCTCCTTCTTGCCATGATTGGTTCGGACAGTATCCGCTTCAATCCATCTGTCGGACTAGAAGTCTATCTCATTCCTATCTTAGCCATTAGTGGAATTTTGGCTGCTCTTGGTTGGTACATCAATCATCATCTGAGAAAGGTGGATATGTTAGAAGCACTAAAATCTGTTGAGTAATGTTTATCACACGGAAAATCCTAGTCACTGACTGGGATTTTCTATTATTCCAGCCCTCCCTAGTCCACTAAAACATACGTTTCATGCTATAATAGAGACATGAAAAAAAATAAATTATTATTGATCGATGGCTCTTCGGTAGCCTTCCGTGCTTTCTTTGCACTTTATAATCAAATTGATCGTTTTAAGAGTCCGACAGGCCTTCACACTAATGCTATCTACGGCTTCAATCTCATGCTGGACCACATGATGAAGCGGATTGAGCCGACCCACATTCTTGTGGCTTTTGATGCTGGAAAGACCACTTTCCGTACGGAGATGTATGCAGACTATAAGGCCGGTCGTGCCAAGACTCCAGACGAATTCCGTGAGCAGTTTCCTTTTATCCGTCAGATGTTGGATGCCATGGGAGTCAAGCATTACGAACTGGATCGGTATGAGGCAGATGACATTATCGGTACCTTGGACAAAATGGCAGAGCGGACAGACATTCCTTTCGATGTGATAATTGTCAGCGGTGATAAGGATTTGATCCAGCTGACTGATGAGAATACCGTAGTCGAAATTTCCAAGAAAGGCGTAGCCGAATTCGAAGAATTTACCCCAGCCTACCTCATGGAAAAAATGGGGATTACCCCTACTCAGTTTATTGACCTCAAGGCTCTAATGGGAGATAAGTCCGATAACATCCCTGGGGTGACCAAAATCGGTGAAAAAACAGGTCTAAAACTCCTGACAGAATTTGGTTCTTTGGATGGTATCTACGAAAACATTGACAGCATGAAGGCTTCTAAGATGAAAGAAAACCTGATTGCTGATAAGGAGAAGGCCTTCCTATCTCGTACACTTGCTACCATTGATACTCAGGCACCAATCGAAATTGGTCTGGATGACATTGTTTATCAGGGTCCTAAGGTGGATGAACTGGGACAATTTTATGATGACATGGGCTTCAAGCAATTAAGGGCTCAGTTAGGTACGACCAGCTCACAAGAGGAAGCGGTACTCGATTTCCAAATCGTAACGGAAATCAGCCCCGCTATGCTCAAACAAGACCAGTTTTTCTATTTTGAAATCTTGGGTGAAAATTATCACCGAGAGGATTTGGTTGGTTTAGCTTGGGGGGATAAGGAGAAAATCTATGTCGGAGGGCCTGAGCTACTTGATAGTCCAGTCTTGCGTGACTTTTTAGAAAACCAAACCATAAAAACCTATGACTTTAAGCGTGGAAAAGTTCTTCTAGACCGAAAAGAGATTACGCTACCTCCAGCTACTTTCGATAGCCGTCTAGCCAAATACTTGCTTTCCACCGTTGAGGACAACTCCCTAACAACCATTGCCAACCTCTATGGTCAGACCAGTCTTGTTCCAGATGAGGCAGTTTATGGCAAGGGGGCTAAGTTAGACTTGCCTGAACGTGAGATCTTTTTCCCACACTTGGCACGTAAGGTTCAGGTTTTGATTGAGACAGAAGAGCCGATGCTGACCAAATTAGAAGAAAATCAGCAATTAGATCTTTTGTTTGACATGGAGTTGCCACTGGCAAATGTTTTAGCCAAGATGGAAATTGCTGGTATTAAAGTGGAAGCTGAGACTCTCAAAACTATGCAATCTGAAAACGAAGTTTTGATTGACCAGTTGACCAAGGAAATCTATGAACTAGCTGGTCAGGAATTTAATATCAATTCGCCTAAGCAGCTTGGGACCATTCTCTTTGAAGATATGGGCCTACCGTTGGAATATACCAAGAAGACCAAGACAGGCTATTCAACAGCAGTGGATGTCTTAGAACGCTTAGCACCAATTGCACCAGTTGTTTCAAAAATCTTGGAATACCGTCAGATTACCAAGCTTCAATCAACTTATGTAGTCGGCTTGCAGGATGCCATTTTAGAAGATGGTAAGATTCATACCCGCTATGTACAGGATTTGACCCAAACAGGTCGCCTATCTTCGACGGACCCTAACTTGCAAAATATTCCTGTTCGTCTAGAACAAGGGCGCTTGATTCGTAAGGCATTTGTGCCATCGCTTGAAAATAGTGTCCTTTTAGCATCGGACTATTCACAGATTGAATTGCGCGTCTTGGCTCATATTTCTCAGGACCAGCATTTGATTGAGGCCTTCCAGCAAGGTGCAGATATTCACACTTCGACAGCTATGCGGGTCTTCGGTATCGAAAAAGCTGAGGATGTGACACCAAATGACCGCCGGAATGCCAAGGCTGTAAACTTCGGTGTCGTCTATGGTATTTCAGATTTCGGTCTATCCAATAACTTGGGGATTACACGTAAGGAAGCTAAAGCCTATATCGATACCTATTTTGAACGCTTCCCAGGAATTAAGAATTACATGGAAACCATTGTTCGTGAGGCACGTGATAAGGGTTATGTAGAGACGATTTACAAACGCCGTCGTGAATTACCAGATATAAACTCTCGCAATTTCAATGTCCGTAATTTTGCGGAACGAACAGCCATCAACTCACCAATTCAAGGTTCGGCTGCAGATATTCTCAAAGTAGCCATGATTAATCTTGATAAGGCTTTGACTGAAGCAGGTCTTGCGACACGTATGTTATTGCAAGTACACGATGAGATTGTTTTGGAAGTCCCGGTGGCAGAGCTAGAAACGGTAAAAGCTATGGTAAAAGAGACCATGGAATCGGCGATTAGCCTGTCTGTACCATTGATTGCGGATGAAAATGAAGGTTCAACATGGTATGAAGCAAAGTAAGAAAGGAAAAAGTATGAAAAAATTAATTCTTTGTATTGGTCTATGTAGTCTTCTGCTTGCAGGTTGCGGAAAAGCATCGCAGAAGACTGAGAAAACACCAGCTTCTTCAGGGGAAGAGTTTTCAACCACCTTACCGATTTTGCAAGAAAAACAGGATACTACGAACGAACAGTTCAATGTTTTAGCAAATGCAGAGGTTGTAGCTGTTAATAGTACACCACCTGCCGACGAAACACAAAAAGGCCACAAGATTTATGCGGCCAATAATGGTGTTGCTGAAAAAGATGAAAATGGGAACATCAAGGAATTTTTCCGTTATTATGATGTGCCATCTACTTGGACAATTAATGCAGAAAATACTAAGGATGAGACAGTCGCTGCAGTCTATGATGTTAAAGAAGGTTCCAGCAATTACATGGTCCAACTCTATAATATCAATGCTTTTAATCAGTCTCCATTGGAAGAAGGTCGCAATATGACGCCGGAGGAATTAGAAGCACGGATGGTTGAAACAAATCATTCTTTCAATGAAAAGACGGTTGTCACAATCAATGGTCAGGAATGGCAGGTTGGGCGACAGTTATTAACAGATCAAAAATTAGCTCGTCTGACTTTTTATCGGATGGAATCGACAGCTGCTTATGATGACTCCGTGGTTGTTGGTTCAATCTATTATTCCTTAGATCCAGGAGATGATAAAAAGCGTACCAATCTTAAAAAGGTTATCGGCCAAGTTAAGGATGTTGTGTACCAAATTGCTAAAAAATAATCAAGGTAGACAAGCTATAATCAGTAACGAGTTAAAATTGACAAGATTGTGTTATAGCACACCTTATTCATTAAGTTTTTATTGATTCTAACATTTAATATACATTAAAGGAGGTCTCTATGTCTTATTCCTTCCAAAATCCTAGTCAAGACATTATCTTTGACTATTTGAAAAAGGCTAAGACCATTGCAGTGGTCGGTTTGTCTAGTCGAGAAGAGACAGCAGCCTACCGTGTTTCCAAGCTCATGCAGGAAGCGGGTTATAAAATTATTCCGGTTAATCCCAAGGCTGCTGGTGGGACTATTTTAGGCGAGTTGGTCTATAGTAGTCTAGCAGAGATTGACCAACCTATTGATATTGTAGATATTTTCCGCAGAAGTGAATTTTTACCAGAGGTAGCACAGGAATTTATCCAGTCGAATGCCAAAGTTTTCTGGGCTCAACTTGGATTAGAAAGTCAAGAAGCAGAAAAACTGTTGCGTCAGGCAGGTCGTAACGATATTGTCATGAATAAATGTATCAAGATTGAATATCTTGAAATGAAAGAACAATACGAATAGAGGCTGGGCAAAAAGCCCAGCCGCTACTACTCAGAGTTCGTGTCAACATCTCAGCGCAGTGGTTGATTGGCAGATTTGTTCGTGTATTACACTCCAAATCTGACCTAATCAACTGTGCGGGGGTGAGAAGACGAACTCTTTTTTAGACCAGTCGAGTTCTTTCTCACTCCCTTTTTCATCGAAAAAGCAGCTCAATGAACCATTGAACTGCTGGATGACTCTAAGTGAGGAGCGCTTAGAATTGGAACAAATTACTACACATGGCGTAAAAATAGAAAGGAAGAAATCTGCTCTAATGCTAAGCAAGTTAAAATAATCCTTTGACGCTCCTCAGTCATAGTATAACACAATCCAACTGTTTGCACCAATTATTGCTATATTTTTTTCTTAAATATCGACGCAAAAACTTATATAAAAACAAGAGCAAATATCGCTCTTATTTTTATACGTAACTCATTTTCTTAGCCTGATCATCTAAAATTTCTTCATGGAAGTGCATTTGTGCAGCATAGTGATACGGCCATACATATAAACCTGCCAACCCAAATGTAATAATGACAAGAAGGAACCAACCAATGAAAGATAAATCAAGTGTAAAGCGTTTGAATTTGTAACCTTTCATCAACTTTCGACTAGACCGAATGATTGAAAAAGCGCCTGTATATTCCTCGCGTTCCAATTGTTCAAACAAGATATATTCTACCTGTGAGTAAGCATAGATTTGTGGAATATAAAGAGCCAACCCTAAAAGCATAAGTAAGATGCCTCCCATGGCCATTAATCCCAGTATGGCAAGGATTTCCATAGGGAGTGCATTAGGGTCCAAGGTTTGACTGGATGCAGCTATAATCGTAATCATCGTTCCAGCACCAATAAGTAGACCGATACCAAGGTAAAACAGGATCCCCCAAAGGAAGAGCAAGAAACTTTTTAAAATGTAAGTTCGAAAGATTTTCCAGAAATCTTTATGATTGAAAATGCTCAAGGAATCTTTGAATGATGTGGTAGTTTTGCCCCCTTTGATGATATCGAAGATAGTCCATATGACTGATAATGACAACATTCCTAGTAGCAATCCGTAAAATATTGGAAACAAGGAGGTAGAAATAAAGTAGCTAGGACTAGCAAGTTCCTCAGCTGATACTCCAGCAAGGCTATTGCGAGAGAAAGAAATTAACTGAACGATAACAGAAATGGTGACGGGGATGACGGCCACTTGATAGATACCAGGTGTCTCGTTTAGCGTTTGGCGAGCCCGCTCACGTATATTAAAAATTGTAAACATCTACATAACCTCCTTATCTTAACATTGTAACATAATTCTAGATGACAAGCTAGGCTTTTTTTGATAGACTGGAAGGTGCTGTGGTATAGTCGTTTAGTTTGCTTTTATGAAGTACGGCAGAGCGAGTTCAAATACTCTAGTGGAGTGTTTGAAGTTGGAAATAGGGAGTGGGAAAGAACTAGACTGGTCAAAAAAAGTTCGTCAACAAGTCCTAGTTTTAAGTTGTTGAGCTGAAACAGTCTAACCCCAGATTGTTTCAGCCAATCAATCACTGCGCTGAGATGTTGACACGACCCCTAAGAAGCGAGGTTGGTCTTGAGCCCAACCTTTCGCTCGTCGAAGTAATCAAAGATAAACTAAATGACTATAATTTGTCAGTTTGTTGTGATGCGCCTATCTATTTACTGTTAAATAAGTAGAAGACAAGGTAAATATCGCTGAAATAAGCGAGAACATTTAAGACATTCTGATGGATTAGACCATGCAAGATTAAGAAACTGTATTCACAGTAAAGTGCTTTTATGTATGATATGAAAGAGCTGAACTGTGAATCCAGAACTAATATCCTAGGACTGTTTTTCCTAGCGGGAGGTAAATAAAATATGACAGATGTTCCAATCAAGTATCGCTTGATTAAGAAAGAAAAGCACACAGGTGCACGTTTGGGCGAAATTATTACCCCACACGGGACCTTTCCAACCCCCATGTTTATGCCAGTTGGAACTCAGGCAACGGTAAAAACCATGTCGCCTGAAGAATTGAAGACGATGGGTTCAGGAATTATCTTATCGAATACCTATCATTTGTGGCTTCGTCCAGGTGACGAATTGGTGGCGCGTGCAGGTGGTTTGCACAAGTTTATGAATTGGGATCAACCGATTCTGACTGACTCAGGTGGTTTCCAAGTTTATTCTTTGGCGGATAGTCGCAATATCTCAGAAGAAGGAGTGACCTTCAAAAACCATCTCAATGGTAGTAAGATGTTCCTGTCGCCTGAGAAGGCTATTTCCATTCAGAACAATCTGGGCTCGGATATTATGATGAGTTTTGATGAGTGTCCGCAGTTCTACCAGCCTTATGACTATGTGAAAAAATCCATCGAAAGAACAAGTCGTTGGGCAGAACGTGGTCTCAAGGCTCACCGCCGTCCGCATGACCAAGGCTTATTTGGTATTGTACAGGGTGCTGGTTTTGAAGATCTTCGTCGCCAATCAGCCCATGATTTGGTTAGCATGGATTTTCCAGGATACTCTATTGGAGGATTGGCTGTTGGTGAAACACACGCTGAAATGAATGCTGTCCTGGACTTCACGACCCCTCTTTTACCAGAGAATAAACCACGCTACCTCATGGGGGTTGGAGCACCAGATAGCTTGATTGATGGCGTAATTCGTGGGGTTGATATGTTTGACTGTGTATTACCAACACGTATTGCGCGTAATGGAACCTGTATGACCAGTCGTGGACGTCTTGTAGTGAAAAATGCTCAGTTCGCTGAGGACTTTACACCGTTAGATTCAGAGTGCGATTGCTACACATGTAAAAACTATACACGTGCGTATCTCCGCCATTTACTTAAGGCCGACGAGACGTTTGGTATTCGTTTGACAAGTTATCACAACCTATACTTCTTGATTAATTTGATGAAGAATGTCCGCCAAGCAATCATGGATGACAACCTTTTGGAATTCCGTCAAGACTTTATGGAAAAATACGGTTACGGTAAAAACGGCAGAAATTTCTAGAATAAACAACCTCCTACAGATTTGTAGGAGGCTATTTTTTATCCTTCAAAATACAGTAATTCTTTTGGTGTTTTTGTAAAGACTTCAAAGCCATTTTTGGTAACGTAACCACAATCCTCGATACGAACACCAACTTTTCCAGGGATGTAAATACCTGGTTCGACAGAGAAACACATACCTTCTTCGATGACCAAATCATTGCCTTCCATAATCGATGGGAATTCATGGACACTCATTCCCAAACCGTGACCGAGTCGGTGGTTGAAGTACTCGCCATAACCTGCTTTTTCAATCACAGAGCGAGCGGCATAGTCAATCTCACCAGCAGTCACACCAGGCTTAATCATATTGACAGCGGCCATGTGAGCCTCCAGAGTCAAGTTGTAAATATCTTTTTTAAACTGATTGGGTTTACCGACAGCGACAGTCCGTGTCATATCAGACGTATAGCCCAAAGCTTCCACGCCTAGGTCGAACAATAGCAGAGCGTTATTCTCGATTTTGTTTGTTGAGGGAATACCATGTGGATTTGCGGCATTGTCACCTGTTAAGACCATGGTCTCAAAGCTCATTTTTGAGATGCCTTGCTTTTTCATTTCAAATTCAATCTGAGCAATAATATCAGTTTCAGTTACATCGAGTGAGATGTTATTGAAACCAACCTGCATAGCCTTATCTGCAAACTCTCCAGCAACCAGCATTTTTTCAATTTCATCACGAGACTTGATCAATTTCATAGTATTAATCAGAGGTGTAATGTCTGAAAATGGTTGGCTAAAGATAGACTGAAGACCATGGTAGCGGGTTAAATTCAAATTATCAAATTCTGCACAGATTGCTGAGAAAGATTTTTGTGGCAATTTGCTCTTGATAATCTGCCATGGATTTTCTGAGTCCATATAGCCGGCTACAGGAAAATCAACAGTCGCAACCGCACGCTCTACATCCAAGGCAGGGAGAAAGAGTAGTGAGTCGTGGTCAGGCATAACAAAGAGCATCATGTGGCGCTCATGAGGATCGCTATGATAGCCAGTCAGATAATAGATGCTAACTGGATCAGAGAAGATGGCCAAGTCCATTTTGTTGGCTTCTAAGTAGGATTTAACATGATGTAATTTTGACATAGTGGAGCCCTTTCTAGCATGTAGTGGTAAAAAAAGTGAAATTTTCGTTTATTATATAGACTATTGTTCCAAAAAATGAAAAAAATTGCAAGTATTATCAAAAAAATGGCGTTTTTCTCTTGAAAGTGGTTTCAAAAAGTGATACACTATACTTGAGTGAAAGCGTAATTTTCATAGAATTAGAACTATTGAAAGGGAGTACATAACGTATGTTAAACACTGACGATACGGTAACGATTTATGACGTTGCCCGCGAAGCAGGTGTATCCATGGCGACAGTATCGCGCGTGGTAAATGGGAATAAAAACGTAAAGGAAAATACTCGTAAAAAAGTATTAGAAGTCATCGACCGTTTGGATTATCGTCCGAATGCTGTTGCACGTGGCTTGGCCAGCAAGAAGACTACCACTGTGGGGGTTGTGATTCCAAATATTGCTAATGCTTATTTTGCAACCTTGGCCAAAGGTATCGATGATATTGCCGATATGTACAAATACAATATCGTCTTAGCAAACAGTGATGAAAATGATGAGAAAGAAATCAATGTGGTGAATACCCTATTCTCAAAACAGGTGGACGGAATCATTTTCATGGGCTATCATTTGACAGACAAGATTCGTGCGGAGTTTTCACGCTCACGTACACCGATTGTTTTAGCTGGTACCGTGGACTTGGAGCACCAATTACCTAGCGTCAATATTGACTACGCTGCCGCTAGTGTTGATGCAGTCAATCTATTAGCTAAGAACAACAAGAAAATTGCCTTTGTATCAGGGCCGCTTGTAGATGACATCAACGGTAAAGTTCGTTTTGCAGGCTACAAACAAGGCTTGAAGGACAACGGAATCGAGTTTAACGAAGGATTGGTTTTTGAATCCAAGTATAAATACGAGGAAGGCTACGCTCTAGCAGAACGTATTTTGAATGCCGGAGCAACTGCAGCTTATGTTGCAGAAGATGAGATTGCTGCAGGTCTATTGAACGGTGTCAGTGATATGGGCATCAAGGTTCCGGAAGATTTTGAAATCATCACAAGTGATGATTCCCTAGTGACTAAGTTTACCCGTCCAAACCTGACCTCTATCAATCAGCCACTATATGATATTGGTGCAATTGCTATGCGCATGCTCACCAAAATCATGCATAAGGAAGAGTTGGAAAACCGTGAGGTAGTTCTTAACCACGGAATCAAAGTACGGAAATCAACTAAGTGATAAATATGAGAGTAGCCGGATAAGATATCTTATTACTCCGCACCCTCACTCTATCAAACATCATAATCATTTGGTTTATCTTTTATTACTTCGACGAGCGAGGAAATATTTCCAACCTAGAACAGCCTTTAGGCTGTTCTAGCAACCTGTAGCTATTGAGGCAAACTTGCTTCGACTTATCTCCAGCCTTCAAAGGTTCCCCGAACCTTTGAAGCGAGTACTGAAAGCAAACAAAATGGCTATATTAACCGAAAACTAAAAGATTATAAAAAATAAATATAAAGCCCTCGCTAGATGTATAAGCTTAGCGAGGGCTTTGTGGTTGATTTTAAGTCTGTCACACTCTGTAAGTTGTGCGAGATGTTGATGCGAATCTAGAGAAGCAGTACTGGGCTTGTTCTCATCCTTTAGAACTGTATCAGTTAGGTGATTATTATAATTTACGTTTACGTGTAAATAACTCAATTGCAAGACCGATAATACCACTTGTCAATAACCATAAACTTCCTTTCTCACCAGTTACTGGTAAGATTTGCTTAGCAGTTTCGGTTTTAAATGTTGAAGTCTCCTGCTTGTCTGTTTTTTCAGTTGTTGGTTTAGTGTTTGAATTTTCTTCGACTGTACCATTTTGGTTGTTCTCATTAACAGGTATCTGTTTTTTAGAGGTTTCGATATTTTCCTTCTCTTTATTAGCCATTTGCTTTTCAGGTGTTACGGCATTGTCCTTCTCATTAACAGGCATCTGTTTTTCAGAGATTACAACTTCATCGTTCTCTTTATTAGCCATTTGTTCTTGAGGTGTTACGACCATGTCGTTCACAATGCTTGGCATCTGTTTTTCAGAG
Source organism: Streptococcus sp. 2020WUSS084 (assembly GCF_044427445.1). Taxonomy (NCBI): domain Bacteria; kingdom Bacillati; phylum Bacillota; class Bacilli; order Lactobacillales; family Streptococcaceae; genus Streptococcus; species Streptococcus sp. 2020WUSS084. The sequence goes on along the minus strand of NZ_JAOTGC010000004.1, from coordinate 120,274 downwards.
ATTACAATATTATCGTTCTCTTTATTAGTCATTTGCTTTTCAGGTGTTACGGCATTGTCCTTCTCATTAACAGGCATCTGTTTTTCAGAGATTACAACCTTATCGTTCTCTTTATTAGCCATTTGTTCTTGAGGTGTTACGACCATGTCGTTCACAATGCTTGGCATTTGTTTTTCAGAGGTTTCAATATTATCCTTCTCTTTATTAGTCATTTGCTTTTCAGGTGTTACGGCATTTTCGTTCACAACACTCGGCATCTGTTTTTCAGAGGTTTCAATATTATCCTTCTCTTTATTAGTCATTTGCTTTTCAGGTGTTACGGCATTTTCGTTCACAACACTCGGCATTTGTTTTTCAGAGGTTTCAATATTATCCTTCTCTTTATTAGTCATTTGCTTTTCAGGTGTTACGGCATTTTCGTTCATAACACTCGGCATTTGTTTTTCAGAGGTTTCAATATTATCCTTCTCTTTATTAGTCATTTGCTTTTCAGGTGTTACGGCATTTTCGTTCATAACACTCGGCATCTGTTTTTCAGAGGTTTCAATATTATCGTTCTCTTTATTAGTCATTTGCTTTTCAGGTGTTACGACCATGTCGTTCACAATGCTTGGCATCTGTTTTTCAGAGGCTTCAATATTATCCTTCTCTTCAGTAGCTATTTGCTCTTTAGGGGGTTCGATATTTCCCTTCTCTTTATCGGTCATTGCTTCCTTAGAGACTTCATTATCAGTAATAACGCTATCCGTGGTTGGCGCTATTAACTTCCCAGGATTCAAAATATTCTCGAAGATTTGATCGCTATTTTCATAAGTCACTGTTGAGACTAGTTGTCCGTGATTGTTATCTTTCACAGTGACAGTGGCCTTAATATCTGATTTGTCATAGATAATATCGCCAAGTCCACCATCAACTTCTGAAACAGTGTAGGTATAGGTTCCCTCTTTTGTAAATGTTAGGGCACTAAAGTTTACAGAACCATCTGCTTGATTGCTTACCTTTTCGATTTCATCGCCTTTTTCATTTTTTAAAACAAATTCGAATTCACCGGTGTTTAAGGTACGTCCCTCGAGGACTTTTTTTATCGAAAGACTAGCAGCAGCTGGAGCAGGTGTATAGAAATTGTTAAAGACATTGTCATTATCAATAAATTCAATCATTGCCTGTAATTGTCCGTTGTTTCGATCTTCTACAGTTATTTTTGCTACAATATATTTCGAATCATACTCAATACCACCAAGCTCATCTTTTACTTCTGAAATTGTATACCAATATTTGCCAGGCTTATCGAATGATAGATTTTTAAATCTAACTTGCCCGTCTTTTGTATTTTGAGCTGTATCAAGGACAGGGAGTTCCTCGCCATTCGCTTCTCTAAGCTCAAATTTAAATTCATTTTCTAGAAGCTCACGACCAAATAGTCGTACTACTGCTGGTATTTTGACATTAACCGCCTTTGAAGTAGCCTGTCCCCCATCAGGTTGTTTTGCGCTGATGATGGTATTTTTTACTTCTTGTGCCGATACATTATTCACTAGAGCAACAGTTCCAAATAATACTATTCCTGGTATTAGGAGCGATGTTCTCCATTTCTTAGTATTCATTATCCTTTTTTCCTTTCTCAAAGCATGATTTATGTAGCTAATCTGTGTCGTTATAACATGCAAATTTTACATCTAAAGTCCTCAATAAAATTTGAACACTTAGTGCCAGAATGTGCACCATTCGTAAATTATAACATCTTCTAAAAAACATTCAAGCTGTCCTTCTGCTTTTAAAATCTGTTTTATATGTTTTTTATGTAATCATATATTTGGGATTATATTCTTTAGTATTGGCTTTAATTGATACAAAATTCGTGTAGAATACAGTTTAAAATATGAAAAAATGTAAAAAAGGGCTATAATGGTATTATGAAAGTACTATTGTATTTAGAAGGTAAAACTGTTTTAGAGAAATCAGGAATTGGCCGGGCGCTTCAACACCAGATGGAAGCGCTAGATATGGCAGGCATTCCTTATACAACAGACCTGCTGGGAGATTATGATGTCATTCATATCAATACCTATGGTCCACGCTCCTGGTTATTGCTACATGCAGCCAAACGAAGTGGAAAAAAGGTAATCATGCATGGACATTCCACGAAGGAAGATTTTCAAAATTCCTTTATCGGTTCGAATACCCTAGCTCCTTTTGTAGGGAAATATCTAGCAAGCATGTACCAAAAGGCAGACTTTGTCATCACTCCTTCAGAGTATTCAAAAAAACTCATCCAGTCTTACGGTGTGACAACGCCAATTATAGCCGTTTCGAATGGTATTGATTTAGATAAATATAAGAAGGATGAACGCAAGGAAGCAATCTTTCGAGAGCATTTTAAAATTGAAGAAGGTCAGCCAGTTGTTGTCTGTGCAGGACTCTACTTCCGACGTAAAGGAATTGAAGACTTTGTCAAGGTAGCCGAAAAGATGCCGCATGTCCGCTTCATTTGGCTCGGTTCAATCAATAAGTGGCTGATTCCGTCATATATTAGAAAAATTGTTGAGGGAGATCATCCAGCGAATGTCGAGTTTCCAGGTTATTTTAAAGGTGCTGTTTTTCAAGGTGCAATGAGCGGAGCGGATGCCTTTTTCTTCCCATCGTATGAGGAAACAGAAGGGATTGTTGTTCTGGAAGCTCTTGCTAGTCATCAGCATGTTGTTCTAAGAGATATTCCAGTTTACGATGGTTGGATTGACGAAAACGTTGCCGAATTGGGACATACAGTGGATGATTTTGTTGATTCTATTCAGAAAATCTTAGACAAGCAGGTTGATAAACGTGAGGCGGGCTACCAGGTTGCGGTTAGTCGCTCGATTGACAATGTTTCCCACCAATTGGTGGATGCCTATCAACAAGTATTGGAGATGTAAATGCGGATTGGATTGTTTACGGATACCTATTTTCCACAGGTTTCAGGAGTCGCGACTTCGATTCGGACTCTTAAGACAGAGTTGGAGAAATTGGGACATACAGTATTTATTTTTACGACGACAGATGAGGATGTGAATCGCTACGAAGATTGGGACATTATCCGAATTCCTAGCGTACCTTTTTTTGCCTTTAAAGATCGTCGAGTGGCCTACGCAGGTTTTACAGATGCCTTAAAAATTGCAAGTCGCTATAAACTAGATATTATTCATACTCATACAGAATTTTCTTTGGGGATTTTGGGGAAAATGATTGCCAAGGAACTTGATATTCCGGTGGTACATACTTATCACACCCAGTATGAAGACTACGTACACTATATTGCCAAGGGGAGGATTATTCGTCCCGGGATGGTTAAATATTTAGTACGGGCATTTTTAAAAGATTTGGATGGGGTAATTTGCCCTAGTGAGATTGTTGAAGATCTTTTAATGAGTTACAACGTTCCGATTTCTAAACGAGTCATTCCAACAGGAATTGACTTGGCAAAGTTTGATAGACCAGAAATTGGCAAGGATGAAACAGATGAGTTGCGGGAACAACTAGGAATTGCTAGTGATGAAACGATGTTGTTAAGTCTGTCTAGGATTTCTCACGAGAAGAATATCCAAGCAATCGTTCAGGCAATGCCAAAAATTTTGCTGGAAAATCCCAAGGTGAAGTTGGTCATTGTCGGAGGTGGACCTTATACAGATGATCTTCAGGAAATGATAGCGGAGCTTAATCTAGATGAACACGTCCAGTTGACGGGTATGATTGCTCCAAGTGATACAGCGCTTTATTATAAAGCTGCGGATTTCTTTATTTCTGCTTCGACCAGTGAAACACAGGGACTAACTTTCTTAGAAAGCTTAGCTTCTGGAACTCCTATTTTGGCACATAGCAATTCCTACTTAAAAAACGTTATAACAGATAAGATGTTTGGGACACTCTTCATTCGAGAACAGGAGTTGGCAGATGCCGTCGTTGAGGCAATTATTGCTACACCACCAATGAATCCGTATGTGCTTGATAAGAAGCTCTATGAGATTTCTTCTACGAATTTTGGGCGCAAGGTTTTTGAATATTATCTAGATTTGAAGATTTCGTATGATTTTAGAAAAGAACATACTAATCAAGATAGCGCAGCAGAAGCTTTGATCAAAGAGGCTATTTACCTACCGCAAAAAGTAGTAGTTAAATCAACAGACACAACAGCAAAAATATTGAAAAAATCAGTCGAACAAGTAAAATCAATCCGGAATTTCTTTGAATAATTTGGAGGTTTCAAATGGAAAAGCTTCGGAAAGAGAGTTGGAAGAATCTGGTTTTGGCAACTCTCATTGTTCTATCCATGTATGCAGATATTTATCTGATTGCCTTTCATCTGATTAGTGACACCATGCTTTCTAAGGAGCTGGTGGTTGGGAATATATTGCTCTATACTCCCATTGTATTATTCCTAACGGGTCTTCTTTATGGATTTTTTAATGGCTTTTCTCCTAGCCTTCTTGCCTTGGTTTTACTGCTTTATCCTGTAACCATCTTTTTCTTTAAGGAATGGATTATTCTCTATCAGATTGTCTACACCTTATGTGCTCTGATTGGAAATGGGATAGGAGCTCTGCTATTTTCTCTAAGAAAGAAAATGAGGAAAAATCCTTGAAAAATCAGGAAATCCTGTTATAATAGCTTTTAGAGACTTATCAATTCTAGGAAATCTTTGAGAGAGTGGGCGGTGGGTGCAAGCACATAGAGGATAGGATTGACACTACTCGGTATGATTTTATGCAAACATAAAAGGGTGGTTCCCTTATCGCCAATCTGAGGTAGTCAGGCTTTTTAGCGTGACTGCGAATGAAGGTGGAACCACGTTACGACGTCCTTTTGCGAGGGCGTCGTATTTTCTTTTTTGACAAAACAAGGAGATGAAGTTGACCAGCATTCCACAAGAAACGATTGACCGTTGCCTAGCCATTCGTAAGGCTTACAGAGAGTTGGAAGTCAAGCACCACGACAAAGAGTGGTCCATTGAGGAGTGAAACAGTCTGGGGATAGACTGTTTCAGCTCAACAACTTAAAATAAAGACTTGTTGACCAATGATATTGGCAATATGAACCGCCTGATTATGACCAAGCAGGGTCGTTACTATGATGAAACACCCTATACCTTGGAGCATAAAATGGCTGAAAATATCTGGTGGTTGATTGAATTAGCCGACCGACTGGATATTGATATTCAAAAAGAAATGGAAACCTTTTTAACTCAGAAAGAAGAGTTATTGGGGATTAAAAAATAAAAAAAGGAGATAAATATGATTCGTATTACTTTCCCAGATGGTGCTGTTCGTGAGTACCAAGCTGGTGTGACTACTTTTAAAATTGCAGAGAGCATCAGCAAGTCTTTGGCGAAAAAGGCTCTCGCTGGTAAGTTCAATGGTAAATTGATTGACACCACTCGTGCCATCGAAGAGGACGGCACACTTGAAATCGTAACGCCTGACCATGAGGATGCCTTGGACATCTTGCGTCACTCAGCTGCCCACTTGTTTGCCCAAGCGGCTCGTCGTCTTTTCCCAGACATCAAGTTGGGGGTTGGTCCAGCTATTCAGGATGGTTTCTACTATGATACGGACAATGCGGCTGGTCAGATTTCAAATGAAGACCTGCCACGCATTCAGGAAGAAATGATGAAGATTGTCAAGGAAAACTTCCCTTCAGAACGCCGTGAGGTGACTAAGGAAGAAGCTCTTGAAATCTTCAAAAACGATCCTTACAAGTTGGAATTGATTCAAGAGCACTCTGATGACGAGGGCGGTTTGACCATTTATACCCAGGGAGAATACGTTGACCTCTGTCGTGGCCCACACGTTCCGTCAACAGGCCGTATCCAGATTTTTGAATTGCTCAATGTGGCTGGTGCATACTGGCGTGGTAAGAGCGAAAATCCAATGATGCAACGTGTTTATGGTACAGCTTGGTTTGACAAGAAAGACCTCAAGGCTTACCTGCAAATGCGTGAAGAGGCCAAAGAACGTGACCACCGTAAACTTGGTAAGGAATTGGATCTTTTCATGATCAGCCAAGAAGTTGGTCAAGGTTTGCCATTCTGGTTGCCAAACGGTGCAACTATCCGTCGTACCTTGGAGCGTTACATCACAGACAAGGAATTGGCTTCAGGTTATCAGCACGTATATACGCCACCATTGGCTTCTGTTGAACTCTATAAGACCTCAGGTCACTGGGAACATTATTCAGAAGACATGTTCCCAACTATGGACATGGGCGACGGTGAGGAGTTTGTTCTACGTCCGATGAACTGTCCGCACCACATTCAAGTTTATAAAAACCATGTGCGTTCTTACCGTGAATTGCCAGTACGTATCGCTGAGCTTGGTATGATGCACCGCTATGAGAAATCAGGTGCATTGACTGGTTTGCAGCGGGTTCGTGAGATGACTCTCAACGACGGTCATATCTTCGTGACACCTGAACAAATCCAAGAAGAGTTCAAAAAAGCTCTCCAGTTGATTATCGATGTGTACGCAGATTTCAACCTAAACGACTACCGTTTCCGCCTGTCTTATCGTGACCCAGAGGACAAAGAGAAGTACTATGACAACGATGAGATGTGGGAAAATGCCCAGCGTATGCTGAAGGGTGCCATGGATGAAATGGGCGTGGACTACTTTGAAGCAGAGGGTGAAGCAGCCTTCTACGGTCCGAAATTGGATATCCAGGTGAAAACTGCCCTTGGTAACGAGGAAACGTTGTCAACTATTCAGTTGGACTTCCTCTTGCCAGAACGTTTTGGTCTGACCTACATTGGTGCTGACGGTGAAGAACACCGCCCAGTTATGATTCACCGTGGTGTTATCTCGACTATGGAACGCTTCACTGCCATCTTGATCGAAACCTACAAAGGTGCCTTCCCAACTTGGTTGGCTCCAACCCAAGTGACCATGATTCCAATTTCTGTGGAGGCTCACCTGGATTACGCTTGGAAGGTTGCCAAAGAATTGCAAGACCGTGGCGTTCGTGTACACGTGGATGAACGTAACGAGAAGATGCAATACAAGATCCGTCAGAGCCAAACCAGCAAGATTCCATACCAACTCATCGTTGGTGACAAGGAGATGGAAGACAATGCTGTCAACGTTCGTCGTTACGGAAGCAAGGCAACACAAACTCAGTCTGTCGCAGAATTTGTGGACCATATCTTAGCAGATATTGCCCGCAAGTCACGTCCAGCTGACGCTGAATAAATAAAGTAAGAAGTCCGAAAGGGCTTCTTTTTTGGTATAATAGTCAAGGAAAGTGATGGTAATAATGAAAAGAGTAATAAAAGTTATTGTAGGTCTGATGTTAGGAATTGTTGGTTTCTTTATTGTCATGATAGTTGGTTTGTATCTCTTATTTAGTCCCAGGGTGGCTAGTCGAGAGGAATTGATATCGTATCAGATGATGCTTGAACAGAGTATGGAGTCATATGGTTTCACTGGTAAGGTGGAGTTGACAAAATTTCGTCCTATAGCCATTGGTAACCCATGGGATGTTTTAGAGTATGATTATACTGAGGTTATAGATGGTCAGTCAATTACACTTCAATCCTCTGATACTTTGGTCAATAACCGAATTGAAGGACAGGAGGCATTAAACGGACTACTAAATATGACGGTCTATTTTGATGATAGTCCAAGCGGAATGTTGTATCAATTTGATGGTATCGTTGACCAAGCTATGTGGCATCAGCCGAGAGGTAAATATTTACTGAATCAGGCACAGCAGATATTTAAATTGATGGAAGAAAAAGATTTCACTTTGTTTGAAGTGGATGGTAGGCTTGAAACTCAGGATGAAAAATTGATAAAGTTTTATGAAAAGGTAGAGGAAAATCGCGATAATGGTCGGGCTTTTGCAGGTTTTTATGATATTAATTTAGACTGGCTCATGGAGGAAGAAATGGCGGTAATTGAAGTTGAATTTTTTAATAAGAAGGACCTTGGTTTAGAAAACGACTTAGTAGAGGAAGATAAATTACTAGCTGATTTAAAACAGAAAGTCGAAACATTTGACTATTCTAATGTGGAAGACGGAACCTATAGAATTGGTTTTCGTAGACCTGGAGTGCAGTCAACCAGTTTTTTCGTAACAATCAAGGTAAAAGATCATCATTATTTATTCTTAAAATAGTTGTTACAAACACAAAAACTCCCAACCAATTGGCTGGGAGGAATGTTTATTCAATACTGCTCGCCCAAGACTTGGCCACATAACGTGACAGACTTGAAATGGCAAAGTTGATAATGAAATAGATGAGAGCAACCATGAGGTAAAGGGCAAAAACTTGCTCTGCCTCAAAGTAGCGTCCCATGAGGATTTGACTAGAACCAAAGAGTTCTTGCAAGGCGATAACGGAGTAGAGGAAACTAGTGTCCTTGATGACCGTTACAATCTGCGAGATAATGGCTGGCAACATCTTACGAATGGCCTGCGGCATGATGATATAGACCATGATTTGCACTGGGGTAAAACCCTGTGACAAACCAGCTTCGGTCTGGCCCGGTCCGATGGCGTTGAGACCACCACGGATAATCTCGGCCATGGCTGCCGTGGTAAAAATGGTAAAGGCTGTAATACCAGCGGGCGTTGACTTCATTTGGAAGACTAAGAATACTGTGAAAATCCAAAGCAAGTTTGGCACGTTACGCACAAATTCGATATAGATGGTTGCAATCCACTTGAAAATTGGATTTTTTCCATTGCGCATGATGGCGAGAATCATTCCGAAAATAATGGACAGGATTACCGAAATGCTTGAGATATAGAGTGTTAACTTCAAACCACTCCACAAGAGTTGGAAGGTTGAAGGTTTGAGTAATTCTAAAACATAATTCATCGTTCAACCTCCTTTTAGTGTGAAAAGGCTGACTTATTCTTTTCTTCAATGCGGCGGCCCCAGCTTGCAACAGGGAAGCACATGATGAAGTAAAGGAAAGCAGCACCAGCAAAGGCTGGGATGTAGTTGGCATTCATGGCAGACCAAGATTTTGTCATAAACATAATATCAGCTCCAGAGATAATGGCAACAGTAGCCGTATTCTTAATTAAGTTTACTACTTGGTTGGTCAAAGGTGGAAGAATGGTCGGAATGGCCTGTGGCAATATGATGATTCGCATGGTTTCAGCCTGGGTAAATCCCTGTGAAAGTGCGGCTTCAGTTTGCCCGGTAGGCACAGCCTCAATCCCTGCACGAATGACCTCTGCGATATAGGCACCGTGATAGAGGCCCACGCAGATAACAGCTGTCCAGTAGATGGACGGCATGAGAACATAATTTGAAATCAGTGGAAGTCCATAATAAACAATCATGAACTGAACCAAAAGCGGTGTATTCTGATAGTATTCAACATAGACACGTGCGATGATTTTTAAAACTTTATTTTTACTTGAAGAGAGACTACCAAAGACAATTCCTAAAAACATGGCCATGATAAAGGCCCCGACAGAAATGGCTAAGGTAAAGAGAAAACCTTGGAAAAAGGTTGGAAAATCCTTGAAATAACTGATCCAATTCTCCCAAGCGTAAGGACTAGTTGTTAAAACTGTCATATTGTTTCACCTTTCTATTCGTCAGTTTCTGTGACTGGTTTGAGGCCATTGGCATCATAGATGGCTTGAAGACTACCGTCAGCTGTCCATTCTTCAACCAGGCTGTTTAAGTAGTCGTTAAGGTCTTTGTTAGATAATTTAGTAACAATTCCATAGTCAGAAGCTGAGAAGCTAAAGTCCATGAGTTCAGATTTTGAGCCAATGTAACCGGATAGAATGGATTGGTCAACAGAGAAGGCATCGGTTCTATGTGCTCTAAGGGATACGGAAAGTTCAGGATAGGAACCAAGTTCAGCAAAGTTTACTGAAATGCCATACTTATCTGCTAGTTCAGAGATGAGGGTGCGTGTAATGGAACCCTGAGCTACACCGATTGTCTTTCCATCTAGGTCGGTAAAGGTCTTGATTCCACTATCCTTATTGACCAAGAAGCCAACGGCATCTGTGTAGTAAGGAGTTGTGAAATTGTAGAGCAACTTGCGCTCCTCGGTGATGGTAAAAGTTGCGATGACCATATCGACTTGACCGTTATCAAGCAGTGGTCCGCGAGTTTGTGCTGTAACAGGGGTAAATTCAATCTCCACCCCTAATTCGTCTGCAATTTTGCGAGCGATGTCAATCTCCATTCCCTCAAATTCACCAGTATCAGGGTTTTTGTAGCCAAAGTTAGGAACGTCCTGTTTCACTCCGACGCGGAGCACGCCCCTATCGATGATAGCTTGAACTTGATCACTATTGGTAATGGATGCGGGTGTTTCTGTTTGAGCTACTGGTTGTTTTGCGAAAACGAGAAGAATAAGTCCGAAGACCAATAATCTAATTGCAAAGAAAATGTTGATTTTTTTCTTATCCATAGACTTCCTCCTAGAGTTTTACTTTGTCAGATTCGTGGTTGATAATCTTGCTGAGGAATTGTTGGGCACGAGGCTCTGTCGGGTTGTCAAAGAAGCCATTCACATCTGTTGTATCAACTAAAACTTCTCCCTCAGCCATGAAGATGATGCGATCAGCTACTTCACGGGCAAAGCCCATTTCGTGTGTTACGACAATCATGTTCATTCCGTCACGTGCCAATTTTTGCATAACTGCAAGTACATCGCCGATAGTTTCTGGGTCCAAGGCAGATGTTGGTTCATCGAAGAGTAGAAGTTCAGGTTTCATAGCTAGGCCGCGAGCGATGGCGACACGTTGTTTTTGGCCTCCGGATAGCATAGCAGGGTAGGAATCCTTCCGATCCCAGAGGTTAACAAACTCAAGATACTTTTGAGCGGTTTTTTCAGCCGTAGCTTTATCGATTCCCAAAACCTTAATAGGTGCCAAAGTAACATTTTCTAACACGGTTTTGTGTGGGTAAAGGTTAAAATGCTGGAAAACCATACCAACTTCTTTGCGAAGTGATACGAGCTCTTTGATAGAAGTAGAGGAAATATCATGTCCGTTGACAATGAGCGTTCCTTCATCAATTGCCTCTAAACCGTTAATCGTGCGAATGAGAGTAGATTTTCCGGATCCGGAAGGTCCAAGGAGAACGACAACCTGTCCAGGTTCGAATTCCAAGTTGATATTGCGTAGGGCGTGGTAGTCGCCATAGTATTTGTTGACATCTTTAAATTCTACTAAAGCCATAAAATTCTCCTTGCATAGTGTTTTTTAGGTATTCCCATCTTAGCATTGCCTATATACAATGTCAAGTAAATTCTGACAATTTAATGCATTGTATGTTATAAAATATGACATAACTGTGTCAGATGGTTTTGAAATATGAATTTTTTAGGTAAGTTTGATATAATAGAAGAAATAAAACAAAGGTAAGATACTAATGAAAAAAATATTAATTGTAGATGATGAAAAACCAATCTCAGATATTATTAAGTTTAATATGACTCGTGAGGGATATGAAGTTGTGACAGCTTTCGATGGACGTGAAGCCTTGGAAGTGTTTGAGGCTGAGTTTCCTGACATTGTCATTTTGGACTTGATGCTGCCAGAATTGGACGGACTAGAGGTTGCTCGAACGATTCGTAAGACCAGCAATGTTCCAATCTTGATGTTATCTGCTAAAGATAGCGAATTTGATAAGGTTATCGGGCTTGAAATCGGGGCGGATGATTATGTGACCAAACCCTTCTCTAATCGCGAATTACAGGCGCGTGTTAAGGCTCTTCTTCGTCGTAGTGAATTGGCAGAGACGCAGACAAATATTGAGTCAACAGGAACTCCAGAGTTGGTGATTGGCGATTTGGTCATTCTGCCTGATGCGTTTGTCGCTAAGAAGCATGGTAAAGAGCTGGAGCTGACCCATCGTGAGTTTGAATTGCTCCACCATCTGGCCAAACACTTAGGTCAGGTTATGACTCGAGAACATCTATTGGAAACAGTTTGGGGTTATGATTACTTTGGTGATGTCCGCACGGTGGATGTAACGATTCGTCGTCTGCGTGAGAAAATTGAAGATGCACCAAGCAGACCAGAATACATTCTTACTCGTCGCGGAGTGGGATATTTTATAAAAGGAAATGATTAATCAATTACGTTATTTAATGACCACGGCAGAATTTTGGTTTGTTGTCATTTTGATTGGCTTTCTAATTGCTCTGACGGTCCTTTTGATTGAAAACTATCGGGATAATAAGCAAATTAAACAACTCAATCAAAAAGTCAATGCCTTAATTGAGGGGAATTATGCAGATGTGTTAGACATGAGGGGAAGTCCTGAAATCACAGATATGGCGAATTCTCTTAATGATCTGTCCGAGGTCATCCGCTTAACTCATGATAATTTAGAACAAGAAAAGACGCGTCTGACTTCCATCCTGTCCTATATGAGTGACGGTGTTATTGCTACAGACCGTATCGGACGGATCATCATGATTAACGATATGGCCCAGAAACAGTTGGGGCTTTCTAGCCAAAAGCAGGAGCAGTATCACCTGCTCGAGGTTTTAGATTTATCAGACCGTTATACATTGAGAGATTTGTTGGCTCAGACACCTGAGATTGTGATTGATCACACCAATGAAAACGAAGAATTTTTGACTTTACGTGCTAATTTTGCCACGATTCGTAGTGAGAGTGGTCTGATTTCTGGCTTGGTTGTCGTCTTGCATGATATGACTGAGCAGGCCAAGGAAGAACGGGAACGTAGGCTGTTTGTGTCAAATGTGAGTCATGAATTGCGTACGCCATTGACTTCCGTCAAATCCTATCTAGAGGCTCTGGATGAGGGAGCGCTGACGGAGTCTGTTGCACCGAGTTTTGTTAAGGTATCCTTAGATGAGACCAACCGCATGATGCGGATGATTACAGATCTCCTAAGCTTATCGCGTATTGATAATCAAGTTGGTCAGATAGATGTTGAACTGATAAACTTTACTGCTTTTGTGACCTTTATTCTTAACCGTTTTGACCAAATGAAAAATGCTGATTCTGATAAGGTCTATACGATTGTTCGTGACTATCAAATCAGTCCTATTTGGGTTGAGATTGATACAGATAAGATGACTCAGGTTTTGGATAATATCTTAAATAATGCCATTAAATATTCGCCAGATGGCGGGACAATTACCTTCAGCATGAAGACCACAGATAGTCAGTTGATTGTATCCGTCTCAGACGAAGGTCTGGGGATTCCGAAAGCAGATTTACCTAGAATTTTTGACCGATTTTATCGCGTGGACAAGGCACGATCTCGTGCTCAAGGCGGTACAGGTCTTGGTTTAGCTATTGCAAAAGAAATCGTGAAACAACATAAGGGCTTTATCTGGGCTAAAAGCGAATATGGTCATGGCTCAACGTTTACAATTGTCTTGCCGTACAGCAAGGACATCGCACTAGATGAGTGGGATGATTCAGATGAGGAAGAATAGGAGAATATGATCGGAAAAGGTTTTAATTATAGTATTTTAGCTTCGGGGTCCAGCGGGAATTGTTTTTTCCTAGAAACAGATAAAAAGAAAATCTTAGTGGATGCTGGCTTATCAGGGAAAAAGATTACCAGTCTTTTGGCGGAAATTGATCGAAAGCCTGAGGATATTGATGCTATCCTGGTAACGCATGAACATAGCGATCACATCCATGGTATCGGTGTTTTAGCACGTAAGTATGGGATGGATATTTATGCCAATGAATTGACCTGGCAGGCTATGGAGAGCAAATTGGGCAAGATTGATGTGGCTCAAAAACATATCTTCGAATTGGGTGCTATGAAGACTTTTGGCGACCTAGATATTGAGTCATTTGGTGTCAGTCATGATGCGGCCTGTCCGCAATTTTACCGTTTTATGAAGGATGACAAATCCTTTGTTATGTTGACGGATACAGGCTATGTCAGTGACCGCATGGTTGGAATTGTAGAAAATGCCGATGCTTATTTGATTGAATCGAACCATGATATTGAAATTTTGCGCTCAGGTTCATATTCATGGAATTTGAAGCAACGGATTTTGTCAGATAAGGGCCACCTTTGTAACGAAGACGGTGCTGACGCCATGATTCGCTCGTTGGGAAATCGGACAAAAAAGATTTACCTAGGGCATTTGTCAAAGGAAAACAATATCAAGGAATTGGCTCACATGACCATGGTTAATCAGTTGGCTCAGGCTGATTTTGGAGTTGGAGTGGATTTTCAAGTCTATGACACATCGCCAGATACAGCGACTCCCTTGACCAAGATTTGACAAATTCATTGAACTTGTTTAGAATAAATATATAAAATACGTGAGGTGAAGTTACATGAATAATTAAGCTGCTTATTAGTCGTTCTTAAAACTTGTAGTGAGGTTGTATTAACCGATAATACAAGAGATAATACTGCTCATAAGGGCTTACTATTCATGTGACTTTTTCCATAGGAAAAGGTCATGTTTTGCATGGCTTTTTTCTTGTTCATTGAGCAGAATAGGGGCCCTTTTTGTGAAGAAAAGAGGTCTATATGGAAATGATAAAATGTATTCAATTAGAGAAGGAATTTGCGGGACGTAGTTTGTTTTCAATCAAGCAGTTGAGCCTTCAAGCTGGTCAAAAGGTTGGTTTGGTTGGAAATAATGGTGTTGGCAAGTCTACTTTTTTGAAAATCTTACTGGGACTGGATAGGGATTTTGCTGGTCAGATTGAGGTAAAAGCAGACTGGGCCTATGTACCCCAGTTACAGGAAAGGAGCTCGCTTTCAGGTGGGGAACAGGTTTGGAAGTCTATTCAAGAGGCTTTTGCCCAAAGACCACAGTTGTTAATCATGGATGAACCGACTGCCAATCTGGATCAAGAACACCAGGAAAAGCTAATAAAACAAATTAAACGCTATCGCGGGAGTATACTGGTTGTAAGCCATGATCGGTATTTTCTCAATCAAATAGCCAGTCACATTTGGCATTTAGAAGAAGGAAGTATTCAGGTCTATACAGGGAATTATGAGGCGTTTGTAGAAAGTCGCCGGGCTAGGCGAGAAGGGCAGCAGGAGGCCTATGAAGCCTATCAGAAAAAAGTCGCTCAACTAAAAAAAGCCCAACAAGAGCGTCAGGTCAAGGCTCAGAAGATGGGGAAGAAAAAGAAAGGTATTTCTTCCTCAGAGTGGAAGGTTAGTGCTATGATGGGGTCCTATGATAGTCAAGCCAAGTCTATGGCGAAGTCTGCTAAACAGTTAGAGAAAAGGATTGAGAGGTTGGAAAAGGTTAGTCAGCCCAGAAGGGAGGTTCATATTAAAATGGAATCAAAAGGGGCCTTAGATACTGATTTACATAGACTATTTCTTTTGCAAGCAGGTCAAGTTTTGATGGATGAAGTGTATCTATTTGATTTTCCTCAGATAGGGATGACGTTTGGAGAGAAGTTAGCCTTAGTGGGGGCGAATGGTTCTGGAAAGACCAGTTTTGTCCGAAAATTATTAAGGAAAGAATTGGCAGGCTATTATAATCCTAAGTTAAAAATTGCTTATTTTGCACAGGATTTGATAAACCTTGATGAAGAAAAGACTGCTTTTGAAAATGTTAGTTGTACCTCTCTTCAAGATAAGATGACGATTCTCAATTTATTAGGTATGTTAGGACTTTCTTACGATAAGGCTCAGCAGAAGGTAGCAAATCTGTCTGGTGGTGAGCGTGTTCGTCTCTCCTTAGCTAAGGTATTGTTGGCGGATGCAAATCTTTTGATATTAGATGAACCGACAAATTTTCTAGATATGGCAGCTATTGAAGCTTTGGAAACATTCTTGAAGGAATATGAAGGAAGTGTCCTCTTGGTTTCCCATGATCAACAGTTTGTGGAAACATCTGTTCACAGTCAATGGGAGATAGTACAAGCTTGTCTCGTGAAGAAATCATAAGAAAATATTTTCTGAAAAGGAGGCTCTGTCTAAAAAATATTTTTTGCCTGTGGTATAATAAGAAGGATATTTCTAGAATGAGGTCTTTGAAGTGAAAAAAAGAAAGAACAAGCCTTTGGAACACGATGGAAATTTTATTTCCCTTCGTTTAAATATTTTATTTTCTATCGTGATTTTCCTTTTCCTAGTTTTGATATTGCGTCTGGCAGATATGCAGATCATCAATCATGATTTTTATAGTAATAAGCTGTCTACTGCCAGTCAGAAAATCATTAGCAATGGCTCTATCCGTGGGCAGATTTACGATGCGCAAGGAAAACCTTTGGTTGAAAACGAGATTCAGCAGGTTGTCTCCTTCACACGTTCCAACAAGATGTCTGCTCAAGAAATGAAAGAAGTAGCTAATAAACTCTTGCAGTGGGTCAATGTGTCGGACGTAACAATTACTCAACGTGACAAGGCTGACTATTATTTAGCGGATGAAGAAGTTTATCGTCAGGTAGTCGAGGCCTTGCCAGAAGATAAAAAATACGATTCTGATGGCAACTACCTGAGTGAATCGACAATTTATTCTAATGCGGTTGATAGTATCCCTGCTGAAGCATTGCAATATTCTGAGCAAGACAGCAAGGCGATTGAATTGTTTAAGCAGATGAATGGAGCTACTTACTTCTCTACTGTTAATTTGGTAACAGATACTCTAACTGCTGAACAAGTTGCTCATATCGTAGCCAATGAAAGTCAACTTCCAGGCATTTCAACAACTAACAACTGGCAACGGACGATTTTACCAACTTCTCTCAGCTCTATTATTGGTACAGTAACGAGTGAACAGGCTGGTTTGCCTGCTGAAGATGCGGAATACTATCTCTCCAAGGGCTACTCATCAAATGACCGTGTGGGAACTGCCTACCTCGAGAAACAATATGAAGAAGTATTGCAAGGTCAACGTGAGAAAAAACAAATCAACCTTGATAGAAATGGCAATGTCGAAAGTATTGAGACAATCCAAGAAGGACAGCAGGGAAATAATATTAAACTGACTATTGATTTAGCCTTTCAAGATGGTGTCAATGCGATTCTAAAAAAATATTTTGAGAGTGAGTTGTCAACAGGAAGTGCACTTTATTCAGAAGGTGTTTATGCAGTTGCATTAAATCCTTCTACAGGTGCAGTGCTTGCTATGTCAGGATATAGTCACGAAAAAGGCTCAAGTACCATTACCGAAGATGCTCTTGGCACCATCACAAGCGTCTTTACACCAGGTTCTATTGTCAAGGGTGCAACTATTTCATCTGGTTGGGAGAATGGCATTATCTCAGGAAATCAGGTATTATTAGATGAACCGATTTATTTTGCAGGTTCAGCACCAATTACATCTTGGTGGGCCTATGGTAGTTTTAATATTGATGCGACAGAGGCTCTGGAATATTCTTCTAACGTCTACATGGTTAAGATTGCTTTGGGACTACTTGGTCAGACCTACTCAGCTAACATGTATTTGAATGATGGCGATACATTGACAAATGCCATGACTAAGCTTCGTTCGACTTTTGCAGAGTATGGTTTAGGTGCGTCAACAGGAATTGACTTACCACTTGAATCAACAGGTTTCTTACCAGAAGAATATTCCACCGCAAACTTTATTATGAATGCATTTGGACAGTTTGATAACTATACACCGATGCAGATGGCTCAATATGTAGCGACAGTAGCAAATAATGGAAAAAGGATTTCTCCTCATCTTGTAGAAGGTATCTATGGAAATAATCCCCAAGGTGGATTGGGAGATTTGATTGAAACAGTTTCTGGTAAAGAGATGAATCAAGTCAATATTTCAGCTGATGAAATGGCTCTCCTTCGTCAAGGATTTTATCAACTTGTAAATGGTGGAGGACGATTTAATACAGGTAGTGCTATCGGTCGTGGTGCGGCCGTGACCATCAGTGCCAAGACTGGTACTGCCGAAACTTATACTACAACTCCTTCAGGTGAAGTAGTAACTGCAGTAAATACCAACGTTGTTGCCTATGCACCTAGTGATAATCCACAAATCGCAGTTGCAGTCGTACTTCCAAACTTGACTAACGAAAATTCTACAACAAAAGCAATTACAACAGAAATCATTAATTTATACAATTCACTTTATCCAATGAATTAAGGAGGCTTATGCTTTACCCTACACCTATTGCCAAGTTAATTGATAGCTATTCTAAATTGCCAGGTATCGGTATAAAAACGGCTACCCGTTTAGCTTTTTATACTATTGGCATGGAGGATGATGTCGTTAATGAGTTTGCAAAAAATTTATTGGCAGCCAAGCGAGACCTATCTTATTGCTCTATTTGTGGTAATTTGACAGATCAGGACCCCTGTGCCATTTGCCAGGACTCAACGCGAGACCAATCTACTATTTTGATTGTAGAGGATAGTCGAGATGTTACAGCCTTGGAAAATATTCAAGAATACCATGGTCTTTATCATGTCTTGCATGGCTTGATTTCTCCCATGAATGGTATCGGACCAGATGATATTAATTTGAAAACCCTCCTCACTCGCCTGATGGACAATGAGGTTACAGAAGTTATTGTGGCGACCAATGCAACAGCAGATGGAGAGGCTACATCTATGTATATCTCACGTGTCCTCAAACCTGCGGGAATCAAAGTAACCCGACTAGCTCGTGGCTTAGCGGTAGGCAGTGATATTGAATATGCAGATGAAGTGACCCTGTTGAGGGCTATTGAAAATCGTACAGAGCTATAGCTGTTCTGTAGTTAGATACGTTCCTAATTTTAAGATAGGATAGATATGATTTGTTAAATTATGCTATACTAAGAGTAATAGCGTTGATACAGGAAGGAAAATATATGTCAAAAGAAACCTTGATTTTACTTTATGGTGGGCGTTCTGCAGAGCGTGAGGTATCCGTTCTGTCTGCCGAAAGCGTCATGCGTGCCATCAATTATGATAAATTTTTTGTCAAAACCTATTTCATCACACAAACTGGGGACTTTATTAAGACGCAAGAGTTTTCTCAAACACCGTCTGCCGATGAAAAACTCATGACAAACGCGACAATTGTTGAAGAGCAAAAAATCCGTCCGAGCGATATTTATGAAGAAAAGGCAGTCGTTTTCCCTGTTCTTCATGGACCAATGGGAGAAGACGGGTCAATTCAAGGCTTCTTGGAAGTGCTTCGTATGCCGTATGTTGGTACCAATATCTTGTCTTCCAGCGTTGCTATGGACAAAATCACTACCAAGCGTGTTCTTGAATCAGCAGGAATCTCCCAAGTACCTTATGTGGCAGTTATCGAGGGTGAAACTATCGACGATAAGATTGCAGAGATTGAAGAAAAATTGACTTATCCGGTCTTTGTAAAACCAGCTAATATGGGGTCAAGTGTCGGTATCTCAAAAGCTGAGGATTTAGCTGGCTTGCGTAAGGCGCTTGATTTGGCTTTTAAGTATGACAGCCGTGTCCTCGTTGAGCAGGGTGTTAATGCGCGTGAGATTGAGGTTGGTCTTTTGGGAAATGCTGACGTGAAAACCACACTTCCTGGCGAAGTAGTCAAAGACGTTGCTTTTTATGACTACGATGCCAAATACATCGACAACAAGATTACCATGGAAATCCCAGCTAAGATTGATGAGTCTATCATGGATACCATGCGGGATAATGCTGCCAAGGCCTTCCGTGCTATCGGTGGTTGTGGCCTTTCTCGCTGTGATTTCTTCCTGACTGAAGACGGAGACATCTTCCTGAATGAGCTCAACACCATGCCAGGATTTACCCAGTGGTCCATGTATCCACTCCTTTGGGATAATATGGGACTTGTTTACCCAGATTTGATTGAAGAGCTTGTTCGTTTGGCCAAGGAAATGTTTGAAAAACGTGAAAGTCATTTGATTTAATGAGAATGAAAATGAAAAGGATTGGAAAATTTCCAATCTTTTTCTAGTTCACATTCTTGCAAAGGTTTGCAAAAAAGAATAGAATGGTTTCAAATATGTGGAGGTGTTTATGTATCAAACGACGGTAAAAGGGGAAGGTCTGTTTCAGGCAGTTTCTCAAGGTTATGGAGAACCAGTTCATACTTTTGGTGTAACAGAGCAGGGAGAAACTCCCGTAAGCCTTGTGAACATTGGCTTAGCTGCCTGTGTGACCATGTGTGTGCAGGGCTACTATGCCAGCCAAGAAGGCAATAAAACCATGCCTGTTCAGGTGGAGAGTCGCTTGGACAATCAGCATTTTGAGGTGTTGATTGGAATTGGAGAGTCGGTTTCAGCGCAAAAGCAGAAAGAGATTCTTGCCTATGTGGAAAAGAAATGTAAAGTCAAAGATCTTTTGAGGGAAGACTTGAAGTTTGAGACAAGTTTTTATGTCTTAGAAAGTGTGGAGTAGATGTTTTTAGCAATTGAAGAAATGCGACAAAATAAGTTGCGTTACGGCTTGATTTTAGGTTTGTTAATCCTGATTTCCTACTTGGTCTTTTTCCTGACAGGTTTGGCTTATGGCCTCATGCAGGAAAACAGGACAGCAGTTGATAAATGGCAAGCAGATTATGTCTTGCTCAATTCAGAAAGTAATCGTTTGATTACAGCTTCAAAAATTGATACAGCCTTGCTTGACCAGGTGGACGCTGGTAACAAGGCCTTGATTCGCCAACAAGCTGGAGTTGCCTATGTGGATGAAAATGCCACCTCAGATGAAAAAGAAAAAGTAAACATCTTTGCCGTTGAGTCTGATAGTTTTATCATCCCAAATATTGTAGAAGGTCGTTTGTATGAAAAAACGGGAGAAGTCGTTGTAGACAAAACCTTGTCAGAAGTAGAAGGATTTGGGCTAGGTGATGAAGTCTATCTGTCGGGAACTGATGAAAAAGTGACCATTGTAGGTTATACAGACAATGCTTATTTTGGAGTGGCGCCTGTTGTCTATATGGACATTACGGCGTTTGCAGAATTGATGCAGGCTGATAAACAACAAGCAGCAACGAGTAATCTTGCCAGTGCCATTGTCGTTCGTGGAGATGTCGCTTCTGTACCAGATGAGCTGGAAAAAGTTGCCGTTGCAGACTTTATTGAAAATCTGCCAGGATATAAGGCACAAAATATGACCTTTGGATTTATGATAGGATTCTTGATTGTCATCTCAGCCATTGTTATTGGTATTTTTATCTTTGTTTTGACAACACAGAAATCACCGATTTTTGGCTTGATGAAAATTCAAGGTCTTTCAAATGGCTATATTTCAGGTTCTGTACTGGCTCAAACCTTCCTACTTGCTGGTTTGGGAACCGTCCTTGGATTGGCTGGAACTTATTTGTCATCCCTTGTCTTGCCAAGTGCTGTTCCATTTGAGAATAACTGGACCTTCTATATTGCAATCGGCCTAGCACTAGTTGTATTTGCCCTATTGGGTGCTAGTTTCTCTGTACGTTCTATCTTTAAGGTAGATCCATTACGAAATCTATCTTAGGAGGTTGTTATGAAAACACTTATTTTTGAAAATATTAGTAAGACCTTCCAAGATGGCAGTCAAACCATTACAGCTCTTAAACCGACTAATTTTAGCATTGAAGAAGGCGAATTTGTTGCCATCATTGGACCATCTGGTTCTGGGAAGTCAACATTTTTGACCTTGGCAGGTGGTTTACAAACGCCGACAACAGGTCGTGTTTTAATCAATCAATCGGATTATTCTGATTTACCTGAGAAAAAACGTGCCAAATTGCGCTATAAGGACATTGGTTTTGTCTTGCAGGCTTCCAATTTGATCCCCTTTTTAACAGTCGAAAAACAATTAACCTTGGTTGATAAGGTCAATAAGAAAGCTGATCCGAGCAAGCGAAACGAACTTCTATCTGAATTGGGTGTGGACCATCTCAAAAACAAGTTCCCTAAGGATTTGTCAGGCGGAGAACGGCAGCGTGTAGCTATTGCCCGTGCACTCTACAATGATCCAGCCTTGATTCTAGCTGATGAACCGACAGCCAGTCTAGACAGTAATCGTGCTTTTGAAGTGGTTGAGTTATTAGCTAAGGAAGCCAAAGAACGAAACAAATCCATCATCATGGTAACGCATGACCAGCGCATGATTGAAAAATGCGACAAGGTATATGAGATGAAAGATGGTGTCCTCACTCAAGTTCGATAAAAAGTGGTATAATGGGAGCGGGAAAGAACTCAAACATTCAAAGAAGAGTTTCCCTCACTTTCAAACAGTAGGTTCGGGCTAAAATAGTCCGCTGGACTATTTTACTCCCACCCCCGTACAGCTCCAACTGTCTGGGAGACAGTTGGAGGTTGGAAATGGAGCGAACTCTGTTCGCATCAGCCGTAGAGGACAGATTTGGAGTGTAAATACGAACTGCTGTGATTTACTTCGCAAATCTTATCTCCAACCTTTAACAGTCCACTGGACTGTTAAAGCCAATCAACCACTGCGCTGAGATGTTGACACAAACTTTGAGAAACGGTGCTGGGCTTGAGCCCAGCCTCTAGTTTATTGGAGAAAACAATGAAATTAACCTTACACGAAGTCGCTCAGGTCTTGGGCGCAAAAAATGATATTAGTCTTTATCCCGATACAGCACTCAACAAGGTCGAGTTCGATAGTCGACTCGTTACAACTGGCGACCTCTTTGTTCCCCTCAAGGGTGCGCGTGATGGTCATGACTTTATTCCTGTAGCTTTTGAAAATGGCTGCGCAGTAACCCTTTCGGAAGTCAGCCTTGATGTTCCTCACATCCTAGTAGATGACTGCTTGGCTGCGCTTCAACAATTAGCGGCCTACTACCTAGAGAAAACAGGGGTAGAAGTCATTGCTGTGACAGGCTCAAACGGTAAAACGACCACCAAGGACATGATTCACGATATTCTAGCGACGACTTACAAGACTTACAAGACACAGGGCAACTATAACAACGAAATTGGTCTGCCTTACACCGTCCTCCATATGCCTGACGATACAGAAAAACTGGTCTTGGAAATGGGGCAGGACCACTTGGGCGACATTCATCTCCTGTCTGAAATTGCCAAACCAAGCCTATCAGTGATTACCCTTTTTGGAGAAGCCCATCTGGAATTTTTCGGTTCACGAGAAGAAATTGCCAAAGGAAAATTACAGATTGCAGATGGAATGGAGCCAGGTAGTAAACTCTTGATCCCAGCAGATCCGATTGCGGATAAGCTCTTGCCGAGCCAAGTGGATCTCGTTCGTTTTGGTGAACAGGGAGATTTGCAGGTGACCAGTCTGGTCGAGTCAAAAGATAGCCTGACCTTCACCGTCAACTTTATGGACGGCGACATTTTCCTCCCAGTAACAGGCAAGTACAATGCCACCAATGCCATGGTAGCAAGCTATGTGGGCAAAATCTTGGGTGTGTCCGATGAGGCAATCAAGTCAGCCCTAGCCAGTCTTAACTTGACCCGCAACCGCACCGAGTGGAAGAAGGCAGCCAACGGAGCAGACATTCTCAGCGATGTCTACAACGCCAACCCAACGGCCATGCGATTGATTTTGGAAACTTTCTCTAGCATTCCAGCCAATGAAGGCGGCAAGAAAATCGCGGTTTTAGCAGACATGAAAGAACTGGGTAGCCAGTCGGTTGACCTCCACAATCAGATGATTCTGAGCCTGTCGCCTGATGTGCTAGATACCGTCATTTTCTATGGTCAGGATATTGAAGGCCTGGCTCAGTTGGCTAGTCAGATGTTCCCAATTGGAAAAGTCTATTTCTT
Source organism: Streptococcus sp. 2020WUSS084 (assembly GCF_044427445.1). Taxonomy (NCBI): domain Bacteria; kingdom Bacillati; phylum Bacillota; class Bacilli; order Lactobacillales; family Streptococcaceae; genus Streptococcus; species Streptococcus sp. 2020WUSS084. The sequence continues at coordinate 96,649 of NZ_JAOTGC010000004.1, read as the reverse complement.
TAGGAAAAATGCTGAGCAGGACCAATTTGAAAATCTGGTGAAACAAGTCAAGGAAGTCCTAGGAACACAAGATCAAATCCTCTTTAAAGGCTCCAATTCCATGAAACTTGGAAAAGTGGTTGAAGAAATAGAAAAGTAGAGAGGCAAGACCTCTCTTTTTAGCAAGTCTTGTCAAAATATCGAAAAGTTGATATACTAACTTCTGAGAAAAGAGAGGAATTTAGTAAAGATGAGTGATTTTTTTAGCAATCAGATTTCTGAAGCACCGAACCTGAACGTATTGGAACATCTGTTTCTCATGATTATTTGGTTTTTCATGCTCTATCTTTGTTTTCGTTGTTATCAAAAAAGATGGTTTCATATTGTTTTTTGGTGGCTTCAATTTATACAGATTGTCTCCCTTTATACTTGGTATATCGTAGCTGATTTTCCTCTTTCAGAGAGTCTTCCTTTTTATCATTGTCGCTTGGCCATGCTCTTTATTCTTTGGGCGAAGCCTGGGCCCTTGAAACGTTATTTTGCCTATCTGGGTCTTTTTGGATCGCTTTCAGCCTTTATTCATCCGGTATTTGACCCGTTTGCTTTTCCACACCTTACCTTCTTTACTTTTGTTATTGGCCACTATGCCTTGACCGTTAATTGTATGTTGTACCTATTATCTGATTTAGAAGGGGAGATGTTGAAGGGGAAAGAGGTAGTGAAATATACGCTTATTATGAATATGCTGATTCTAGGAGTAGCTCTTTTAACTGGTGGAAATTATGGATTTTTAAGACAGGTACCCTTAGTGAATACTAATAATATTCCTTTGAATTTCTTCTTGGTAACTTGCCTACTCTGTTTCTCTATTTTGAGTATACAAGCTATGCTGATTGCCTATTTGAAAAAAGAAAGCAAACAAATGAATTCGCAGATATTGAAAAAATAAGACTTGAAATTAGTTTTTCAAGTCTTATTTTAGTTTTTAAATGCGCCTTGTTTGTAGCTAATCCAGAAAAAGACAGGGATAAAAATAAGCATTAATCCAGAATAGATTGGCAATGTGTGACTGTTTAGGGGGTGAATTTCAATCAGACCATGTAGGAAATGGGAGCTGATGAAGAAACCGAAAACGGAATAAATAATAAGAGCCAGTCGAGCTTTTGTCAGTGGCAAACAGGCACGAATGACAGCCAGTAGACCTGTTGAACCAAGAACATAATAAGAGAGTGTTTGCATGTCATACAAGTTTAAGTATCCAAATACTTGCATTAAATGGAAAATAAGGACACTGAGAACAACCATGAGAGCATTTGGTAGGGCTAAGAGAAGAGATTTTCTGAGAAAATGTTTTTCTACGGGGCGGATATTTCGTTCAAAAGTTAGGATAAAAGGAGGAAAACCTTCAACAAATTGACCAATGAGGGTCATTTGTATCTGAATAAATGGGAAAACTAACAAATATTCTGCTTTACCTAGGGCGATACTAGCGATACAGATAAGGCCAAGTAAGAAAGAGTAGATTGTTTTGATAAGAAAGATGGGCGCAATGTGAGAGATGTTATTAACAACGCGTCGTCCCTCAAAGAGAATCTCAGGAATATCTCGAAATTCAGAATCTAGGAGGACTAGATTAGCGATTTGTCTAGTAGCGGGATCACCTTCTGCCATAACAATGGAACAATCAGCTTCGCGTAGTGCGAGAATATCATTGACTCCATCACCGGTCATTGCAGTAGTATGTCCCTGTGCTTTGAGGGTTTGGATGAGCAATTTTTTCTGATGTGGGGATACGCGACCGAAAATGGCGGTTGTTTCAGCTCTGGCAATTAGTTCTTCGTCGTCAACTTTGGAACAATCGATATAGCTATCGTAGTCAGCAAATCCAGCTTCCTTAGCAATGTGTGAGACAGTCACAGGATTGTCACCAGAGATTATTTTTAGTGTCACTTCTTGCGAGCGAAGATAGGCTAGTGTTTCTGCGGCATCTTCTCGAATTGGGTCGGCAATTTCTAATAGAGCTAGAGGTTCAATATTCTCAGGTAGCTGATTTTGAGAAGAAGGAAGGGACTGTTGGCTAAGCGCAAGAATCAGGACACGGGAACCACGAGCCTGTGCCTCAGAAACAGAAGGAGGATTTTGTGTTAGTAACATTTCTGGTGCCCCTAGAAAAATGCGACCAATGTTTTCTATTGTCATTGCTCCCCACTTTCTATCACTAGAAAATGGAATGATGTGACTAGTTTTATAGTGGTGCTCTAAATCACCATATTCTTTTCGAATGGCCTGAGCTGTCGAATTAGTATCCTCACTTGTCTGGATATAAGTAGCGAGTAACTGTTGAATAGTGTCAAGTGAATAATGGTCGGTTAAGGGGAGTAGGTTTTCGACGGTCATTTTCCCCTGAGTAATCGTTCCGGTCTTATCCAAACAAAGAACATCAACTCGGGCAAGTGTTTCGACGGAATACATTTCTTGTACGAGGACATTTTTCATTCCCAGTTTGATAACGGCAGTTAAGAGAGAAGTGATGGTTAGCAGAGCAATTCCCTTTGGTAACATACCTAGTAGGGCAGTAGAGCTGGTAATAACTGAGTCTTTTAAGGGAAGAAGTTTGATGAAAAAGGCTTCTAGAAAAAGAGCTAGTCCGAATGGAATAATAATTTTTCCTGTAAATTTAGCAATTTTATCCATATTGTAAAGAATACGAGAGACGATAGGTTTGTGAGTTTTCGCCTCAAGCATGAGCTTATTGGCATAGTTTTCGGCGCCAACATGGATGACTTTTGCATAAATCTGTCCGCTAACTAGATAGCTACCAGACAATAATTCAGCCCCAGTATTTTTCACAATCAAGTCGCTTTCACCGGTTAACATGGCCTCGTTTGCCTCGGATATACCTTCTAAAACAATAGCATCACTAGGAACTTGTTCGCCAGCAGACAGCAAGAGAACATCATCTAAGACAATATCTTCTGGTGCAATAGAGATTGTCTCGCCGTCGCGAACAACTCGGATAAAATCCTTGTTCATCAGGTTGAGTTTGTCAATCATTCGTCGTGCCCGCCATTCTGTCAGCATTCCTGAAACAGCGTTGAGGACAATAACTCCGAAGAAGAAAAGGTTGGACCATGCCTGAACAGCTAGTAAGGCTAAGAAAATGGCAAAATTGAGTGCGTTAAAAGATGTAAACACATTTCGTCTGAAGATTTCCCAATTACTGGCACTGGTCTTTGTCTTAAAATGATTGGTTTGCTGGTTTTGAATACGTTCTTGTACTTCCTTGGTTGATAAACCTTTTATTTGTTTGTTCATTATTTTATCTTTCTTTTTCTAGTATATAGAATACATCTCATACTTATTGTAACATATTTATAATACAACAGTATAGGTCTGTAGACCTATTCTTCAATAGTTTGAAAAATTCCCTTATTTCCGATATAATAAGAGAGTTGTCTAGTAAAGAATAAGGATGAATCCAATGTAAATCGAATAAGATAAGAGCTCAGCCCTGCTATGAATCAAAATACAAAAAATGAAAAGGAAACATTATGTCACTACAAGAAGAAATCAAGAAACGCCGTACCTTTGCGATTATTTCTCACCCGGACGCGGGTAAAACAACCATTACCGAGCAGTTGCTCTACTTTGGGGGTGAGATTCGTGAAGCAGGTACGGTCAAGGGGAAAAAGACTGGTAATTTTGCCAAGTCTGACTGGATGGATATTGAGAAACAACGTGGTATCTCTGTTACCTCCTCTGTTATGCAGTTTGACTACGCAGGTAAGCGTGTCAATATCCTAGATACACCAGGGCACGAGGACTTCTCTGAGGATACCTATCGTACCTTGATGGCGGTGGATGCGGCTGTCATGGTGGTGGACTCTGCCAAAGGTATCGAGACCCAGACCAAAAAGCTCTTTGAGGTTGTGAAGCACCGCAACATTCCTGTTTTCACTTTTATCAACAAGTTGGACCGTGATGGCCGTGAGCCGCTTGATTTGCTACAAGAGTTGGAAGAAGTCTTGGGCATTGCCAGCTATCCAATGAATTGGCCGATTGGTATGGGGAAATCCTTCGAGGGACTTTATGACCTCCATAACAAACGCTTGGAACTCTATCGAGGTGATGAGCGTTTTGCAAGCTTGGACGAGGGTGATAAGCTCTTTGGTTCTAACCCCTTTTATGCACAAGTTCTGGATGATATTGAACTTTTGGCGGAAGCTGGTAATGAATTTTCAGAGCAGGCGATTTTAGACGGCGATTTGACACCTGTTTTCTTCGGCTCAGCCCTGACAAACTTTGGTGTGCAGACATTCCTTGATACCTTCTTGGAATTTGCTCCAGAGCCGCACGGTCACAAGACGATGACAGGGGACGTCATTGACCCGCTCAACAAAGACTTTTCAGGCTTTGTTTTCAAAATCCAAGCCAACATGGACCCTCGTCACCGTGACCGTATCGCCTTTGTCCGTGTGGTTTCAGGCGAATTTGAACGCGGTATGGCGGTTAACCTACCTCGTACAGGCAAGGGAGCCAAGTTGTCCAACGTGACGCAGTTCATGGCCGAGTCCCGTGAGAATGTGGAAAATGCAGTGGCGGGTGATATTATTGGGGTTTACGATACAGGGACCTATCAGGTAGGAGATACCTTGACCGTAGGCAAGAACAAGTTTGAGTTTGAACCGCTGCCAACCTTTACACCCGAAATTTTCATGAAAGTTTCTGCTAAAAACGTCATGAAACAAAAATCCTTCCACAAGGGAATCGAGCAACTGGTGCAAGAAGGTGCAATCCAGCTCTACAAGAACTACCAGACTGGTGAGTATATGCTAGGTGCCGTTGGTCAGCTCCAGTTTGAAGTTTTCAAACACCGCATGGAAGGCGAATACAATGCCGAGGTAGTCATGACCTCAATGGGTAAAAAGACAGTCCGTTGGATCAAGCCAGAAGACCTGGATGAACGCATGTCATCAAGCCGCAACATCCTAGCCAAAGACCGCTTTGACCAACCCGTCTTCCTCTTTGAAAACGACTTCGCACTCCGCTGGTTCGCGGACAAGTATCCTGACGTGGAGTTGGAAGAGAAGATGTAGAAAAGGTCCAGTGGACCTTTTCTAGTGGGAGATGAGAGCCGACGGGAGTCGGCTTACCAATGGCTAAGGTCCAGTGGACCTTTTCTAGTTGGGAATAGGAACTGACGGTAGTCAGTTTACCTTGATAAAGATAACTATAAAAGGATATGATAGAATACATGAAGCTGGGCAAGACATCATAGATGTCTTGCCCAGCTTCATTTTTAAAAGGTGTAATCTTTCAGAATCTCAATAGACTCAATTTTTACATCTGTTTTAGGTTTATCGCTACCATCTGTTTCGACGGAAGCGATTTTATCTACGATGTCCATCCCTTCGATGACTTGACCAAATACGGTATGCTTGCCATCTAAGTTTGGGTTGCCTCCGTTTTTATAAGCATCAATGATTTTACCAGGATAGCTAGAACTAGAAAGTTGGCTAGACATGTCTGTTGTATTTTGATTGATGAAAAACTGACTTCCATTTGTTCCTGCACCAGCATTTGCCATAGAAAGTGAGCCACGAATGTTATAAAGGAAAGCTGAAATCTCGTCTTTAAAACCATTTCCAGCATCGATAGTAGTATCTTTTCCGGCCCAGATAGACTCTCCACCAGTACCATTTCCAAGAGGATCGCCACCTTGAATCATGAAATCCTTAATGACACGATGGAAAATCGTTCCATTATAGTATCCTTCCTTGGCATGGGTCAGAAAGTTTTCTACAGTTAGTGGAGCTTGCTCGGGGAAGAGTTTTATAGTGATGTCGCCTTCGGTTGTTTTTATTTTAACAGCAGCCTCATTTTCACCAATTTCATTGGAAAGTTGGGGGAATGTAGCTTTAGGATTGTTAATGGCGTATGCCAAATCTTTGGCATATTGGCTAGAAGCAGTTGTATCAGCTGTCGTAGTCGAGCTTGAACTAGAGCTAGATGCTGTAGAAGATGAGCTATTAGCTGTCGAGTTGTTTGTGCAGGCAGTTAGCAAGATGCTCGAAGCTAGAGCAAGAGCTAGTATTTTTTTCATTGAAAATCCTTTCTTGTCTTGTTCAAAATTATGCTCATTCTACCATGAAATATGGATTTTTTCAATTTTTATCTAGTATAAAAAGTGTATACAACTCAACAATATGATATACTATATTTACAAATGCAAAAAGGAGAATAATGATGTTTGAGAACTTGTTTGACCCAGATGGAAGTCTAGTATGGCATACGGCTCTTTTCTACAGTTTTTCCGCGATCATATTAGCGACGGTTTGTTTCCATATTATTAAAAATTTTATGGAATGGCACCATAACAATCAGGCTCCAAAAGAATCCTACAGGGCCAAGCTTGTCTCAAAACGAACTCATGTTTTTGGTAATGAAGTAGCACGAACCAATTATTATGTAACGTTTGAATGGGAGGGAAGACGGCAGGAGTTCCGTGTACGCTCGGACGAGTATGCCCTCTTGGCAGAGGGAGATGTAGGCAACCTGCATTTTCAGGGGACTCGCTTCCTAGGTTTTGAACGGCTCTAAGAGTCGTTTTTCTTTTGAAAATATCCCTATCTAGTGTATAATGGTCTGAACAGATATTCGTACAACACAAAAGAGGTATTTAAAATGATTCAATCAATCGGACAGGTTATGCTGTATGTCAATAATCCTGAAGCAGCTGCAAAATTCTGGAATGAAAAAGTTGGCTTTGAGCGTGTAGAACGCCAAGAACAAGGTCCGCAAGTTTCTTATGTTATCGCGCCAAAAGTAGATAGCGATGTTCAATTTGTTCTTCATGATAAGGCAACAGTTGCTGAAATGCATCCAGAGATGTTTCTTGGTATTCCATCCATCTTGATGGCATCTGCAGATGTTGAAAAAACCTACCAAGAATTTATCGAACGCGGTGTCAATGCCAACCCAGTTATGGATCTTGGATTTATGAAAACTTTCAACTTTAGTGACGAAGAAGGCAACTATTACGCAGTACAAGAGGTAAAATAAATGTCAATTCAGAATCGGATTGAAGAAATGTACAAAGACCATGAGGTCAAGCCCTATATTTCCCCTGAACGTGACTTGGCGACCTGGCTTTTGGAGGCCAAGCCCGTTCCCAAACGCAATATGATTCGGCTAGAAGAAGGCTTGCTGGCAGGGGATATTATCCTCCTCTGGCGTGTCAATTTTGGTACCTTTACAACTACGACGCCCTATTCCAAGTATTTTGAGTACATATACGGCATCAACGGACCTGCCCACATGGAAAAGTTGTTGGCGGAAGGCTATGTTTATTTAGAGTCAGCCTTTGATTCGCTGGACCACATCACCTCCACTGCCAAGAAGACTATCCTCAAGGCAGAAGGCGTGACCGGTCTTTCCAAGATGAAGGCGGCCGACCTAGACACTGCCCTCAAGGACCACTTGACAGAAGAAAAACTAGCTCCCTACTTTGCTGTCCGTGGCTATGCCCTGACGGAAAAAGGCAGAGCTGCTCTGGATAATCACCCAGAAGTCATTGACAAACACCCAAAGAAGAAGATGTAGACTGGCAAGGCTGGTCTATTTTTTCTCCCATGAAAATTCTTCCCAATTATGATAAAATAAAGAGATTGAGAAAGTTGAGGTATCTATGAGAAAGACAAGTAAAAAAGGAAAGGCTACGAGGCGACCAACCAAGGCAGAATTAGCACAGCAAGAACGTGTTAAAAATATCACCCTTCGAGTATTGGGTCTTTTATTCATTGCCTTTGCAGCCAGTCGCCTAGGTGTGTTTGGAGTGACCAGCTACAATATTTTCCGGCTATTATTTGGTAGTCTGGCCTATCTATTATTGGCAGGTACATTTATCTACCTTCTTATTCCCAAAGTCTTACGCGAAAGAGAAGGGACCATATCGGGCTTCTGGCTGATTGTTATCGGGTTATTAATTGAATTTCAGGCTTATTTAGACTGGACCTATCAAGGGAGTGACCTATTCGGTCATACTCTAAAATTGGCCTTGTCAGACCTAGCTAAGTTTCAGGTAACAGCATTTCTAGGCGGAGGGATGATTGGAGGTATCTTCTATCTGCCAGTCTCCTTCCTCTTTGCAAATGTCGGTTCCTTCTTCATCGGTCTTCTAGTGATAGCATTTGGTATCTTTTTTGTAAGCCCATGGTCTGTTTATGATGTTGCCGATGGCTTGGCGGTTGCCAAAGATAAGTTGGCGGAGACGCAGGTAAAAAGAGCAGAGCTTCGAACACAGAAGAAAGCAGAACGAGAAGAAAAACGTCAGCAAGAATTAGCTCGTCTAGAAGAGGAACGCCTTCGTCTAGAGGAAGAGGAAGAGTCAGCTCGGACTTTGGCACTGGTAGATAGACATGTCGATTTAGAAACGGGTGAAATCTTAGAAGAAGAGCCTGTTCAAGTACCGATTATTTCAGAATATGACCCCTTAGACATAGAAGATGAATTTCCTATTATGTTGGCAGAAGATGACCAACCAGCACCATCAAACTCGGCAAGCCAGGATTCTGAAACAAATGAGTTTGAGAAGGACGAGACAGATGTACAGATTGATTTCAAGCCTAAGCAGAGACTAGCATATAAACTTCCGTCCATAGACTTATTTGCTCCTATAAAAGCTAAGAGTCAGTCCAATGAAAAACGGATTGTTCGCCAGAATATTAAAGTTTTAGAAGACACCTTTGCCAGTTTTGGAATCAAGGTGGTGGTTGAGCGTGCTGAGATTGGACCATCGGTAACCAAGTATGAAGTCAAACCAGCAGTCGGCGTCCGAGTCAATCGGATTTCTAATCTAGCTGATGATTTGGCTCTAGCTCTTGCGGCTAAAGATGTCCGTATTGAAGCTCCTATCCCAGGAAAATCTCTGGTCGGTATTGAAGTTCCAAACTCCGAAGTGGCTACAGTACCTTTCCGTGAGCTCTGGGAACAATCTAAAACAGACCCAGACAAGCTTCTGGAAATTCCTCTCGGTAAGGCTGTCAATGGCTCCGTCCGTTCCTTTAACCTAGCACGTATGCCCCATCTATTGGTGGCTGGTTCAACTGGTTCAGGGAAGTCTGTTGCTGTCAACGGTATCATCTCTTCAATTCTCATGAAAGCTGGTCCAGACCAAGTTAAGTTCATGATGATTGACCCCAAAATGGTCGAATTATCGGTCTATAATGATATTCCCCACCTATTGATTCCCGTTGTGACCAACCCACGCAAGGCTGCTCGAGCTCTTCAAAAAGTAGTGGATGAAATGGAGAAACGCTATGAGTTGTTTAGCCAAATTGGTGTCCGAAACTTAGAAGGTTATAATGCGAAGGTCGAAGAATTTAATAGCCGTTCAGAAGAAAAACAGATTCCACTTCCTCTCATTGTGGTCATCGTAGATGAGTTGGCAGACTTGATGATGGTAGCCAGCAAGGAAGTGGAAGATGCCATTATTCGCTTGGGACAGAAGGCTCGTGCGGCAGGTATCCACATGATTCTTGCTACCCAGCGACCATCTGTTGATGTTATTTCAGGTTTGATTAAAGCCAATGTACCATCTCGTATCGCCTTTGCCGTATCAAGCGGTACAGACAGTCGGACGATTCTAGATGAAAACGGTGCTGAAAAACTCTTGGGCCGCGGTGACATGCTCTTTAAACCGATTGATGAAAACCATCCAGTCCGCTTGCAAGGTTCCTTTATATCCGATGATGATGTAGAAGCAATAGTTGGCTTTATCAAGGATCAGGCAGATGCAGATTATGATGAATCCTTTGATCCTGGTGAAGTGGCAGAAGGTGATGGCGATGCAGGTTTTGGTGATGCTGGAGGAGATCCACTTTTCAACGAAGCACGTGCCTTGGTAGTTGAGACACAAAAAGCCAGCGCCTCTATGATTCAACGACGCTTGTCTGTTGGTTTTAACAGGGCAACACGCCTCATGGAAGAGCTAGAAGCAGCGGGTGTCATTGGTCCGGCTGAAGGAACAAAACCTAGAAAGGTATTGGAAACACAATAATGAAATTTGATGCAGTTCATCATATTGCAATTATCGGTAGTGACTATGACAAAACAAGAGAATTTTATGTTGAAAAACTAGGCTTTGAACAGGTGGATGAACATATTCGCCCAGAAAAAAATGATATTCTCTTCAATGTCAAAAAAGGCAATCTGATCTTGGAAATCTTCATCAAACCAGATGCACCAATGCGTCCGGCCATGCCCAATCCTGAACATACAGGTCTACGCCATCTAGCCTTCCAGGTTGCAGATGTGGAAGCTTGTCTGGAAGAGTTTGATCGTATAGGCATCCGACATGAAGTCCTGCGAACAGATGATTTTGATGGTAAAAAAATGGCCTTCTTCTTTGATCCAGATGGCCTCCCTCTAGAAATTCATGAATAAGTCCATCTTTTCATGTCCAGAGAGGACTTTCAATATGACAACTAATTAATATTCTTAGGAAATCAAAATCATACGCTGTTGACTTGATTTGATGAACGTCAGTTCTATCTATAGTCATTTGAATTAACTTTGATACATCGTCACTTTCGGCTTGCCGTACTCTGCAGAAGTGACTTGCTTTGCAAGTTATATCTCCAACCTAGCACAGCCACTAGGCTGTGCTAGCAACCTGCACCTCAGTTCCTTGTCTGAAAGCTAATTCATTCGACTATACATCTACGTCGCCTTGTATGATTTAGTATAAAAAGAATCCCCGCTGCGCCTGCAATGGGGATTTATTATGCCATCTATGAAAGGATGGATGATTTTAGGATTTTAAAGTGAAGACCGCAATAACTAAAGCTAGATACATCAAAAAGGTCAAGATAAAACTAGCTCGCCAGAAAACCTTGAAGAAACGGCGATATAAAAAATTCTTTTTCTTTAAAAGGAAGAAACCACAAAGACCAATCGCTAGTAGTGATAGGGCTAGGACAAGCTGAGGCAGTAGACTGTTATAGTAGGCCTTGTCCGAAATCAGATAAAATTCAATTGCATAGAGAGGAAAGGCAATGTCCGCAAAGTTCCATCCTCGGTTTTGCAACCTAAAGAACTTGACAGCAATTATCGAAATGGCCAAGGTTAGAAAGATAAATAGGAAGGCTACTATTTTTAAAAATATAATCGATTCAAACATACATTCATTCTATAAAAAATGTGAAAAAAAGTAAACCTAAAGCTTGCATTTCTTTGAAATTCGTGTATAATGAAAAGGTATGTGTAAAACACATATTTGTGGGAGGTAAAAATCTTTAATTACCGCCAAAACCACAATAGGAGGATTTTATATCATGGCTAAAAAAGTCGAAAAACTCGTAAAACTTCAAATTCCTGCAGGTAAAGCTACTCCAGCTCCACCAGTCGGACCAGCACTTGGTCAAGCAGGTATCAACATCATGGGATTCACAAAAGAGTTTAACGCTCGTACAGCTGACCAAGCTGGTATGATCATCCCAGTAGTTATCTCTGTGTATGAAGATAAATCATTCACTTTCATCACTAAAACACCACCAGCTGCTGTTCTTTTGAAAAAAGCTGCAGGTGTTGAAAAAGGTTCAGGTACACCAAACAAAACTAAAGTTGCAACAGTTACTCGTGCACAAGTACAAGAAATTGCTGAAACTAAAATGCCTGACTTGAACGCTGCATCTCTTGAAGCTGCAATGCGTATGATCGAAGGTACTGCTCGTTCTATGGGATTCACTGTTACTGACTAAGTAGCACCCAAGATTATCTGATTACAAGGAGACATATAACATGGCTAAAAAAAGCAAAAACTTGCGTGCTGCTCTTGAAAAAATCGACAGCACAAAACTTTACAGCGTAGAAGAAGCTGTTGCTCTTGCAAAAGAAACTAACTTCGCTAAATTTGATGCATCAGTTGAAGTTGCTTACAACTTGAACATCGACGTACGTAAAGCAGACCAACAAATCCGTGGTGCAATGGTATTGCCAAACGGTACTGGTAAAACTTCACGCGTTCTTGTTTTCGCACGTGGTGCTAAAGCAGAAGAAGCAAAAGCTGCTGGTGCAGACTTTGTTGGTGAAGATGACCTCGTTGCTAAAATCAACGGTGGTTGGTTGGACTTCGACGTTGTTATCGCAACTCCAGATATGATGGCTGTTGTTGGACGTCTTGGTCGTGTACTTGGTCCACGTAACTTGATGCCAAACCCTAAAACTGGTACAGTAACAATGGATGTTGCTAAAGCAGTTGAAGAGTCTAAAGGTGGTAAAATCACTTACCGTGCTGACAAAGCAGGTATCGTACAGGCTCTTATCGGTAAAGTATCATTTGACGCTGACAAACTCGTTGAAAACTTCAAAGCTTTCCACGATGTAATGGCTAAAGCTAAACCAGCTACAGCTAAAGGTACTTACATGACTTCAGTATCTATTACAACAACACAAGGTGTTGGTATCAAAGTTGATCCTAACTCACTTTAATCAATAGAAAGATTGTCTTAGGGCAATCTTTTTTTTGAGATTTTCTTGACAAGCACTTGATTTCGATTTATACTATATTCAATTTACATAAAAGGAGTTATCCGATGAAAGTAGCAGAGAAAGAAGAGCTTTATAAATACCTTTCTGCAGCCTACAACCTTCCGCAGGAAGCATTTTCAGAAGCCCTGCGTGAAAAAATATTGGAGGTGGCAGGTCAGCTGGACAAGGAGGAAAATCTCTATATACTGGCAGGACACTTAAGTCGCTTTATCAATGCAGAGTTAACAGCTCTGACTTGTCGAGCGCCTAAGGAATTGGTGCAACTAGCCCATTACCTTCAAGAGGTTCTAAACCATTATCGCTATGCTAGTCTCTTTCCAGGAAAGGTAAAATAGGAGAAAACATGACAGAATATACAAAACCACTCGTTTGGAAGTGGGAAGATGAAAATGACAACCGATCTGGCAACCGTCCAACAGCAGGCAGTCGCTTTGAGCAAGACCTACCAAGGGGAGAGAAGTCTTTCCAAGTCTATTCATTAGGGACGCCGAATGGCATTAAGGTTGCTATTATGTTGGAGGAGTTGAAAGAGTTAGGTATTTCGGAAGCTGATTATGACCTCTTTCTCATCAATATCGGTCAAGGAGACCAATTTGGCTCCGATTTTGTTGCTATCAACCCCAATTCCAAAATTCCAGCCATGGTAGATTATTCTGAAAAAGAACCCGTTCGCGTCTTTGAATCAGCAAATATTCTTCTCTATTTAGCAGAAAAATTTGATGTTCTCTTACCGAAAGAATGGGCTGAACGGACTGAAGTCCTTAACTGGCTCTTCTGGCAAACTGGCGCCGCTCCATTTGTTGGTGGAGGATTTGGACATTTCTTCCATTACGCTCCGACAGCGCAAGAATATCCGATTAATCGCTATACAATGGAAACTAAGCGTCAGCTAGATCTCTTGGATCAGCTATTGGCGACAAGAGAATATATAGCTGGAAATACCTATACCATCGCAGATATTGCTATTTGGTCTTGGTATGGTCGTTTGGTGCAAGGAGAACTATATCCAGGTTCGGCAGAATTTTTAGATGTTGATTCTTACAAGCATCTAAAGACCTGGGTAGAGAAAATAGCTCAGCGCCCAGCTGTACAACGAGGGTTGACAGTGAAATATCATTCAATTGATAATTAATTGACTTGCCCACCTTATGGGTGGGTTTTTCTTTTACTTTGGTATGATAAAAGTTTATAATGAAAGAGTTAGACTTTGTGAAAATCCAAAAATAGAAATTAATAATTGATACTCAATGAAAATCAGAATTAGACTAGGCGACGTAGATGCAGATAGAACTGAAGTTCATCAAATCAAGTCAACAACGTCTGATTTTGATTTTCGAAGAGTATGAGTTTTTCCTGTCTTATATTTACATAGAAAGTAATAGAAAAATGTCCGAAAAAGTTGAAATGCAGCAGTCCAAAGAACAGGCGACAATGGCTAGAGGCTTGGCTTGGTTGACTGCTGGAAATATTCTTAGTCGCCTGCTTGGTGTTGCCTATGTTATTCCCTGGTATATTTGGTTAGGGGAATATCGAGCTGAAGCCAATGCCCTCTTTAGTATGGGGTATCAAATCTATGCCAACTTCTTATTGATTTCAACAGCTGGTCTTCCGACAGCTATTGCCAAACAAGTAGCTAAATACAATGTCTTGGGTAAAGAAGAGGTGTCGCTTTACTTGGTCAGAGAATTCTTCAAGCTCATGTTGGTCTTTGGAGCTGTCTTTGCAGGGGGCATGTATCTAAGTGCTCCGTGGTTGGCAGACGCATCGGGGTCGAAAGAAAAGTTACTTCCAGTCATGTATAGTCTAGTCCCGCCTCTCTTTATCTTCCCAGCCATGAGTATCTTGCGTGGTTTTTTCCAAGGTCGGCACGATATGAAGCCCTATGCTATCAGCCAGCTTGCAGAGCAGCTGGTACGGGTTATCTGGATACTGGCAGCAACATTTATGATTATGAAGTTGGGTAGCGGTGACTATCTTGAAGCAGTTGTCCAATCTACCTTTGCAGCTTTTGTCGGGATGATTGCTAGTGTTGGGATTTTAGTTTATACTTTATGGAAGCAAGGTTACCTTGGTAAGTTGCTTCATGCTAAGAAACAAAAGATTTCTTTGGATACAGGTCAACTTATTAAGGAAACTGTTCGAGATGCGATTCCAATTATCATTTTAGGTCTAACGATTCAATTATTGCAGTTTATTGACCAAGTCACGTTTATTCGTGTTATGGAAAGAATTACGGATTACAGTAATTCGGAACTTTTGGAACTTTATTCATATATGGCTGCCAATCCAAGTAAGATTACCATGATGATTATCGGGATTTCACTGAGTTTGGGAAGTGTTGCTATTCCATTGATTACAGAGAAATTTGTCAAGAAAGATTTGAAGGCGGCGTCTCATTTAGTGGCGGATAATCTACAATTACTCTTTATATTCACTATACCGGCAATTGTTGGAACAGTCCTGTTAGCTGGGCCACTTTATACGATTTTTTACGGACCGTCAGAGCCAATCGCCATTACTCTATTTATTTGGAACTTATTTTTAATTTTACCTCTGGGACTATATTCTGTCATTAGTGTGGTCATTCAAGCGATATTTGAAAATAGAAGAGCCATTTATTATTTCTTGATTGGGATGCTAGTGAAAATCGTTTTACAAGTACCAATGATTTATGTCTTTAAGGTATATGGTAGCTTTATCTCAACGATATTTGGGTTGGGAATTATGCTGTACCTCTTCTATAGGCGAATTGACAAGGTTCTGCATATTGATGAAAGACTAGTGATAAAAGATATTGCGACCATTAGTTGGATTTCTATCGTAATGGGACTCATTGTATGGGGGATTGAATTTGTCTTGAATCTTATCCTTCCAGCAAATGGCTATGTATCTAGCTTTATCCACTTGGCTGTTGCAGGTGGAGCAGGTATGCTTGTCTTTGTCATCTTGACATTGAAGACTCGTCAGCTAGATCGTTTAATTGGAAGTCGGGCTCAGAGTTTACGGAGGAAATTACGCCTAGGCTAGTTTATTTTAAAAATCTCTATTTTCTACTATTGAAAAGCTGGGAAAAAGAGGCGTTTTAGAATGTGAGAAGGAAAGTTCGTTGAGGATTTTCCTTTTTTCTTGGAGATTTCAGTATAAAAAAAACGGTTTTTGTGGTAGAATAGTAGGGATAAAAAAGAGGAGAGAGATGATGAAACCTAAATACGAACGTATTCTAATCAAACTATCTGGTGAAGCCTTGGCTGGTGAACGTGGTGTCGGTATTGACCTTAAAACTGTTCAGGAAATGGCAAAGGAAATTCAGGAAGTCGCAGAATCAGGTATTCAGATTGCCCTTGTTATTGGTGGTGGTAACCTTTGGCGTGGAGAACCTGCTGCTGAAGCGGGTATGGATCGAGTTCAAGCAGACTATACAGGCATGTTGGGGACTGTTATGAATGCTCTTGTAATGGCTGATTCCCTTAAACAGCTTGGTGTGGATACACGTGTGCAGACAGCGATTGCGATGCAGTCAGTTGCAGAGCCTTATATTCGTGGTCGTGCTCTTCGTCATCTTGAAAAAGGTCGCATTGTTATTTTTGGAGCTGGCATTGGTTCTCCGTACTTCTCAACGGATACGACAGCGGCTCTTCGTGCTGCAGAAATTGAAGCTGATGCGATTTTGATGGCTAAAAATGGTGTGGATGGCGTCTACAATGCCGATCCGAAGAAAGATGCTAATGCAGTTAAATTCAATGAATTGACCCACCGTGAAGTGATTAGTCGTGGTTTGAAAATCATGGATGCGACGGCATCAACTCTCTCAATGGACAATGATATTGATTTGGTCGTGTTCAATATGAATGAACCAGGAAATATTAAACGTGTTGTCTTCGGTGAGCCAATCGGTACTACCGTTTCAAATTCTTCAGAAGAAAAATAAATCATATCGTCATTTAGTTTTTCTTTTATTACTTCGTTAATTTGCCTTGCCTAACTTCAGTTATACCTGTGGCTCGTTACCTAGTACTAAAAGTAAACTAAAAGACTGTAAAAAAATACAAAGAAGGAAGTCTTATGTCTAAAGAAATTATTGCTAAAGCGCAAGAGCGCATGAACCAATCTCATCAGAGTTTGGCACGTGAATTCAGCCACATTCGTGCTGGCCGTGCCAATGCTAGTTTGTTGGACCGTATTTCAGTTGAGTACTACGGTTCTCCAACGCCATTGAACCAGTTGGCTGGTATTACAGTGCCAGAAGCGCGTGTTCTATTGATTACTCCGTTTGATAAGTCAATCTTGAAGGATATTGAGCGTGCTTTGAACGCTTCAGATCTTGGTTTGACGCCACAATCTGACGGTACTGTTATCCGTTTGGTTATTCCTGCCCTTACAGAGGAAACTCGTAAGAACTTGGCGAAGGATGTGAAAAAAGTCGGTGAAAATTCAAAAGTTGCCATCCGTAATATCCGTCGTGATGCCATGGATGAAGCTAAAAAAGCTGAAAAAGCAAAAGAAATCACAGAAGACGAGTTGAAGACGCTTGAAAAAGATATTCAAAAAGTAACAGATGATGCTATCAAGACAATTGATAAAATGACTGCCGACAAAGAAAAAGAATTGTTGGAAGTTTAATCAACAAGTTTTTAGGCTACAAAAATAGATCATCACTGGGCTGTCTAACTTCCAGTGGTGAACCAATAAGAAATCTAATGGGGGGAGTTAGACAAGACTTCCCCCACTTTTTAATCAGAAAGAAGAAAATCATGAATGATTTATTAGCACAGTATATCGTTGGTTTAGTGACTGACGAAAACGATCAGTTTTACTTTGTCCAAAAAGAGGGTAGAACCTTTGCTCTTTCTAAGGATGAGGGCGAACATAGTCTAGGTCAATCTGTTAAAGGATTTGCCTATACCGATATGAAACAAAAACTCCGTTTGACAACTAAGGAAGTTGGAGTGAGTCGTACCAGCTTTGGTTGGGGAACTGTCACAGAGGTACGTAAGGATTTGGGTGTCTTTGTGGATACAGGTCTACCAGACAAGCAAGTGGTTGTTTCCTTGGACATTTTGCCTGAAATCAAGGAACTCTGGCCGAAAAAAGGGGATCAGTTGTACGTCAAATTAGACGTCGATAAGAAGGACCGCATTTGGGCTCTGCCAGCTTTTCAGGAAGATTTTCAGAAAATGGCTGGACCTGCTTATGATAATATGCAAAATCAAAATCTGCGAGCGATTGTCTATCGTTTGAAAATGAATGGTACTTTTGTTTATTTGCCAGACAACAACATGCTTGGTTTTATCCACCCAAGTGAACGATTTGCGGAACCACGTCTGGGTCAGGTTTTGGAGGCGCGTGTCATCGGCTACCGTGCAGTTGATCGGACCTTGAACTTGTCTCTCAAGCCACGTTCATTTGAGATGCTGGAAAATGATGCTCAGATGATATTGACTTATCTGGAAAGCAATGGAGGTTTCATGACCTTGAACGATAAGTCTGCTCCGGAAGACATCAAGGCCACCTTTGGTATTTCCAAAGGGCAATTCAAAAAAGCTCTTGGTGGTTTGATGAAGGCTGGGAAAATTAAACAGGATTCTTTGGGAACAGAGTTGGTATAGGAGGCATCTATGCTCGTATATATTGCTGGTAGTGGAGCAATGGGGTGTCGGTTTGGTTATCAATTGTCTAAGACAAATCATGAAGTGATTTTGCTGGATAATTGGGGAGAGCATATCGAGGCAATTCGAGAAAACGGCTTGAAAGTGACTGGAGATGTAGAGGAAACTGTATACTTACCCATCATGAAACCGACCGAAGCAACGAGAGAAGCAGATTTTATCATTCTATTGACTAAGGCTGATCAGTTGCCAAAGATGTTGCGGGATATTAAGCCAATTATCGGTCCAACTACCAAGGTTTTGAGTCTCTTGAATGGTTTGGGGCATGCGACGACCATGCGTCGGTACGTGCCAGATGAAAGTATTATGGTTGGGGTGACCATGTGGTTGGCGGGACTAAAGGGTCCTGGACATGCTCACTTAGAAGGTCCGGGTTCTATGTCCGTTCAGCATATTCTTGGTGATGAGCAATCAGTTGCGGATATTATTGAAATGCTGAATGAAGCTGGACTAAATGTGACCTATGACAATCATGTTGTCAGTGCCATTTGGCAGAAAGCCTGTGTCAATGGTGTGATGAATCCAACTTGTACCATTTTAGACTGTACAATTGGTGAATTATTTGGTACGGAGGCTGGACTGAATCTAGTACAGGGGATTTTCAAAGAATTTATTGCTGTTGCTAAGTCTGAGGCAGATGGAATTGACGAAGAAGCTATTTGGAAATATGTTATTGATGCTTCGAAGAAGGCTTCCAATCACTATCCATCTATGCACCAGGATTTGGTCCAACATGGTCGCAAGACAGAAATTGATTATCTGAATGGAGCAGTTGTTTTTAAGGGCAAACGTGCAGGTATCCCTACGCCATACTGTCAGATGATAACGGACATGATTCATGCCAAAGAGAGTATGCTGGGGTTGAGATAGGAGAAAGTCATGCTGATTGAAGCGGAAACGATTGAAGACTATCTGGCTGCCTTGCCTGAAAATCGGAAGGAAGCAGTTGAACGACTCCATCAAGTGATTGTGGAACAGTTACCAGCTGGTTTTGAAGTAGGAATCTTGGGAGCTATGATTAACTATTATGTGCCGCTTGCTGCCTACCCTGATGGTTATCATTGCACACCGGGAGAGCCCCTGCCTTTCCTTGCCTTGGCATCACAAAAGGCACACATCGCCCTCTACCACATGGGAATCTATATGGACCAAGAATTGAATGATTGGTTCGTTGCTGCTTATCAAGCACAGGTGCCTACCAAACTGGATATGGGCAAGTCCTGTGTTCGTATGAAAAATCCAAAGAATATTCCTTATGAATTGATTGGGGATTTAGTTAGTAAGATGTCTATGGAGCGCTATATAGAGCTCTACGAAAAAAATCATAGAAAGTAGATGTAGTGAGAAGAAGTTTTTATTCTTGGTTGATGACCCAGCGCAACCCGAAAAGTAATGAACCAGTAGCTATCTTGGCAGATTATGCCTTTGATGAATCTGATTTTCCTAAGCAATCAGATAATTTCGATGAAGTCAGTCGTTTTTTGGAGGAATCGGCCAGCTTTGCCTTTTCCATGTCTGATTTTGATGCGATTTGGGAAGATTATTTGGGACATTGATGGATAAAATAGTACAAAATAGCCCTGTTTGGGCTATTTTTGTTATAATAGAGAAAAGCACAGGAAAAGGAGCAACTCTTGCTAGAACATTCAATTGATATACAACTCAAGCATCCAGATGATTCGTTTAGTCTATTTGGTTCGAATGAACGCCATCTGAGATTGATGGAACAGGAACTAGGTGTGGTTATTCATGCCCGTACGGAAAAAGTGCAGGTGATTGGACAGGAAGAACATGTAGAACAAGCGCGTCTTGTTATCCAGTCTCTCCTTGTCTTGGTGAGTCGTGGTTTGGTTATCAATACGCCAGATGTGGTCACAGCTATTTCCATGGCAAAAAATGATGAGATAGAGAAATTCGTTGCCCTCTATGAAGAAGAGATTATCAAGGACAACTATGGCAAACCCATTCGCGTAAAGACTCTTGGACAAAAACTCTACGTGGACAGCGTAAAGCGTCATGACATCGTGTTTGGAATCGGTCCTGCTGGTACAGGTAAGACCTTCTTGGCGGTTACTCTAGCTGTAACAGCCCTCAAGCGGGGACAGGTCAAACGCATTGTCCTGACCCGTCCTGCGGTCGAGGCAGGTGAAAGTTTAGGCTTTTTACCAGGGGACTTAAAAGAAAAAGTAGACCCCTATTTGCGTCCTGTCTATGATGCCCTCTACCAGATTTTGGGTAAGGAGCAGACCACGCGCCTAATGGAGCGCGAGATTATCGAGATTGCACCGCTGGCCTATATGCGGGGGCGGACCTTGGAAGATGCCTTTGTCATCTTGGATGAGGCGCAAAATACGACCATTATGCAGATGAAGATGTTCCTGACCCGTCTGGGTTTTAATTCCAAGATGATTGTCAATGGGGATATTAGTCAGATTGACCTGCCACGCAAGGTTAGGTCAGGCCTGATTGATGCGACAGAGAAACTAAGCAAAATTCCACAGATTGATTTCGTACATTTTTCAGCCAAGGATGTGGTTCGCCATCCAGTTGTTGCCCAGATTATTAATGCCTATGAAGAGGAGGCTCTGGTAGCTGATAGTCGAGTAAGTTTTGAAACGATTGGGGAGCCTAGTCGGAAATACAATGGTGAAGAGTAGTTGTTTCATTGGCTGATATATAAAAGAATTGTTATGCTAGTTACATTTGATATATAATAAAAAGCCTGACTGGATGATACTGTAAGTGATGAAACAAACAGGAGCTTAGTCCAAATAAGCGACTTACACCATATAGTAAAATCACATCGTACAGCAAATATCAACTATTTGTCACAAGTTATACCAAGCTTATTGCCCGACTCCCTTAAAGCATTGTCACAACGTTGCTTTGTCACCGGTATCATATAAATCTATTAAAATATTGCTAGTACTTCAAGTTGGATTAGAGATTAAATCTTAACGACATTTTCGAACCAGCCCTCATTGTAGCGGATAGAGATCATAAAACCTATAACTTTATGGATTGTTACCAATAAAAAGGCTGGTTCTATCTGATTCGGATTCGAGATGGGAAAAGCAGCATGAAACCGAGTTTTACTCCCTTTCTTTTCGCATGTTCGGCACCGATAAGTATGAAACCCTCGTGGCCAATTGTAATAAACCTGTAGCCTATATAAAAAATCCTCCTTTTGTGTTGTCCGAACATAAAATCCCAAGTATTACATCGGAAAAATACTTGGGATTAGATATCATAGATTAACTGATCAGAGTTAACTTAGAGACACTGATTGATGACAGGGCTTTTATGCACGAATAACAAGAAGTGGCTTAAGACCAAAACTTCTCTGCAATTTCTTGGCCTTGTTTAATTTTTGCCCACTGTTGCGGGATGGCCAATTCATTACCTGAATCACATGAAGCGAATCCACATTGATGTGACAAGTAGAGACGCTCTTTTGGAATAATCTTGCTTGCTTCCTCGAGTAATTTGTAAACACGTTCTTCATCATCCAAATCAGAAGTTTTACTTGAAAGTAGACCAAGAACGACTTCGACATTCTTGTCACGCAAGCTTTCCAAAGCTTTTAAATCACCTGCACGTTCATCATCCCACTCAAGGAAGAATCGATCGTATTTTTGGTCACGCAGGAATTTTTCAGCAATAGCTTCGTAAGTTCCGCCAGCTGCAGAGCGGCTTTCATAGTTACCACGGCAGTTGTGCGTCCAGACGGTCAAGCCAATTTCATGCCCGTAATCAATAACAGCATTATTGATAGCAACAAACTCATCAGCCAAAGCAGCTAATGCTTCAGAATCGTCTTGTGGCAAGAAAGGTACAGGGTTAGCAGGGTCAAATAATTCCCAAAGGCAGTCATCAAATTGAACGATTTGTCCACCAGCTTCCTTGTACTGGTCTAAAAATTCCTTATAGGCAGCGATGAGCCCGGCTTTTAATTCATCATGAGTCTTGTAGACTTGATTTGGTCCAACTTGTCCATTGAAAATTGTCAATTCATTAAAGGCATGGGCTGGACCGAAAATCGTCTGTTTGGTTACAGTTTCTCCTGCTAATTCTTTCACTTGTTTGAAAATATCAATGAAATGGTGATTTTTTGCAGAAAGTGGAGCAGTAATACGCAATCCAATATCCTTACGTGTTTCAAAAATCTGTCCATCATGGTCTTTAAATGGATAACCATGCTCAGCAATGTAACGCTCAATACCATCGAAGCCCCAGAGAAAATCTAGGTGCCACATTGAACGACCAAATTCTCCATCTGTCACAATATCCAAACCGTTTTCTTTTTGTTCTGCAACAATTTTTTGGATGAGTGAAGCTTCAGTTTCTTTGTAACCATCGAAGTCATCATAGAATGGGTATTTGATGTCTTCACGAGCTTCGATTTGTCGTTTAAATTCTCCTAAGTTTGCTGGTCGAAGAAGTGAACCGACTAATTGGAATCTTGAAGTTGTCATATGTGTGTCTCTCTTTCGTTTTAGTGATGAACCTATTCTAACTCATAAGCTATCATTTGAAAAATAGTTATTTTCATGGCAAATCCATAGTTAAAAACTATAACTAGAAAAAATAGACGGAAATAACTTTCTATCATTTGTCAACTATGGTATAATCGAAAGTGCTGAAATCCGAACATTAGGAGACTTAGGAGAAAAATGAAAAAACAATCACCCTTTATAATTGCAGGAATCGTCATGCTAGGGGTCGTGATGCGTGCCCCCTTTACAGCTTTGCCTGCTATTTTGACAGATGTGGCAGCAGGACTGGGAGTAGAAGTGAGTTCATTAGGAATTTTAACCTCTATTCCGCTCATCATGTTTGCTCTCTGTTCATCCTTAGCACCGCGTCTTGCAGCTAAGTTTGGCATGGAAAAACTAATGGCCCTAGTCTTACTGGTTATGGTGCTGGGTTCAGGAATGCGAGTTCTCAACTTGCCAGCCCTTTACATTGGTACAATGCTTGTTGGTGCTACAATAGCGTTTATTAATGTTTTGCTACCAAGTTTGGTTGCGGCTAATTTTCCAAAGAAAATTGGTCTGTATACGACGATTTATATCACTCTCATGGGGGTGGCGGCGACAGTTGCATCCATGATTGCTGTGCCAATTGTATCCTCTAGTTCTTGGGAATTTTTTATTCTATTAATTACAGGATTGGTGTTTATGGCTTTCCTAATCTGGTTGCCTAATATAAAAAATAACCATCGATTTGCAAGTGAGAACCAAGGAAGCCAGAAATCATCTATCTGGAAAAATAAAGCAGCGATTGCCTTTTTGATATTTGGTGGGCTCCAATCAGTCCTCTACTATACAGAGATTACCTGGTTGCCAACTATTTCTCAATCAGTTGGCTTTAGTAAGGCAGAAGCAGGTCTAATGGCTGGCCTCTTCAATATGACAGCTATTCCCATGTCTATGATTATCCCAGCTGTTCTTTCCCGTCAGACAAAAGAAATGCGTCGAAATATCATGCTGGCTATTTCATCTGTTACCTTGCTTGGTTTGGTCATGATGGCATTGATTCCGACCAATCTCATTCTTTGGTCAGCACTTCACATTATTTTAAGTTTTTCAAATGCAGCCCTCTTCCCTTATATGATGTTGAGCTTTACTTTGAAAACAAGCAACAGCCAGGCTACTGCCCAGTTATCAGGAATGGTGCAGACAGGTGGCTATCTCATTGCAGCATTTGGACCAGGCCTTCTCGGTTATAGCTATCCAATCTTCGGAAACTGGCTGCCATTGATTCTTGCTCTGGCTATCGTCACACTTGCCATGATGTGGACTATTGTTCTCATTGAAAGAGAAGATATTATCTTATAAAGTATAATCCCTTAAGAAGGCTGGCATTTTTCTGTGAAAATGGCAGAGCTTCTAAGGGATTTTTTGTCAAACAAAAAAAGCTGGACATTTGCCAGCTTTTTAATGTGCCACACGTTTACGAGCAGCTTTTTTACGATTTTCCTCAATGAAGGCTTCTTTCTTTTCTTCTGGTTCAATGATTGTTTTGTGAACAGTGAAGACTGCGCCTGCTGCAAGAGCAACTGTAGAAAGAACACCTGTTAAGAAACCTTTACCAAAACCTTTAGCCATAGTTATTTCTCCTTTACTTGTGTTATAATAGATTTTAGCGAAAAAACAAAATATTTTCAAGGAAAAAGATGAAAACTAAAGTTATTGTGGTCATTGGACCAACTGCGGTAGGAAAAACCGCTTTAGGCATTGAATTGGCCCGGCGCTACAATGGAGAAATTATCAGCGGTGATAGCCAGCAAGTCTATCGCAAACTGGATATTGGTACGGCCAAGGCTAGTAAAGAGGAGCAGGCTGCTGCGGTTCATCACTTGATTGATGTCCGAGATGTGACCGAGGGCTATTCGGCTTATGAATTTGTAGCAGAAGCCAAGGCTTTGATTGCTGACCTTACTAGTCGTGGCAAGCTGCCTATTATCGTGGGTGGAACAGGCCTATATATCCAAAGTCTACTGGAAGGCTACCATCTGGGCGGGCAGGTTGACCAGGAGCAAGTTCTTGCTTATCGGGCGGAACTCGACTGCTTGTCTGACGAGGTTTTGGAAGCAATGGCAGAGCAGGCAGGTTTGACAGTCGAGGGAAACAGCCGACGGAGAATCATTCGTGGACTTGAGTTGAAAAAGTTTGGCAAAAACTTAGAAAATACAGAGTCAGAATATGAGCCTCTTTACATCTGCCTGACGGATGACAGACAGGCTCTTTACGATCGCATCAATCAGCGAATGGATATGATGATGGCGGCGGGCTTACTAGATGAAGTTAGCTGGCTCTACAGAGAGCAACCCCAAGCCCAAGCTGCTATGGGAATTGGCTACAAGGAGTTTTTCCCTTATTTTGCTGGTGAGCTTTCGCTAGAAGAAGCAGTTGATAAGGTCAAGCAAAATAGCCGCCGCTTTGCAAAACGCCAATTGACTTGGTTCAGAAATCGGATGCAGGTTCCTTTCTATTCAGTAGGCGAGCCAGATTACAAGTCGCAGATTTTCACCGCCGTGGAGGAATTTTTAAATGATTGAAACCCAGAAAGAACAAGAACGCGCTCTCCTGGTCGGAGTGGAATTACAGCAGACAGACAACTTTGACATGTCCATGGAGGAGTTGGCAAGTCTTGCTAAGACGGCTGGCGCTCTGGTCAAGGGAGTCTACACTCAAAAACGTGAAAAATACGACAGCAAGACCTTTGTCGGCTCAGGGAAACTAGAAGAAATTGCCCAGATGGTCGAAGCTGATGAGATTGATACCGTCATTGTCAATAACCGACTGACGCCCCGTCAAAATGTCAATTTGGAGGAGATTCTGGGGGTTAAGGTCATCGACCGCATGCAGTTGATTTTAGATATTTTTGCCATGCGAGCACGGAGCCACGAGGGAAAACTACAGGTCCACTTGGCCCAGCTCAAGTACATGTTGCCACGCTTGGTTGGACAAGGTATCATGCTCAGCCGTCAGGCGGGTGGTATCGGCTCTCGTGGACCAGGTGAAAGCCAGTTGGAGCTCAACCGTCGAAGCATTCGCAACCAGATTCACGATATCGAACGCCAACTCAAAACGGTGGAGAAAAATCGAGCGACTGTCCGTGAACGCCGCCTGCAATCAGGCGTGTTCAAAATCGGCTTGATTGGCTATACCAATGCTGGTAAGTCCACCATTATGAATGCTATGACCGATAAGCGACAGTACGAGGCGGACGAACTCTTTGCGACACTTGATGCCACGACCAAGCAGATTAACTTGGCTGACAAGTTCAACGTGACCTTGACCGATACAGTTGGTTTTATTCAGGACCTGCCGACTGAGTTGATTTCTGCCTTCAAATCCACCTTGGAGGAGTCCATGAACGTGGACCTCTTGCTCCATGTCATCGACGCCTCTGACCCCAATCACAGTGAGCAGGAGCAGGTGGTCTTGGATATTTTGAAAGACTTGGATATGCTGGACATTCCACGTCTAGCTCTCTACAACAAGTTGGACAAGACCGATGACAGCTTTACCCCAAGTCAGTTTCCTCATGTCATGCTGTCCGCTAAGGATGACAATGCCAAAGGCCATATACAGATGATGGTCTTGGCCAAGATTAAGACCATGTTTGAACGATTTGAGGTCAGGGTTCCACTTGTTGAAGCCTATAAATTGCATGATTTGGCAACTCTGGCACTGATTGAAAATCGGACCTATGAAGAGGATGTGGAAGTGGTATCAGGCTATATCGCTTCCAGCAATAAATGGAAGTTGGAAGAATTTTATGACGGATTATCTTGATTTGGCAATCAAATACGGTGGCTTTACCAGCCTGGACAAGGTCTATCTGGCGAAGAAATTCGCTGATTTGACTGACCAACAAAAACTAGATTTTATCACGCCACCGCCTTCGGTTATCAATGCCTATTTTGCGGAAATCTACCAGAAACAAGGAGTAGAAGAGGCGACCGACTATTATCTCACTCTATCTCAGCAGCTCTGCCTTTTTCCAAAAGAGCCCAGCTTTGAAGAAGACAAGCCCTTTGTCCGCCTGAATTTATCAGGTAAGTCTTTCGGATTTGCCTATGTGTTAGCGGATGGTCTGGCTCAGGTTTTTTCGGAGCAAGACGAGGAAGTGACGGAGAGTTTGCTCTTTGAAATCGCCCAAGTTTTCCCCCACTATGTTGTCTTTGTGGAGGAGGGCAAGATTTTCATGAAAGCCAATCCCTTTAAGGACGCCGAGTTAGAGGAAGTTGAAACAGACTATCTCTTGACCCAGGTGGAAAAGGCAGAAGGTTTGGTCAAGATTTCAGGCTTTAATCAGGAAGAAGTGCTGGAAGTGGCGGACGGATATGCTGGTCAGTATTACTATATCTGGTCGGGTCGCTCTGCGATAATATTTATAGAAAATAGAAAGTAAACAATGCAAATTCAATTTTTAGGTACGGGGGCTGGTCAGCCCTCCAAGGCTCGAAATGTATCCAGTTTGGCCTTGAAACTCTTGGATGAAATCAATGAAATTTGGCTTTTTGATTGTGGCGAAGGGACGCAAAATCAGATTTTGGAAACTTCTATTCGTCCGCGTAAGGTCGCAAAAATCTTTATCACTCACCTGCACGGAGACCATATTTTTGGACTGCCAGGTTTTTTGTCTAGCCGTTCTTTCCAGTCAAGTGAGGAGCAGACTGATATTGATATTTACGGTCCTGTTGGCATCCGTTCCTTTGTCTTGGCAAGTCTTAAAGTATCAGGGACACGCCTACCTTATCGCATTCATTTTCATGAGTTTGATGTGGATACGGTAGGTCAGGTCCTAGAAACGGACAAATTCACGGTATTCGCTGAAAAGCTGGACCATACCATTCCTTGTGTCGGCTATCGTGTCATCCAGAAAGATTTGGAAGGGACATTGGATGCAGAGGCTCTGCGCGCGGCAGGTGTACCATTTGGTCCCTTGTTTGGACAGATTAAAAATGGTCAAAATGTGATTCTTGAGGATGGCAGAGAGATTATTGCTAGTGACTATCTTTCTCCTCCACGACCTGGTAAGGTGGTGACCATATTAGGCGATACACGCAAGTGCTATGCTAGTGTGCGTTTGGCAGTTAATGCTGATGTGCTGGTACATGAGGCGACTTACGGAAAAGGCGATGAGAAGATTGCTCGCAAGCATGGGCATTCGACCAATATGGAAGCCGCTCAGGTTGCCAAGGATGCTGGTGTCAAGCAGCTCTTGCTTAATCATATCAGTCCACGATTTTTATCCAAGGATATTAGTCAATTACGGAAAGAGGCAAGTACGATTTTCGAGCAGGTTCATATTGTCAAGGATTTAGAGGAAATTGAGCTATGAGAACCATTCTAATCACAGGTGCCTCTGGTGGCTTGGTACAGGAAATGGTGCCATTGCTGAAGGATGATTTTTTGATTTTACTAGGTCGTGATGTCGAAAAAATTGAGCAGCTCTATGCTTACCATGAAAAAAAAGCTGTCTTTGATGTAGACATCCGAGATGAAATAGCTCTGACGGCATTTTTCGATGAACTGGATAGTCAGTTTGGTCAGATTGATATTTTAGTCAATAATGCTGGCTATGCCATTTACGATGATTTTGAGAATTTTTCCAGCCAGCAGGTGCAGGCTATGTTTGACATCAATACTTTTGCTCTGATAACCATGTGCCGTTTAGTAGGTAAACGAATGAAGGCCAGACGGAGCGGGCAGATGATCAATATCATTTCCATGTCAGGTTTAATAGCTTCAAGCAAGTCATCCGTTTATTCGGCGACCAAGTTTGCAGCTATGGGTTTTTCCAATACCATTCGCTTGGAATTAGCCCAGTATGGTGTGACGGTTACTACGGTCAATCCAGGTCCAATCGCAACCAGCTTTTTCGACCAAGCAGATCCAGACGGAAGCTATCAAGAGAGCGTCAAGGCTTTCTTGTTGCAACCAGATTATGTGGCTCGGAAAATCGTGGCAGCTATGGGGACGAAGAAACGAGACATCAATCTGCCTTGGTCACTAGCAGCTGCTCATAAACTCTATACTCTCTTTCCAAGAATAGCAGACTACTTGGCCAGTACAGTATTTAATTTGAAATAGAAAAACGCCGAAATAACACTCGGCGTTTTCGTGTATACTAGCTACGCTTTTTTCTACGTAAGGAGATACTGCCTAGAAGTAGGCTACCTAATGCGATAGCGATATAGTTTGTTTTTTCACCTGTTTGAGGTAGTTGTTTTGCATCGGTAGACTTGGTGGTATGTACTACTGTAGTAGTTTTTGGCGCCTCATCCAGAATATTTTTTGGCATTTCAGGTTGTGGTACAAGAATTTCTACAGCTGGTAAGTCTTCTAAGGTTGCTAATTGGCTACCAAAGAGGGCGTTGGACACCCAACGGAAGAAGTGAACAGGGTGGACCTTGTTTGTTGGATTACCTGCATAGATAAAGACAGGTTGGTCTTGATAATTTCCAGCGATGGCGACAATTTTATTGGCTAATTTGTCATGACCAGGCCACCACCCTGCGATATAATAATCTTTGTCAGCAATTTTAACAAGTGTTTTAAATCCTTCAGGAATGCCTTCAATCCAATTACCGGAGTTGGAATAGAAAAGTCCATTCATGGCGTAGCCACTTGTTAATGGATCTTTATCATCAATAATAGCCCGCATAAGACCTTCATAGTCACCACCATCTGTAAATTGTTCCGCATTGAAACCTGCTAAGATTCCTAATTCCTCCAGTTTTTGCATGGCGACACCACCTACGATGATAATTGGTTTCTTACCAAATACACTGGCATCGAATTGATCTGATTCGAGAATGATAGCATCAGCCTCATCTGGGCTATTGACAATTTCAAAGCCCATTCGTTCTACCGCAAGTGCAGCATTTGCAAGAATGGCAAAGTCACCTGCCCAACTATAAGAGTGAGAAGGAGCATACACCTTCATTGCCTTCAATTCTTGTCCAAGAGGCTTCTTATAGAGAGGTTCGCCGTATAGAGCATAGGTGTCCAGCAAGTGGCTAAATTGGTTAGTTTCCATGATGTAGCCATCGTCTGTAAGGTAGACCTTAGCGCCTGATTTGATGGCTTGATTAATGGCCTGAACGGCGCTTTCAGATGTGTTTGCAACGATATAGTAAGGCGCTTTGAAATCAATTTCCGTAGTACGTGGAGCTTTTGTCCACGTGATGCTACCTAATTTGCCGCTAAAGGCGTTTCCTTCAAATACAGCCTTGGCACTAAAGCCTTTCATATCTGGGAAGTTGACCACCAATTCAGCATACATGGCTCCCCAAGCAGATTCATCAGAACCAGCGTAGAGGACATGGTTAGCGAATCCTCGTTTGGCTTGAGCCATATCGACAACTAGGTCGCCCTTGCGGAAGTTTCCAACATCTTCAGTTAATTCCTTGACAACAACCCCATTACGATTGAAGTATTCAATCATCTTAAATGCTTCTTGCATATCGTTGTGTTTATCAAGCGTCATAGGAATCACATAGTAGTCTGGGAAGAATTTTGGCTGGTCTTTTTTGACACGTCCGACAACAGCTCCGTCTGGTCCGACTAATTCAGACTCTGCTTTTGGATCTTCTACCTTATTGACACCGCGAGAATAGTATTTGAGACGCATTTCCATGAGACTGTCTGGCTTGGTTGCCATATTGTGAACACCGCCTAAAACAGCAAAGAATCCCGCCTTGAATGATTCTTGATTTCCTTCTGGAATTTCGATCGTGTGTCCAAGAATACCGTGGTACATTGCATACACCGCTGTATAGCCTGAGAAGGAATCGTCCCAACCATTTCCCCAGTGGACTTTAGGGATGGTGTAGCGTTCATATTTAGAATTTGCAATACCTGCTCGGCCCATTTCATGAGCTTTTTCCAGCATAATATCGGCTAGTAAATCATATTCAAAGTTCGGGTCATGTGGCGGAGTGGCAGGCTCGATGAGAAATCCAGATACAAAACCATGAATATCTAAAACAGATATTGGATTCCATTTGTGGATTTGACGGACGATGGCTTGTGTTTCTGGATTCACTTGGAAACCAGTATCACGGTTAGGGTCCAAACCATTTACTAGTGAACGCAAGTTTTTAACATCGCCATCAGGATTTTCTGTGAAATTGAACAAGAAGATAAATTTATCTAACAAATCTGTCACTTTTAAATGAAGAGTAACAGGATTTCCATCGGCATCTGTAGATGGGAAAGTGATGGTGTCTTTTTGTGCAAATTCTTTGAATAGGCTAGTTACCACATCTATGCCGGGTTGTTCATCAGCATGAGTGTTGTTGATGAGAATGGGTAATTTATAGTCGAAGGTTCCAGCTTGCAACTGTTTCAGCATCTGGTCGGGGTGGGTCAGCATGAGTGGTGTTGTTTCAGTAAGATATTTATCAATACTTGCTTGATCTTTAGCCACAACAGCCATTTTAATGTCTCTACCTTCAGCTGATTGACCAATTGACTCAATCCTTACTAGGCGGTCGGTCGCAGCATTATTTTTCGTTTCCTCAATCTCTGTTAACATTTCCTCATGTGTACGGTAGGCTTCATAAGGACGGAAATGAAGAGTTTTTGAAATGGTCAGGTTTCCATCGGCACTAGTACCTTCCAACAGCATATCTTTTATAAAATGTCGATAGGTACGGCGAATATTACTCGGTGTCCGTTTACTCAAATCTTCTCCAAAGAGAGCTGCGAGCTGGATATTCAAATGAAGTTGGTTGTCCTGTCTGCTTTCTTCTACTGTGATAAATGTATCGCCTGTGAAATCTCCCTCTTTCAAATTCCAGGTTTTCCATTCGGAAATAGGCTTTCCATCCAATGTCCATTCTATTTTTTCAGTTGTATCTGGAAGAGTGACGGATTCTGTGATAGTGACTGCTTCCGATAGATAGACAGTTTTTGTTTCGAGTGTAATTGTATCAATAGTCGGTACGGCAGATTTTTCTTCTGTAGGATCCTGACTATCATTATTAGCTGATTTGAGCGTAGTTTCCTCGGCATTGGGCTCGGAAGATGTTGTATCTTCTTCTGTGGAAACAGGTGTAGGAGAAGTATCTGCTATTTCTTCAGTTTGTTTTTCTGTCTCCTTCCCTTCTACAAGATTATCTGTAGCTTCGCTTGTGCTAGTTTCCGTGATAGGAGTCTCTTCAGGCAGTGGAGTCACTGTTTCACTAGTAGTAGGTGGTATCTCCTCTGTATTTGCGAAGACCGTTCCCTGAGCGAGAGATGCAGCTAAAAGAACTGTTGAGGCAAGTAGGACTTGATTCAACAGCCTTTTCTTATATGAAAGTTTCATGCGAACTTCCTCCTTTTGATAATGTGTACGGGGTAATAAATTAAAACGGGTTATTTCATGCCTATCTTATCAAAAAATATATGTCTTTACAATATAAATTGAATATGTTTATATATTTAAAATATTCAGAAATATCGAATCATAGAGACTATTTATTTTGAGTAGGATAATGAACTAAAATCTGTTATAATGGTAAAAAACTAAGGGAGAGATGTATGGAAAAACTTTGGAAAATTATATATAGCCGGACATTTATTGTCATTAGTTTGATTATTCTAACCATTTTCCTTATTCTTTGGTTGGTAGGTTCGGCAGCTACCTATATGCCTGCTTTATTGATTGTTTTGCAAATTTTTTCGATTTTTGTAGCTATTTCAATCATCAATAGACCGATGAATACCAGTTTTAAGTTAACCTGGATTATTTTTGTCATTGGTATTCCGATTTTTGGTGCTCTATTCTATTTTATTTTGCAGTCCAACATTGAAACCAAACGTTATCGTAAAAATTTTCATAAGCAAGCACAAAGACTTCGGGAGTATAGTAAGACGTCTGAAAAGGTCATGAAGGCATTGGAGCAGGAAGATAAGGAGCAACTGAAATTAGCTCACTTCATGAGTGAGTACGTTGGCTACCCAATTCATACCAATACGGATGCCGTCTATTTTTCAACAGGTCAGGAAAAATTTGAAGCTCTACTAGAAGAATTGAAAAAGGCAGAGCAGTATATTTTCATGGAGTACTTTATTGTCGATATGGGATATATGTGGGATTCTATCCTTGACATTTTGAAGGAAAAGGCAGCGCAAGGGGTGGAAGTTCGTTTTATGTATGATGGGATGAATTCACTGACCAATCTTCCCTATAATTACTATAAAACCTTGCGAAAATATGGGATAAAAGCCAAAGTATTTTCTCAAATTATCCCAGCCTTATCTACGGTGCAAAATAACCGTGACCATAGAAAAATTGCGATTATTGATGGAAAGGTTGCCTTTACCGGTGGCATTAATATCGCAGATGAATACATCAACAAGAAAGTGCGTTTTGGTTACTGGAAAGACGCAGCGATTATGATTAGGGGAGAAGCTGTTGCAAACTTTACGTTGATGTTCCTTCAAATGTGGAATTACAATGAAAAGACAGAGACAGATGACCTAAAATACCTCAAAACGCATAAAGATTTAGAGACGGAAACCATTGATGCTGAAGGTTTCTTCCTTCCGTATGGCGAGAATCCATTTGATGGAGATGAGGTAGCCAAACGAGTCTGCCTAGACATGATTCAGTCGGCAACGGATTATATTTATATCATGACACCCTACTTAGTGTTGGATGATGAAATGATTGATAATTTGACTTATGCTGCGAAGCGTGGAGTCGAGGTTCGCATTCTGCTACCGCATATCTACGATAAAAAATCTGCCTATTTGGCTGCTCGTACTGATTTTCCGACTTACTTGGAAGCAGGAATTGAAATCTTTGAATTCCAGCCTGGGTTTGTCCATTCCAAAGTTGTTTTGGTCGATGATAAGAAAGCTACTGTTGGTACGGTGAATATGGATTTTCGCTCTTTTTATCTTAATTTTGAATGTGGTCTCTATATTTACAATCATTCGGCAGTTTTGGCAGCTATTAAGGATGACTTTACTCATTCCTTCAAAAAATCACAGCAAATTAACCTTCTAACCTTCCATAAAACGTACTCTTGGTATAAGCGTTTGGGAGGAGCCCTACTGCGAATTATTTCACCTTTATTATAAATTGCACTATTAGTTCTTCATGGAGCAAGGGATCGACATTCTGTTTCGGTCTTACCTTGCTCCATTTTTCCTGGAAAATGGTATAATAGAAAGATAGTTTATACTCGGAAAAGTTACAGGTTACTTGTGATTTTGAGTATTAAGGAGTAAAAAAACGTGATAAAACCCAATTATGACTGGCAATTATTGACCGGTTTTTCTGATGAACAATTTATCAAAATTGCTAAAAAAGAAGGAGTGGATCCGGTAGCGGCTAAGTTGCTGTATGAACGTGGCATCCATTCGGCGGAAGAATTGCATACTTTCTTACAACCAAGCTTAGAAGGCTTTCACGATCCCTATTTACTACATGATATGGACAAGGCGGTGGAGCGGATTCGCCGAGCAATCGAAGATTACGAACAAATTTTGATTTATGGAGATTATGACGCAGACGGTATGACCTCGGCATCTATTCTGAAAGAAACTCTGGAGGAAATGGGGGCAGAAGTCCAAGTTTATCTTCCTAACCGTTTCACAGATGGCTATGGGCCAAATCAATCAGTTTACAAGTATTTTATTGAGCAGCAGGGGATTTCTCTTATTGTGACGGTGGACAATGGCGTAGCGGGTCATGAAGCGATTGCCTATGCCCAGGAAATGGGTGTCGATGTTGTCGTGACAGACCACCATTCCATGCAGGAAACCCTTCCCAATGCCTATGCGATTGTACATCCAGAGCATCCAGAGGGAAATTATCCCTTCAAACATTTGGCGGGCTGCGGTGTGGCTTTCAAATTGGCCTGTGCCCTTCTTGAAACGGTTCATGCAGACTTGCTGGATTTGGTCGCAATTGGCACCATCGCTGATATGGTTAGCTTGACCGATGAGAATCGTGTCATGGTCAAATATGGTCTGTCCCTTCTCAAACAGACTGAGCGAGCAGGTTTGCAAGAGTTGATAAAGATAGCTGGTATTGACATAGACAGTATTGATGAAGAAACAGTTGGTTTCCAACTTGCTCCGAGGTTGAATGCCCTTGGTCGACTCGATGATCCTAATCCAGCCATCGAATTACTGACTGGTTTTGATGACGAAGAGGCCCATGAGATTGCTCTCATGATTGACAGTAAAAATGTAGAACGCAAAGACGTCGTCCAAGCAATTTACGATGAAGCAAAAACCATGCTCCGTCATGATAGACCTGTTCAAGTTCTGGCTAAAGAAGGTTGGAACCCAGGTGTTTTAGGGATTGTAGCAGGACGCCTACTAGAAGAATTGCACCAGCCTGTTATCGTCTTGTCTATTGAAGATGGTAAGGCAAAGGGTTCGGCTCGTTCTGTTGAAGCGGTTGACATTTTCAAGGCCCTTAAAGATCATCAGGACCTATTTATCGCCTTTGGTGGCCATGCTGGTGCAGCAGGTATGACCTTGGAAGTTGACAAACTCGAAGAGCTTGCTCTAACCTTGGCAGACTACATTATCGAAAATAAATTGGATTTATCCAGCAAGTCTTCGCTGGTCTTAGATGAAGAATTGGATTTAGAGGAATTAACCCTAGATACTCTAAAATCTTTCGAGAAGCTTGCGCCTTATGGCATGGATAATAAAAAGCCTGTATTCTACATCAGAGACTTTCAGGTGGAATCAGCAAGGACCATGGGGCAGAATAATGCCCATTTGAAACTACGCATTACTAAAGGTGCTGCTGGATTTGATGTCGTTGCTTTTGGTAAGGGCAATCTAGCCTTGGAATTTTCACAGGCCAAGGGCTTAGAACTAGCTGTCACCTTGTCTGTCAATCAATGGAATGGCAATACTAGTCTTCAGCTCATGTTGGTTGATGCTCGGGTCAACGGTGTTCAACTTTATAATATTCGTGGAAAACAACATCCTATTCCTGCAGGAGTCCCAATTTTGGACATTGAAAATCCAGTAGCAGATAACAAAGCAATTGTCTTGGCTAACTTGCCTGAGGACCTCAGTAGTCTGCGTAGCTATTTTCAGGAAAGAGAATTTGAAGCCATTTATTTTAAAAACGAAATTGCCAAACCGTACTATCTAGATGGTTATGGTAGCCGAGAACAATTCGCTAAATTGTATAAGACTATTTACCAATTTGATGAGTTTGATGTTCGCTACAAACTGAAAGATTTGGCTGTTTACTTAAAAATTAAGGACAGTCTATTGGTCAAAATGATTCAGATTTTCCAAGAATTAGAATTTGTTACCATTACGGATGGGGTCATGCGGGTCAACAAAGAGGCACAGAGACGGGAAATTTCAGAAAGTCAGATTTATCAAGACTTAAAACAAACCGTGATGGAGCAAGAGTTGATGGCGCTTGGTACTGTTCAGGAAATTTATGAATGGCTATGTGGTCGCGTTTGATGACAGTAGAAGCTCTGGTTGTTGTTGGAGTGATTGGAACGCTTCTCTACACTTATAGGTTTATCAGGCAAAAAAGCCTGTTGAAAAATCTTGAACAGATAACCGAAATAAAGCACGCACTGATTGAATTACGGCGAGTAGGATGGTCAGAAAGAGCCATCAAAAAGGTTTTCCTGAAACAACTGTTGCCTCTAAAACAAGAAGACATCCCAGCATTTGTTCAAAATTTCATAAAAGAAGCTACTATTTTTGCCTCAACTAGCTTTTATCAGTTGATAAAGGAAGAAATGAGGTTGGCTGGGAGCAGTCTTACTTTAATCAGCAAGGAAGCTTTTCCTATGGTGGACATAGCAGGGCAGCTTGTGTGGCGAATGTGAGGAGACGATTTGCTAAAGATATAGGTCTGAAATGTACCAAAAAACAATTTCATGGTATAATGAAGAGTAAAAATTATTTTTAAAAAGAGAGAGACAAATGAACTTAAAAGATTACATCGCAACAATTCCTAACTATCCAAAAGAAGGTATCGAATTCCGTGACATTAGCCCTTTGATGGCAGATGGAAATGCTTATAGCTATGCAGTACGTGAAATCGTTCAGTATGCGACAGATAAGCAAATCGATATGATTGTTGGGCCAGAGGCGCGTGGTTTCATCGTTGGATGTCCAGTTGCCTTTGAATTGGGAATCGGTTTTGCACCAGTTCGTAAGCCAGGTAAGTTACCACGTGAGGTTATCTCAGCTGACTATGAAAAAGAATATGGTGTAGATACATTGACGATGCATGCAGACGCAATCAAACCAGGACAACGTGTCTTGATTGTCGATGACTTGTTGGCAACTGGTGGTACTGTAAAAGCTACGATCGAAATGATTGAAAAGCTTGGCGGTATCGTTGCTGGCTGTGCCTTCTTGATTGAGCTAGATGATTTGAAAGGCCGCGAAGCAATCGGCGACTACGACTACAAGGTTTTGATGCACTATTAATCTAAGGTTATAGCCAAAACTTATAACTGGTCCTATTTTTATTCTAATTGAATTGTATAGCAACCTGTCTTATAATAAATATAAGAAAATTGGGAGGTTGCTTATGCCAATTAAAATTGAAAAATCATTACCAGCAGTTGAAATTTTGAGAAAAGAGAATATTTTTGTGATGGATAGTGACCGAGCCAGTCATCAGGACATTCGTCCTATCAAAATCCTTATTCTCAATCTCATGCCACAGAAGATAGTGACGGAGACTCAGTTGCTCCGTCTTTTGGCTAACACTCCTTTACAGCTAGAGGTTGAATTTCTCTACATGGCTAGTCACGAGTCCAAAAATACACACTCGGACCATTTGAAGCAGTTTTATAAGACTTTTGAGCAGGTCAGGGATAGCTATTTTGATGGGCTCATCGTGACAGGAGCACCAGTTGAAAACTTACCCTTTGAGGAAGTTGATTACTGGCAAGAACTTACTCAAGTTTTTGATTGGTCAAAAACACATGTTTATTCAACATTGCACATTTGTTGGGGTGCACAGGCTGGTTTGTATGCACGCTATGGTGTACCCAAACACAGTATGTCTCGAAAACTATCAGGCGTATATTGTCAAGAAGTGACTAATCCAACTAGCCCTCTTATGCGTGGGTTTGACGATGAATTTCGTTCACCACACTCCCGTTATACGGAAGTAAGAGAAGCAGATATTGCCCATCTGAGTGGGTTGACGATTTTATCACAAGGTCCAGAAGTTGGCCTATCCATTTTAGCCAGCAAGGATTTAAGAGAAATTTATAGTTTTGGACATTTAGAGTATGATAGGGATACCCTAGCTAAGGAATACCAACGTGATTGTATAGCTGGAAAAAATCCCCATTTACCGGAAAATTATTTCAAAGAAGATGACCCTACAAGCAAATCATCTCTCTCTTGGAATTTACCAGCAGCACAATTCTTTACCAACTGGGTGAATTATGCTGTCTATCAAGAAACTCCATACGACTGGCATATCTTTGAACAATCAGCCCAGTCAGCTAGTCTTTAAAGAGGAAGTATGAACTATTCACAGCAATTTCGTCAGGGACATTTGGTCCTGCCAGCAGCAATATTATTCCACTATCAAGAGCTTTTTCCGTCGGCAGATGATTTTTTGATTTGGCAGTTTTTCTTTTATCAAAATTCTTCAGCCATCGAATCATTAGCACCTAGTGAGATTGCTCAAGCTACTGGTAAAACAGTTGCCCAGGTCAATCAAGCTATTGAAAATCTCCAAGATGCTGGACTCTTAGAATTTAAGACAATCAGTATTGCTGGTGAAATTGAAATGATATTCGATGCGCTTCCTGCTTTTGAAAAATTGGATGCTCTGTTAACTCCAAAACAGGTAGTTGAGATTGTGCAACCAGAGAATGATTTGAAGACCTTGGTGGGTGATTTTGAACGTGAATTGGGTCGCTTTTTATCGCCGTTTGAAATCGAAGATTTGCAGAAGACTATTGAGGATGACAAAACTTCGATTGATTTGGTTCGTGCAGCCTTGAAAGAAGCTGTTTTTAACAACAAAACAAATTGGAAATACATCCAAGCTATTCTACGAAACTGGCGCCGTGAGGGAATTACTACAGTTGCGCAAGTAGAAGCGAAAAATGCAGAAAGAGAAATTCAGACTCCTAAGAATGTGACTGTTTCAAGTGACTTTCTTGATGCAATGTGGATGTGGAAAGATTGATATGGAAACAAAATTATCTAAAAGGCTGGAAACAGTCGCAAGTTTTGTCCCACAAGGGGTACGTCTAGTTGATGTAGGGAGTGACCATGCTTATCTCCCTCTTTTTTTGGTAGAGCAGGGGCGTATTGATTTTGCCATTGCAGGGGAAGTTGTTCAAGGTCCCTATCAGTCAGCGCTCCAGAATGTAGAGCAGGCGGGACAAACAGAAAAAATTCTAGTCCGTTTAGCAAATGGCTTAGGTGCGTTTGAGATGTCTGACCAGATGACTGCCGTGACCATAGCAGGTATGGGAGGGCGCTTGATTGCAGAAATCTTAGAAGCAGGAAAAGAAAAGCTTGCGACCATTGAACGGTTGATACTCCAGCCAAATAATCGTGAAGATGATGTGCGTCGATGGTTGGAAAAAAATGGTTTTAGATTGGTTG
Organism: Streptococcus sp. 2020WUSS084; assembly: GCF_044427445.1. Taxonomy (NCBI): domain Bacteria; kingdom Bacillati; phylum Bacillota; class Bacilli; order Lactobacillales; family Streptococcaceae; genus Streptococcus; species Streptococcus sp. 2020WUSS084. The sequence goes on along the minus strand of NZ_JAOTGC010000004.1, from coordinate 57,348 downwards.
CTGAAAAGATTCTGGAAGAAAATGGCAAGTTATATGAAATCCTCGTTGCAGAATCAGGACAGATGAGATTATCAGAAGTTGAATATCGTTTTGGTCCCTATCTACTAGAGGAGGCTTCACCAGTTTTCGTCAAAAAGTGGAGAAGAGAACTTGAAAAATTAAGTTTTGCTTTGGAACAAGTTCCATCTGAACGCCAAGGCGACCGCTTTGCCATTTCCCAAAAGATCCAACAAATTCAGGAGGTACTCCATGTTAGCTAGTCAGGTTATTGAGCGTTATCAAGCCTTTTGCCCCTCTTCTTTGGCTATGGAAGGCGATGTCAAAGGGCTGCAAATTGGTACCCTTAATAAAGAGATTCAACGTATCATGGTGGCTCTGGATATTCGTGAGACAACAGTGGCAGAGGCGATTGATAAAAAGGTGGATTTGATTATCGTCAAGCACGCCCCGATTTTTCGTCCCATAAAGGATTTGGTGGCTGACAATCCGCAAACTAAAATGTATCTTGATTTGATTAAGCATAATATTGCAGTCTATGTCAGTCATACAGATATTGATGTGGTTGAGGGTGGTCTCAACGACTGGTTCTGTGAACTATTAGAAATTCAAGATACTACCTACTTGATTGAAACTGCCGAGGGGCAGGGGCTTGGTCGTGTGGGGACAATAGCAGAGCAGACCTTGGAAGAATTGGCATTGAAAGTCAAGTCTGTCTTTGGTCTAGATGCTGTCCGTCTAGTGACCTATGGGCATCAAGCCAAGCAATATGTCAGCCGTGTGGCGATTTGTGGTGGCAGTGGTGGTTCCTATTACCATGAGGCTCTTGCCAAGGGAGCAGATGTTTATATCACAGGCGATATTTACTACCATACGGGTCAGGATATGTTGACACAAGGCTTGCTGGCTATTGATCCAGGTCATCATATCGAAGCCTTGTTTATCAAGAAAATTGCTGAATTGTTGGAAACATGGAAGGCAAATGAAGGTTGGGATGTCGAAATTCTACCTTCAACTGTTTCAACCAATCCGTTTAGACATTTGTGATAAATTAATCAGTACCTAATTATGGAAAGACCAAGACGACATTTAATGTAGTTTTAGGTCTTTTATTTTTTAGATATTTTCTTATTTATTTAAGTGAAAAAGCTTGAATTTTATAATAAATTAGGGTATCTTAATTTATAGGATATGCAAGATTAAACAGGATAGGATGTTAGTTATGACTTGGTTTACTAATCAGTCTGTAGTTCTACAGGCTTTGCTAGGTGGTTTATTCACATGGTTTTGTACGATTATGGGATCTGCCGTTGTATTTTTCTTTAAGACAGTTAGCCGTCGTTTGCTAGACACCATGCTAGGCTTTGCAGCAGGTGTTATGATTGCGGCTTCTTTTTGGTCTTTATTAGCTCCATCGATTGAGTATGCTGAAAGTTCATACGGCAATTTGGCTTGGATACCAGCAGCAGTAGGTTTTGCAGCAGGTGGTATTTTTTTACGCTTGGTAGATGCCTGGGTTCCGCATTTACATTTGGGAAATGATAAAGATAAGGCAGAAGGTGGCGGTGAGAAGGAGAGAAAAAATCTATCAAAAACAGCCCTGCTCTTCTTAGCCATTACAATTCACAATATTCCTGAAGGCTTGGCGGTCGGTGTGACATTTGGTGCACTTGCTTCTAACTATAGTCCAGCAGCTCTTATCGGCGCAATCGGTCTTGCTATTGGGATCGGTATACAAAATATTCCTGAAGGTGCAGCCTTGGCTATCCCAATTCGTACAGACGGTGCATCTAGGTGGAAAGCTTTTTACTGGGGATCAATGTCAGCAATTGTCGAGCCGATTGCAGCAGTCATAGGGGCTTTTGCGGTCACCTTTATGACACCTATTTTACCTTATGCCCTCTCCTTTGCGGCAGGAGCAATGATTTTTGTCGTTGTAGAAGAGCTCATTCCAGAGTCGCAGACAAATGGCAATACGGATATTGCAACACTGGGCTTAATGGCTGGTTTTATCATCATGATGATTTTGGATGTTGCCCTGGGGTGAATTAAAGTATATTTGAGAAGAGTCTGGCTATCAGGCTTTTTTCTTATGACAGTATGATGAAAAATATGGTATAATGAACTGATATTAATTGATGGAAGGTACTCTTATATGAAAGGTATTATTCTGGCAGGTGGGTCTGGGACTCGTCTCTACCCATTGACACGCGCAGCTTCTAAACAGCTGATGCCGATTTATGACAAACCAATGATTTATTACCCATTGTCAACACTCATGTTGGCTGGGATTAAAGAAATCTTAATTATTTCTACTCCTCAGGATCTACCACGTTTCAAGGATATGCTTGGTGATGGTTCTGAGTTGGGAATTTCTCTCTCATATGCAGAACAACCAAGCCCAGATGGACTTGCACAAGCCTTCATTATCGGCGAAGAATTCATCGGTGACGACCATGTAGCCCTTATCTTGGGGGATAACATTTACCATGGAAATGGCTTGACCAAGATGTTGCAACGTGCTGCAAGCAAAGATAAAGGAGCAACTGTCTTCGGTTACCAAGTAAAAGACCCAGAACGCTTTGGTGTTGTTGAGTTTGACGCAGATATGAATGCTATCTCTATCGAAGAAAAACCAGAGAGTCCAAAATCAAATTTTGCGGTTACAGGTTTGTATTTCTATGACAATGATGTCGTTGAGATTGCGAAGAATATCAAACCATCTCCACGTGGTGAGCTGGAAATCACTGATGTAAACAAGGCTTACTTAGATCGAGGTGATTTATCAGTTGAATTGATGGGACGTGGTTTTGCATGGTTGGACACGGGGACACATGAAAGTCTCTTGGAAGCTGCACAATACATCGAAACAGTTCAACGTTTGCAAAACGTTCAAGTGGCAAACTTGGAAGAAATTGCCTACCGCATGGGCTACATTACAAAAGAACAAGTGTACGAATTGGCACAGCCACTCAAGAAAAACGAATACGGACAATACTTGCTCCGTTTGATTGGAGAAGCCTAATGACAGAAAACTTTTTCGGTAAAACACTAGCAGCTCGTCCTGTTGAAGCTATTCCCGGAATGTTAGAATTTGACATTCCTGTTCATGGTGACAACCGTGGCTGGTTCAAGGAGAACTTCCAAAAGGAAAAAATGTTGCCGCTCGGCTTCCCTGAAAGCTTCTTTGCAGAAGGAAAATTGCAAAATAATGTTTCCTTCTCTCGCAAAAACGTTCTTCGTGGTCTTCATGCAGAGCCTTGGGATAAATACATCTCTGTGGCGGACGGTGGTAAGGTCTTGGGAACTTGGGTCGATCTTCGTGAGGGTGAGACTTTTGGGAATACCTATCAAACTATTATAGATGCTTCAAAAGGTATCTTCGTTCCGCGCGGAGTAGCCAATGGTTTCCAAGTTCTGTCAGACTTTGTATCATACAGCTACTTGGTTAACGACTACTGGGCTTTGGAACTCAAGCCCAAGTATGCCTTTGTCAACTACGCAGACCCTAGTCTCGACATTAAATGGGAGAACCTAGAAGAAGCAGAAGTCTCAGAAGCAGATAAAAACCACCCACTCCTCAAAGACGTTAAGCCTTTAAGGAAAGAGGACCTCTAATGTTTCAAGCCTTTTTAGAAATAGCAGAGCAGTTAAACAAGCTTGGGATCACTCCCCTGCTGATGGGCTCTGTCGGCCTGGAAAGGCAGACAGGACGAGATTGGCAGGCAAGGGACCTTGATATTCATGTGCCTAGTGATCCACGGGGATGGGAAGCGCCAGATGAGGAGCGGATTTACCGTGCAGATGAGCTGATTGCCATGATGAATCAACTCGGCTATGTCCTGGTTGATCGTCACGAACATGAATTTCATAAAGATGGCTTATCTGTTGAATTCGGAGGCCTGCATTCACTGCCTGAATTTGCTGGTGTAGAGCTAGAAGATTTGGAAGAATTAGAAACAGCAGGTGTTCGCTATTACCTACCGACACTTGAACAATACCTAAAAATCTACCAAGCCTCTTCAAAAGATTCCTACCGAGCAGAAAATAACAATCAAAAAGACTTTGCCAAGATTGCTTACATGAAAGAAATCTTGAAGTAGTCTATCATTCAAAAAGGGCGAGCACAGCGAGCTAATAGCGATAGTTTCCGCCGTAGTGAAAATAGGAACCTGCATTCATAGTTCAGTACGTTCATCTAAGGCTATTTTTTCAGCTACTCATCGTTAGTTTTTTTCAGAATACAGTCAGTATTCCCTCAAAAAACTGCCTTGATTAGCGAAAAACTATCTCTTATATAAAAGTACTTCACTTGTGAATACAGGTTCCGAGATTACGTTTTACGTAATCTTGCAGGGAAATTTTGAAACCTTAGGTTCAAAATTTAGCCATGAAACCGAAGGTTTGCTGGCGTCCCCACTACCTAAGGAAACTATCAAAATAAGAAAAATTCGGAGAAAAAAATGTCTCAATTTAAAAATATTATCGTAACTGGTGGAGCTGGTTTCATCGGTTCAAACTTTGTACACTATGTTTATAACAATCATCCAGACGTTCACGTAACTGTTTTGGATAAACTTACTTATGCTGGTAACAAGGCTAACATCGAAGCCATCCTTGGTGACCGTGTTGAGCTAGTTGTTGGCGACATTGCAGATGCTGAATTGGTTGACAAATTGGCTGCTAAGGCAGATGCAATCGTTCACTATGCGGCAGAAAGCCACAACGACAACTCTCTCAACGATCCAAGCCCATTCATCCATACCAACTTTATCGGTACCTATACTCTTCTTGAAGCGGCTCGTAAATACGATATCCGTTTCCACCATGTATCGACTGACGAAGTATACGGTGACCTTCCTTTGCGTGAAGATTTGCCAGGTCATGGCGAAGGTCCAGGTGAGAAATTTACAGCAGAAACCAACTACAACCCATCATCACCATACTCATCAACCAAGGCTGCTTCAGACTTGATTGTCAAAGCATGGGTGCGTTCATTTGGTGTCAAAGCAACCATTTCCAACTGTTCAAACAACTACGGACCATACCAACACATCGAGAAATTCATCCCACGCCAAATCACCAACATCTTGGCAGGTATCAAGCCAAAACTTTACGGTGAGGGTAAAAACGTCCGTGACTGGATTCATACCAACGACCACTCGACTGGTGTTTGGGCAATCTTGACAAAAGGCCGTATGGGTGAAACTTACTTAATCGGTGCTGACGGTGAGAAGAACAACAAAGAAGTGCTTGAATTGATTCTTGAAAAAATGGGTCAACCAAAAGATGCTTACGACCACGTGACGGACCGTGCAGGACACGATTTGCGCTATGCTATTGACGCAAGCAAACTTCGTGACGAGCTTGGTTGGACACCACAATTCACAGACTTCTCTCAAGGTTTGGAAGAAACAATCCAGTGGTATACAGACAATCAAGACTGGTGGAAGGCTGAAAAAGAAGCAGTTGAAGCCAACTATGCTAAGACACAGGAAGTTATTAAATAAGACTATTAAAGGCTAGGGCTCTTGCCCAAGCCTTTCTTGAAATAAGGAGCAAATATGATTTTAATTACAGGTGCAAATGGTCAGTTGGGAACAGAATTGCGTTATCTCTTGGATGAGCGTGGTGTTGAGTACGTTGCCGCTGACGTAGCAGAAATGGACATCACGGATGCAGACAAGGTGGATGCCTTCTTTGCAGAAGTTAAGCCAAGCGTTGTTTACCACTGTGCAGCCTACACAGCTGTTGATATGGCAGAAGATGAAGGCAAAGAACTCAACTACAAGATTAATGTAACAGGCTCTGAAAATGTTGCCAAGGTAGCTGCTAAATACGGTGCAACCCTTGTCTATATCTCTACAGACTATGTCTTCAATGGTGATTTGCCAGTGGGTCAAGAGTGGCAAGTAGATGACCAACCAGATCCGCAATCTGAATACGGTCGTACCAAGCGCTTGGGTGAGGAAGCAGTTGAGAAGTTTGCAGACAAGTTCTACATTGTTCGTACGGCTTGGGTCTTTGGGAACTACGGTAAAAACTTTGTTTTCACTATGCAAAATCTTGCGGAAACCCGCGATACTTTGACGGTTGTCAATGACCAACACGGTCGCCCAACCTGGACACGCACACTTGCGGAATTCATGGTACACTTGGTGGACACCAAGCAAGCATTTGGCTACTATCATTTGTCAAACGATGCAGCAGAAGATACGACTTGGTTTGACTTTGCTACGGAAATCCTCAAGGATACCAATACCAAGGTATTGCCAGTGGATTCTAGCCAATTCCCAGCTAAGGCAAAACGTCCATTCAACTCAACCATGAGCTTGGACAAGGCAAAAGCCACAGGCTTTGTCATCCCAACTTGGCAAGAAGCTTTGGAAGCATTTTACAAACAAGAAAAGAAATAGTTTACAGGAGATGTGTATGAAAAAGAAAGCGATTGTTAAGTCGTTGTTGATGTCAGGAATTTTTCTGGCTTTACTAGGAGGTGCTACATTACCGTCCAGAGCTGTTCCAGTTGTAGCAGCAGAGACAAGTCAAAGTACGACCTATCATTTAACTGATGATGAAAAAGTTGCCGTACGTGAATATATTCAAGCTAAAATGACTATCGATATGCAAGAATATGGATTAGCGTTTCTTGAGGGAATGATGGAAGAAACGGCATCGGGTAGTGCTGAAGCTGCATGGGATGAAGAAATTGCAGACTTGAAGGCAAGCTTAACAGCAGAGTAAGCTGTTGTTTTAGATGAACTTAAAGCAAATTTAATTGGTAGCATAGCCCAACATTACCATTACTTATTTGAGACACTTACAGTCGCTGGAAAAAGCGGAAGAGAAGAAGCAGCGGCTATAGTTTCTAAGTACGAGGCTGAAGATGATGCAAGTACTCCTGAAGCAGAATTGGCTGCATTGAAATACGCTAGAGAAGTTATCGTTGAACTACTGAATAAAGAGTCGGCAGCGATTGATAATTATATTGCTTATGCAGAAGCAACCGGACAAGAATTAGCTGGATTGTTGGAAAGTGGAAACTCTAATTTAGAAACTATTACATCTGCCACTATAGGATATGGTCAAGCTCTTGCAACTGCTTCGCAACCAAAATTTCCGTATGACTTTTCAGAAATGGACCGACAGATTGCAGAACTAACTGCTAGTCTACAATCAAAAGTCGAGGATAAAAGTACAGCTAAGACTGAAAATACCGGGGTACAAACAAGTCAAAGCGCTACAAATGGCTCAAATGATTTGCAGACCGTTCCAGGTCAAGGGGGCGGTCAGATTTCTGATTTAGCTACAGGCAAAGGCAATATTTCCGAAGCAGGTCAGAAAAAGGTTATCCCAAATGATAATGCTAAGGTATTGCCAAAAACTTCAGGGAAATCTAGTCTTCCATTAACTGTACTAGGACTCATAACAATTTTTGCTGGTTGGTTATTGACAAAGAAGCAAGAAGAAAAATAGAAGATTAGTGTAATTGCATCTATTTTGAGAAATATAGTTGTTTTTACATGTGAAATACATAAAGGAGATATTTGTGAAAAAAAGAACGTTGTTATTTCTTTCTTTGTGTGCATCCGCGTTGAATGCTCAGCTTGTTCAAGCGGATGTGGTAAATGCCCCATCTAGTCAAGTTTCTTCATCTCAGGTTGCTGAAACTGGCGGGCAGTTATCTGTCGTTGATGAGGCTGGACAGATTAAAGCTATTCTGTCGAACATTCAAGGGGAAATTATTGGTGTTACAGCCCAGTTTCGCTCTGAAACAAATAGCGGCATTACTGTCGCATTCTCAATGGATGAGCAAGGTAGATACGTAGCGGTTTTGGATCGGTCTGCATTTGCGGAGGAAGACCAAGTCTTTTCGCTGAAGTTAACGGCACAATTAACAGATGGAAGTTTTCAGACCTTATCAGATTATAGTTTCGAATGGAAGAAGGATGTCGTAAGCGCGGCTGAGAAGCCTACTGCTTTGAATAATAGCAATACAATCTCGTCTAAAATTGAGGAGGAAGCAACTTCGACTACTACAAGCTCAACGGTTAATTCTAGTTTGACAGCAGGTACAACAAGTAGTACTTCGAATTCGCTGACCAGAAGTTCTTCCAATACGATTGCAGGAAGTTCGAATGGCTCTACAAGTGTTCCAAGTGCTCGAGTCAGTACAGCTTCCAGTTCGGTCAATGTTACACAACCTACTGGCACCATCACAATTGAAAATCGTAATGATGCCCAAGGTACCTTTGATGTTCGTGTTACTAATGTTTCATCGCCGAAAGATATAGCAAGTGTTATTTTACCTACTTGGTCCCAGACGGATGATTTACGTTGGTATGAAGCCACTCGTCAGTCAGATGGCAGTTATAAGTTAACTGTCAATAAGAAGGACCATAAGTACCGCACAGGCACCTACACGGTTCATTTATATTATAAGGATTCAAATGGTGGTTTGACAGGTGCAGGTGGTACAACGACTCATTTATCAGAAGCGAAGCCAACAGGCACCATCACAATTGAAAATCGTAACGATGCCCAAGGTACCTTCGATGTTCGTGTTACTAATGTTTCATCGCCGAAAGATATATCAAGTGTTATTTTACCTACTTGGTCCCAGACGGATGATTTACGTTGGTATGAAGCAAAGCGTCAGTCAGATGGCAGTTATAAGTTAACTGTTAATAAGAAGGACCATAAGTACCGTACAGGTACCTACACGGTTCATCTATATTATAAGGATTCAAATGGTGGTTTGACAGGTGCAGGTGGTACAACGACTCATTTATCAGAAGCGAAGCCAACAGGCACCATCACAATTGAAAATCGTAACGATTCCCAAGGTACCTTCGATGTTCGTGTTACTAATGTTTCATCACCGAAAGATATAGCGAGTGTTATCTTACCCACTTGGTCCCAGACGGACGATTTACGTTGGTATGAAGCCACTCGTCAGTCAGATGGCAGTTATAAGTTAACTGTCAATAAGAAGGACCATAAGTACCGCACAGGTACCTACACGGTTCATTTATATTATAAGGATTCAAATGGTGGTTTGACAGGTGCTGGTGGTACAACGACTCATTTATCAGAAGCGAAGCCAACAGGTACCATCACAATTGAAAATCGTAACGATGCCCAAGGTACCTTTGATGTTCGTGTTACTAATGTTTCATCGCCGAAAGATATCTCAAGTGTTATCTTACCCACTTGGTCCCAGACGGATGATTTACGTTGGTATGAAGCCACTCGTCAATCAGATGGCAGTTATAAGTTAACTGTCAATAAGAAGGACCATAAGTACCGCACAGGTACCTACACGGTTCATTTATATTATAAGGATTCAAATGGTGGTTTGACAGGTGCAGGTGGTACAACGACTCATTTATCAGAAGCGAAGCCAACAGGTACCATCACAATTGAAAATCGTAACGATGCCCAAGGTACCTTCGATGTTCGTGTTACTAATGTTTCATCACCGAAAGATATAGCAAGTGTTATCTTACCTACTTGGTCCCAGACGGATGATTTACGTTGGTATGAAGCCACTCGTCAATCAGATGGCAGTTATAAGTTAACTGTCAATAAGAAGGACCATAAGTACCGCACAGGTACTTATACAGTTCATCTATATTATAAGGACTCAAATGGTGGTTTGACAGGTGCAGGTGGAACAACAACTCATTTATCAGAAGCGAAGCCAACAGGCACCATCACAATTGAAAATCGTAACGATGCCCAAGGTACCTTTGATGTTCGTGTTACTAATGTTTCGTCACCGAAAGATATATCAAGTGTTCTCTTACCTACCTGGTCCCAGTCAGACGATATACGTTGGTATGAAGCCACTCGTCAATCAGATGGCAGTTATAAGTTAACTGTCGATAAGAAGGACCATAAATACCGTATAGGTACTTATAGCGTTCACTTATATTATAAGGACTCAAGTGGTGGTCTAACAGGTGCAGGTGGTACAACGACTCACTTATCAAATCCGTCGGCACAGCGATCCTACACAGTCTATATTGACCCAGGGCACGGAGGGCGAGACTCGGGCGCTTCTTACGGTGGCGTACATGAAAAAAATCTTGCATTGTCTGTTTCAAATAAGTTGCGTGAAAATCTCTTGAAATATGGAATCAATGTTTTGATGACCCGTACAGGTGATTATGATGTAGACTTCAAAACAGAGCGTTCACGAATGACGAATGCAAGTAACGCAGATTTATTTATTAGTATTCATTTTAATGCGACGGGAGCAGGAGTTTCGAATGCGACTGGTATCGAAACATACTGGTATCAATATAATCCAGAATACCAACCTAAAATTAATAAAGAAATGCATAATAACCCTACTCGTTTAGCTGAAAGTGAGATTTTAGCTAACAAGGTTCAGGAGAGTTTAATTAAGGAAACAGGTGCAGTTAACCGTGGCGTAAGAAGAGAAACTTTTGCAGTCCTTCGTGAGACAGCAATTCCTGCTATTCTAGTAGAGCTAGGATTTATGGATAATCCTTCGGAGTTGCAAGTTATCAAACAAGATTCTTACCACACTCGCCTTGCGAAAGCATTGGCACAAGGCGTAATGAATTGGTACGGTGCTGTTGAGGGAAAGTAGAAATTGCAGGTACAGGTATTGAAACAGGAAAACTTTCTAATGATCAAAAAAGTTTCATAGCTAATCTAGTACCTGCAATTGAGCAAAGTTCAAAAGCTAATTCTATCCTTTCGAGCGTCATGTTATCTCAAGCCATCCTCGAAAGTGCATGGGGAACGTCATACTTGGCGACTCATGGGAATAATCTTTTTGGCATCAAAGCGGATGCTGCATGGACGGGCGATACAATTGAAATCATTACTAATGAATACCGTGATGGTGAGAAGAAGCAAGAAAAGCACTTGTTTAGAAAATATAATTCATGGAATGAAAGTGTAGCAGACTATGCTAAGTTCTTTACCTCTACTCCGTGGAGAATAAAAAATTACCAGAGTTTCAGAGAGGCAACTGATTATCAACAAGCAATTCTTGCGTTAAGACAATCAGGATATGCTACTGATCCGAAATATGGTGAAAAATTACGATCAATTATCGAGAATTACAAGCTTTATCTTTTAGATAATTAAGTTTTTTGGATGATTGATGATAAAATAGCCTTGCTCAAGAACGAGCAAGGCTATTTTTATCACTCATATAAATCTGTTAAAGGTTGTTTGTCAATGGCACTATTGTATTCTAGTTGTAAGTATGTTTGGTAAAGTGGTAGGGTTGATAGATCTTCAATTTGTTGGCCATTATTATCGATATTTCCCCAGCTAGTAATGATAGGTGCTTCGATTTGCATATCACTCAAAAATTGTTGGTAAGGTGATCGAGGAAGGGCATAGTCGGATTCGGATAAAATATCCATCAAATATGGAACGAGATAGTTTGGGCTGATTGTTGTAGATTCGCGCTCCCTAATATCAAAATTCGACCAAATCACTAAAGGGGTAGAATATTTAGTAGCAGGATTATTTTCATCCATAAATTGTGCGTAAAATTCTTGAGTCAAACTAGGTTGGTGATCGCCGTACATGACGATGACCGTTGGCTCTTTGTAAGTGCTAAAGAAAGTAATTAAATCTGCAAATGCTTCATCTGTTCTTTTCATGCTGGTCAAAAATTCTGTTTCAGCTAAGTATTCAGATGTTGAACCATTAATACTGACTTCGCGAGGATAAATTTCTTCCGTACTTGGATAGCCTCCATGTCCTTGCATGGTAACAACAAAGCTAAATAGAGGCTGGTCTCCTTTTTGGGTATAAAGTTCTTTTATTCCGTTGAACAAGAATTGATCAGATGGCCAGCCACGATCGATTGTTAGTGGTGCTAAGCTACTAATAGCAGGTTCCGAATCTAAAAAATAAGATTTATTAAACCCTAGTAGAGGATACACTGCATTGCGGTTGTAATTATTTCCAGATTGAGGATGTAGAGCTACGGTGTCGTAATTTTTATTTTTTAGATAAGTTGCGAAACTTGGACGTTCTTGTGTGATAATCTGCTGATATGGGAATAAATTAGAGGATAATAAACTGATTGGGTTACTTGTCAGCACTTCATACTCGGTATTTGCAGTACCACCGCCGAAAACAGAGACGTTTAGGGTGCCATGAATAGTATTGTCTGTTAATGCATGTTGGTTTGATAGCGGATCAGGCTCCATATTTAAGCCCTGTAAGTTTGAAAAATCACTCTGTGATTCATTCTGTATAAAGATAATATTAGGTCTGATTGTTTGTTTTTCTGTTTCAGGAGGGTACTTCTCAAGAACTTCATTAAGTTTTGGGAGTGAATATCCCTCAGGCTTAGTTATTTTACTATCTTCATAGAAAGAGGCGAGTGAGAGTGGTAGCCCAAATTGACCATAGGTGACGTACATTCTCCAGTAGTTTAACGATATATTTGCATTAGAGACGACAGTTTTATTAATCATTGGAACGATTGTTATTAAAGTTATATAGCCCAGTAAAATTCTGCTGAAACGTTTCGGCCATTTGAAATCATAACTAGAATAGAACGTTCTAGAAGGTAGAAGTTTTGGTAAATATAATTTGGGGATAAAGAAAAAGAAGGTCAATAAGATATAAGAAAATACCATGCTTTGTAGCATTCGATTGTTGATATTAATTGCTACGCTAGAAGCTACATTTAATCCGTCTGTAATTTGAAAAAGATTATAAAATAATAGAGGGGCACCACGGCTGTCAATCAAAAGTTGGTTACTTATACCAATAAATACTGAAGCGGATAGAATTAATAGGCTGGCAAATCGTAGGTTAGTTGTAAAGACCAGTATTAGGTAGAGGACTCCGATAATGATTAGATTGTTCCAAAGACTGTTTGGGGAAAGAGTAGAGAATTGTGAGTAGCTATTTTCAATAATAAATAATGAAAAAATGGGAACTAGAAGATAAATCACTGATAGGCTAATCGTTTTGAAGGCTTTAGAGATATGACCTCGGAGTTGTTTGTATCCTAAAAGACCAAAAAATATCAGGAAAGTTAGTGCAACTAATAGCTGTTGAGTTTCCATTTTATTAAAGTTCGAATTAAATAGCACTAATTCATTGCGATATAAACGTGGAAATGTAAAAGTAGTGAATATATATTGAACGATTAATAATATTGTTAAGATACGGATATCTCTTCTTTTGATTCTCCATGTTGCTCCATTTAAGATAAAGCATGTTAGACCTAAAGCAAGGACTATTAAGTGGAGGTACCAAAATTGATTATCTTTAGTTATCCGTAAAGTATAGGGAAGCTCAATAAAGGCTAAATTTTTATATTTATCTCCAGTTGATGTGTCAATGGATTCAACCAATTGTCCACCGACTTTAATTTTTACAATAGTCGGATTTTCACTAACAAAGTATTCAAATGATAAGGTTCTTACAGAAGAGGAAGATTTAATTACGAGTGAATTTTCTTCACCTAGAGAAGAAAAATTAGGAATTAAATCAGCATCATTGATTCCCCATTGGTTTTCTATAATTTCTGATGAGTGAATATAACGTCCATTTATTTGGATGCTGTCGATTACTTGGTTTGGTTGTTCTGCGATTATTTCTATAGTTCCATCATTTTTTGTAGAACCTAATTCGTTTTGAATGAGATGTGCATAGAGAAAAAAACTTCCAATCAATCCGATGGAGATCAGTATGTGAATAAGCTGTTTGATTAATTTCATATTTATTAACAATTCTAAGTTTTATATTTTTATGTAAAATCCAGTACATATTATATCAAATTTTTCTTATTAACTCAAAATTTGTTTTTATCTATACTGTGGAGTCAGAGGCGTAGAAAAAGAAAAGCCTTTATAACCAAACTAGTATAGAATTAGGAAAAAAAACTAAAAAATGGTATAATGAAAAGAACTGCAATTTGATGGAGAGGATTCATGAAACACGTTTTTATTATCGGTAGTCGTGGACTGCCAGCAAAATATGGTGGCTTTGAGACCTTTGTCCAACAATTGGTCAGTCACCAACAATCTGAAAAGATTCATTACCATGTGGCGTGCTTGTCTGATACAAGTCATCACCAACATTCGACCTACCTGGGTGCAGATTGCTTCACCATTAATCCACCAAAACTTGGACCGGCTCGTGTGATTGCTTATGATATGATGGCGATTACTTATGCCCTTAAAATCATCAAGGAACAGCAGATAGAGCGACCAATTTTCTATATTTTGGGAAATACCATAGGTGGCTTCATAGTACCTTTTGCGAAAAAGATTCACTCTGTTGGAGGTACCTTGTTTGTCAATCCAGATGGTTTGGAGTGGAAACGAGCAAAATGGGCTAAACCAGTTCAACGTTATCTAAAATTTTCTGAGAAAATGATGGTTCGTTATGCGGATTTGATTGTCGCTGACAATGAAGGTATTGAAGATTACTTGCAGTCTGAATACTCAGCTACAAATACAACTTTTATTGCCTATGGTACAGATTTAAGTCCGACTAAGTTAACAAAAGAATCTGAACAAGTTCGCCAATATTTTACAAATTGGAACATTAAAGAGAAAGAATATTTCCTGATAGTTGGTCGCTTTGTTCCAGAAAATAATTATGTAACAGCTATCAAGGAATTTATGGCCAGCAAGACAAAACGTGATTTGGTCATTATAGCCAATCATGAAGGCTCTGCTTATTTCCAACAGCTCAAAGAAGAGACAGATTTTGCATCTGATCCACGAATCAAATTTGTTGGAACAGTGTACGATCAAGAACTACTAAAGTATCTTCGACAGGAGTGTCGTGCCTATATCCATGGACATGAAGTTGGTGGAACAAATCCTGGACTACTCGAGGCCTTGGCACAAACCAATGAAAATTTGGTTTTAGGTGTTGATTTTAATAAAAAAGTTGCCCTGCAAGGTGCTCGTTATTGGAGCAAAGATGGAGGAAATTTGGCTCATTTGATTGATCAAATAGATGGACAAGCAGAATCCATTGAGCTTGGGAAAGTTGCAAAAAAACACATGCAAGAAGCCTATACATGGGAAAGAATTGCACGTGAGTACGAGGAATTATTTTTACGATGAAAGTCAATATTTTGATGTCGACCTATAATGGTCAACAGTTCTTGGCTGAGCAAATTCGTTCTATTCAAGAACAGTCATACACAGACTGGACTCTCTTCATCCGTGATGATGGTTCCAGTGACAATACAAAAGAAATCCTTAAGGATTTTGAGCATCAAGATAGTCGAATTCATATTATTGATAGTGATAAGAGTGACAATCTTGGAGTTATAAAAAGTTTTCACAAACTCGTGAACCACGATAGGGCTGACTATTATTTTTTTAGTGATCAGGATGATGTTTGGTTGCCAAATAAATTGGAACTGAGTCTAAAGGAAGCTCAAAACTATCCAGCTGATCTTCCCTTAATGGTTTATATGGATTTAAAAGTGGTCAATCAAGATTTAGAGATTATGACTGAAAGCATGGTTAAATCTCAATCTCACCATGCAAATACTGAATTAGTTCAAGAATTGACCGAAAACACGGTAACAGGTGGGGTCGCCATGATCAATCATACTCTCGCTGAAATGTGGCAAGAGACGGAAGATATACTCATGCATGATTGGTTCTTAGCCTTGCTTGCCTCAGCCTTTGGAAATTTGGTGTTTATAGATCAACCAGGGGAACTGTACCGCCAGCATTCTGATAATGTTTTAGGGGCTCGAACTCTCTCAAAACGCTTTAAAAAATGGATTCGTCCTCACATTTTATTTGCGGTTTATTGGGACTTGATTAAAAATAGTCAAAAACAAGCCCGTCATTTACTACAAATGCCTCTATCTCAGTCAAATAGAGAATTAATTGAAGCATTTGTAACCATTATGGATAAACCAATGCTTGAACGATTCAGGATTTTGAGAAAATATGGATTGAGGAAAAATAAGGCTTTCCATACATTGGTATTCACAACACTGATTGTGACAAAATTTGCATATAAGGAATAGTTATGAATTTATTAAATAAAGAAAATCAAATACTCTTGAGAGAGATGATTAAAACAGATTTTAAATTACGTTACCAAGGTTCTCTCATTGGGCATCTTTGGTCGATTTTGAAACCGATGTTACTTTTTACAATTATGTATTTAGTATTTGTTCGTTTTTTGCGCTTTGATGATGGAACTCCTCATTATGCAGTAGGGTTATTATTAGGTATGGTAACATGGAACTTTTTTACTGAAGCAACCAACATGGGAATGATGTCCATTGTTTCTCGTGGAGATTTGTTGCGTAAATTGAATTTTTCGAAAGAAATTATTGTCTTTTCTTCAGTTGCAGGAGCTGCAATTAATTACGCCATTAACTTAATGGTTGTGTTTGTATTTGCTGCTATTAACGGGGTTCCCTTTACTTGGTCCATTTTAATTATAATCCCATTGTTTTTTGAATTGGCATTACTAGCAACAGGTATAGCTTTCATTCTATCTTCTTTATTTGTAAGATTTAGAGATATTGGTCCAATTTGGGAAGTGTTCTTACAGGCTGGATTGTATGCGACACCAATTATTTATTCATTGACATTTATTTTACAGCGTGGGCAAGTAACATTTGCTAAATTGATGATGTTGAACCCTGTTGCACAAATTATTCAAGACTTGAGACATTTTATTGTTTATTCTGGGAATACTACAGTTAGTGAATTGATTGAAAATCCTGTTATTGTGGCAATTCCGTATATTCTTCCAGTCGTTGTTTACCTATTGGGTATAACTGTGTTTAGAAAAAATGCCAAAAAGTTTGCGGAGATTTTGTAATGGTAAAAAATAATAATATTGCTGTAAAAGTAGAACATGTTAGCAAGAGTTTTAAGCTTCCAACGGAGAGTAGTCAGAGTCTAAGAACTACTTTAGTCAATTTATTTAAAGGGATTAAAGGCTACGTAGAGTATAATGTTTTGCAGGATATCAGTTTTGAAGTTGAAAAAGGGGACTTTTTTGGAATTGTTGGTCGCAATGGTTCTGGTAAGTCGACACTGTTAAAAATTTTATCTCAAATATATGTTCCTGAAAGAGGAACTGTAGCTGTGGATGGTAAATTAGTTTCTTTTATTGAACTTGGTGTTGGTTTTAATCCTGAGCTAACTGGTAAGGAAAATGTATACCTAAATGGTGCGATGTTAGGATTCACTGCAGAAGAAATTGATGCAATGTATGATGATATTGTTGAATTTGCGGAATTGAGTGAATTCATGAATCAAAAGCTGAAAAATTATTCTAGTGGTATGCAGGTACGTTTAGCCTTTTCAGTTGCCATTAAAGCTCAGGGAGATATTCTGATACTTGATGAGGTTCTAGCAGTCGGTGATGAGGCCTTTCAGCGTAAATGTAATGATTACTTCCTAGAGCGTAAAAAAAGTGGAAAAACAACCATTCTTGTCACCCATGATATGGGAGCTGTGAAAAAGTATTGTAATAAAGCTCTTCTAATAGAGAAAGGATACGTCAAGGCATTAGGAGAACCTGATGATGTAGCTAATCAATACAGTTTTGATAATGTGCTTGCCTCAATAAGCGAAGTTACAGAAAACGAAGAACCACTGCATCAGAGTGATATTGTAAAAGATTTGCAGATTAACCTAGTCTCAAAAAATCAAATTGAACCTGATGAATCAATTGAAATCGAGTTTAAATATACGGTTTTAGAAGATATTGAAACACATATTGCATTTACATTTTTAGATTTAGAACGTCATTTTGATGTATATAACGACAATTCTATGGATTTAAAAACATTTGGCAAAGGTGAGAAGTTTATCCGAGTGAAATGTAAGCTACCTTCAATTAATCAGGCTAAATTAAAAATGGCGGTGTCAGTACGAAATAGTAATAAGCAGCCGTTATTATTTGCAAAGACTTCTGACACACCAGCTATTTTTATTAGTAGGAAGTTTAGCACTGATAATATTGCAGAGGAAGACGCAGCAACCGGGTTTATTCAGAGAAATAGCCAATGGGAGCTGCTAGATTAATAAAATATAACGGAGGCAGAATGTCGCGTTTGTTGGTATATGTTCACTATAATAAATATAATGTTGTCAGTGAATATATTTATTATCAATTAAAGTCGATACGAAGTATTTATTCAGACATAGTTTTTGTTTCTAACAGCCATGTTTCAAAGGACATAGTACAATATTTACAGTCGGAACGACTGATTGATTTTTTTATCCAAAGAGATAATATTGGTTATGATTTTGCGGCATGGAAAGAAGGGCTGAATCAAGTAACATTTTATCAATATGATTCGGTAACTCTGATGAATGATACATGTTTCGGCCCCCTCTGGGACCTAGAGGATTATTATAGTCAATTTGACAGTGATGTTGATGTAGATTTTTGGGGGATGACCAATCATTTAGAGACAAAAATAGATAGTGTAGTTGTCCCGGAACATTTACAGTCATATTTTATGGTATTTAAAAAACGAATCTTGCAGAGTCAAGCATTTGTTGGTTTTTGGTCATCGGTAAGTGAGTTAACAGATATTCAAGATGTTATAAAATTATATGAGAGCCAATTGACAAAAATACTTTTATCAGAGGGTTATAGCTATAAGTGTGTATTAGATACGTCCATTTGTTGTAAAACCCTTGAAAATAGCAACATTACACTAGAATATCCAGAAGTTATTCTTAAAAATAATGTTCCATTCATAAAAATAAAGAGTTTTACCGAATATCCAGACAGAATATACTCTTTATTACATCTTATTAGGATGAAAACGAAATATCCAGTTGAATTAATCGAGAGGCATTTGAGGCAGATAATCATTCCGGGTACGAGTTTTATTCCTCAAATACGGGTTTCGCAAACGACAGAGACCGTTCGTTCTTCGACGTCGGTACTTCTTCATGTTCACATAGAATCAGTGTCTATTTTTGAAGAGTATATTGAAGAGTTATGCAAAATAGCCGATAGGTGCCAGTTACTAATAACATTGCCAGAAGCTGATTTTTCAAATAAGTGTAGTATAGTTGAGAGATGTTTATTCACCTACCAATTGAGAGCACAGATTGTAAAAGTCACAGATGAATTACAATTTTTTGAAATAGTAAACAACTATATGGGAGATGCCCAATATGTTGCTCATATAACTGTCAAACAAACAAAGGAAATAAAATATTCTGTAGAGGATATTATTGACAGGTATCAGTTGAGGAAAATGTTTTTTACATCATTTGATGCAGTGATTTCTAATTTTGAATCACAATCTAATTTGGCTGTAGTTATTCCAGACTTAACAACCAATCAAAGATATGATAGACAAAGTCTTCGAGAGGGCAATCCAGAACTTATTCGTCAATTGAATATACTTTATGAATCACTTGTGAGAACTAAGAAAGTTGATTTTTATAAAGTGCCTTATATAATTGGAGAAGAAGTAAGTTGGTATTGGATAAAAACAGAACACTATAAAAAGATTGAGGAGAAATTTAGAAACATTGATTTTTCAAAAGAAGATAGATTATTGCTAGTTCCAATATTATTTATTTATAGCGCGTGGGATTTATCAAATGATTATGCAGTGGTCGAGAATACTGAAAATGTGAGTCCAATATTAGAAAAGATTAGTTTTTCCAGCGAAAGGGAATTGCGTTTAATTATTGAAGAAAAGGAATTTCTACAAATTGGACTGAGAAGGACACTAAAGATAATATCTGTTGGGATTGTAAGTGTTTTTAAGATGATAAAGAAATCTCTATTAAAAAATTAGGGATAACGGATGACAAACAAGGGGAAGATAGTGTGAAGAGCAGAATAGTATCACCAAAAACAATATTTATTTGGAATTTATTAGGAAGTATTTCTTCAGCAGCAATATCAATATTTTTATTGTTACTAGTAACACGTTTGTTGACGGAATTAGAGGCTGATATTTTTAGTTTTGCTTATGCAGTAGCAAATCTTTTTGTAATCATTGCTAGTTTTCAGGTAAGAGATTATCAAGCTACTGATGTTTCGAAAAAGTTTTCGTTTAGCCAGTATCTTGCAACAAGGCTTATAACAATCACTATTATGCTATTACTTGCCTTAAGCTATATTTTTCTGTCTAAATATGAATTTCAAAAATCTGCTTGTATTTTCCTAATATGTTTGTATCGTGGAAGTGATGCTCTATCGGATGTTTTTCAAGGATTGTTCCAACAAAATGCTCGGCTAGATATTGCAGGTAAATCACTTTTTTTGAGAAACTCTATTGTGATTTTGACATTTGGATTTGGTTTGTTTATAACCAATAACCTGCTACTCTCATTAATCTATCTAGTAATTAGCTCATATTTATTTGTTTTCTTTTTTGATGTTCCGAATTTGTTTCAATTTACGAGGGTTATCAAAGAAGAAATTAATTGGAAAGCCATTAAAAATATATTATTAGAATGCTTGCCGTTATTTATTAATGCATTTTTACTTGTTACTATCTATAATCAACCTAAATATGCTCTCAATACTTTTTTTGAGAGAGGTGTTATAGGAACAGGTGTTCAAAGAGATTTTAATATTTTATTTATGCCTGTTTTTTCAATGAATATTTTGTTGATTTTGTTTAGACCCATGATAACTCAGTTGGCTATATATAGAAGAGCTGGGGACTATAATCAATTTAAACAATATCAGAAGCGTATCGTTAAAATGGTTGTCGGATTGGCTGTGTTAGTTTTGGTTGGGGGAATAGTATTGGGGATTCCAGCATTAAATATTCTCTACGGAACGAATCTTAATAAATATTGGCTCAGCTTTATTATAACAATGCTTGGGGGAATTGCGAGTACCTTTGCAACCATTTGTGATAACATGCTTACTGTTTTGAGGAAGCAAAAGTATCTCGTAATTTCATTTGCAATTTCTTGTTTATTATCCATATTGATTTCTAATCCACTGGTAGAATATTATGGAATATTGGGGGCAGCTATTGCTTTTGTTAGTTCGATGTGGACTTGGTTTTTAATTTCTTTAGTAATATATCTAAAATTGCAAAAACATTTGAATTGGGAAGTACAAGAATGAAGATAGAAAAATTATTTTTAAGGTTAGCAATCCCCTTTTTGTTAATTTCAATATTTGTTATGCCTGTGACAAAGGTTCCTGATGAAGCAACACATGCTTTTATGTCGTGGAATATATTATTTGATTCTCTGACAAGTAGAGATACTGAGGCAATGAATGAATTACGGGCAGCAGATTTTGCGTATTCAGAACCGGAGATTCATGCAGTTGATTCTACAGAATATTCAAGCCTTTTTACCAAAATTCGTGATTTTTCAAAGGACAAATTATCTATCGATTTTTCTCTGAAATCGTTAATGAGTACACCTCAGCTAATTGGTCTAGTTATAGGTAAATTGATTTATCCGTCATATGGTATGATGGTCACTATAGGGCGCCTTTTTAATACAATAGTCTATATTATAGGTGTCTACTATTTGATAAAAAAAATAAAGTATGGGAAGATGACCCTGTTTTTTGTCTCACTTTTACCTATGATGATTCAGCAGGCTGGCTCACTGTCTTATGATGTGGTGAACTATCTGGCTGTTGTTGCATTTTTTGTTTTTTATGTTAACTTATTGGTAGACAAGGTACTGACCACCAGGAAATTTATCAACTTAATATTACTATCCTTGCTACTATATTTAACAAAAGCAAATAATATTTTACTTTTAGCACTATTGTTTTTTGTTGATTTTGAATTTGAAGGTATCTTATCTAAGTTTAATTCGATTTTAAAATGGATTCAAAAGAGAAGATTACCAATTCTTATTTTAGGGTTTGGACTAGTTTTACTTGTTAGCTATCTATTCCTACATAACAGAGGTGGTGTCGTGCACTTTGTGAAAGTGATGATAAACAGTTTATTTATCAATAATAGAAATGATCATCTTAATGGTATTTTAACGGTTGGTATTTTTGGTTATTTTGGCTGGTTTGTCACTCAATTACCTCTCTGGTTAATTTTCATAGATATTTTCATTTTTACGTTATTATTGTTTAATGATGGAAATTTAAAGATAAGTAAAACAGAAGGTCTTGCTTCGTTATTTGTACTCCCTGTTCAGGTAGCTATCATTGTAGCGGGCATGTATTTTGCATGGACACCGACAGCTATTGGACCAAATGCAATGATTTCTCAAGGGGCACAAGGAAGATACTTTACTCCATTTTTAGTCTATCTATTTCCGGCATGTTTAATGTTAAAAGAGCAGGTAAGCGTATCGGTAAAACAGAAGTATTTGACACGGTTGATCACTGGCACAGTAGTCATTAACTTTATCATGTATCTATTTTTGATAGTGGATTATTATTGGTTGTAAGAAGATAGTGGAAGAGGGAAACGTGAATATATTATTTACATTGAATGATGCTTTTGTTCCGCAAGTAGCGGCTTGTATGGGCTCAATCATGCGAACATTAAACGAAGACGATACATGCCATTTTTATCTTTTCTCAGATGGTATAAGTCAACAGAATAAAGAAAAACTTCATCAATTTGTTACCGACGGAGGAAATAAATTGACAATCGTTGAATTGGAAAACTTGGAATCATATTTTGATTTTGAAGTTGACACAAATGGTTGGGCTTCGGTTGTACTTGCAAGATTACTTGTAGATAAATTACTACCCAAAGAAGTTGATAGAATCATTTATTTAGATGGAGATACTTTAGTTTTAGAGAATATTCGGGAGCTATGGGAAGTAGATTTGGAGGGGAAAGTCCTTGGAATGTGCCCAGAACCGACAGCTTCGTCTGAGAGAAGAGAAGGCTTAAATTTGGGTACGTATACATATCATAATGCGGGAGTTCTTCTAATCGATTTGAAACGGTGGCGTTCAAAAAGTATAGGAACAATTATTTTTGATTATTATAAAGAAAAAAACGGAGAGCTTTTTGCTAATGATCAAGATGCACTGAATGGAGCGTTGAAAGAAGAGATAAAAACACTCTCAATCACTTATAATTATTTTAATATTTTTGATGTTTATCCATATCGTACATTGGAAAAATTAAGTAGGCCTTCAACGTTTATTTCAAAAGAAGAATTTGTAAAAATTCGTAAGCAACCACGTATTGTTCATTTTTTAGGCGAAGAACGTCCATGGAGAATCGGAAATAAACATCGATTTAGAGAGGACTATGTTTCTGCATTAAATCAGACGCCATGGAGAGGTACTCAATTTGAGAGTGGTTGGCAGCTTTACTTTTTCTGCTTTAATCTTTTTAACATGGTTATGAAGCCTTTTCCTATGTTGCGCTATAAAATTATTACAGTCTTAATTCCTGTATTCATGAAATATAGGAAAATTAGATTACAAAAAGGAGTCTAGGTGTGAAGTTTTCCGTTATTATCCCAGCGTACAATGTTGCTGATTATCTGGAAGAATGTGTGTATAGTGTACTGAATCAGACTTATGAAGAATTTGAAATATTGTTGGTAGATGACGGTTCTACAGATGGTAAAACCTCCAATATATGCGATAAATTAGCAGCTAAAGATGATAGGGTGAAGGTATTTCATCAGTCTAATGGGGGATTATCTGCAGCCAGAAATACAGGGATAAAGAACGCTAGTGGTGACTATATTTTATTTTTAGATGGAGATGATTTTTGGACCGATATATGCTTTTTAGATGAAATTAATAGAGAAATAATTTCACATGACGAAGTTATTGATGCAGTTATCTATCCATTTTCCTACTTTTACGGTAAGGATGATGTAGCAGTTCGAAATTTTTCTAAAAAATTACCGTTTCATCAGGTTATTACAGATACGCGCTTACTCGTTGAAACAGGAGCCCTAATCACCCCTGCTTGGAATAAGTGTGTCAGAAGAGATAAATTTACCTCTGCTCTTAATTTCTTGAGTGGATATCTATATGAAGATGGTATTTGGTGTGCAAATCTCTTGAAAGAGTTGAATGTATTTATTGTTGTAAATAATACACAATGCATGTATCGTCAGAACCGACAAGGAAGTATTACAAATAATGTCACGCTTCGACATGTAGAACATGCCTTTAGAGGAATTGAAGAAAATTTAAAGAATTTTAAACAACTATCGAATGAGAAACAAGAAGCACTTTTGATTTATTTATCAAATTCTTATATTTCCATCTTGCCATTTGTATTTCCATATCTGAATAATTCTGATATAAAAATGTTTGTGAAAAAATTTAGATATTTGCTAAAATATTCACATAGGGTAGAACTTGTTTCGTTTAGAATCTCAGGTTTAATGACCAGAGTTCTGGGGATATATGTATCAACATTTATTCAAAACAAACTTTTGAAAATTTATAAAAGTAGATAATAATAGAAAGTGACTGGTAACACTGTGAAAAGGTGGATTAGAAATTTCACAACGCGATTATTTATCTTATCAGGTAAATATAAGCTATTGTTTTATATATTAGAGCTTACCAAAAATATTGCAAAGTTTTTCTGGAGCATTCCAAAATATATAAAGCGAACTCTACTAGCTTTGCAACGTGATAAGCAACGTAGAAATAATTATTCAGATATCAAAAATCGTTACTTGATTTACACAATTTATGAACAACACTCGTCTTTACAGGACTATAAAGTAATTTTTTTAGAGGCGTTGGCTAAAATTTCTCGAGATGTTTTAATTGTTGTAAATGGTAAACTTCCACAGGCTGATATAAATCGTTTAGCACAATATGGTAAGGTTTTGGAAAGAGAAAATGAGGGGTATGACGTTGCGGCTTTCCGACATGGGATAATGCATACTGGAAAAGAGGCGTTACAACAATATAATCAGCTCATCTTGGTTAATGATACGAATATTGGTCCTTTTAGAGATTTGGAAGAGGTTTTCTCTGAGTTTAATTCCAATCAGCTAGACTTTTGGGGAATTTCTATGGGTGAGGAGCAGCTAGACTTTACAGGTTATAACCCTTATGGTAAAATTCCTAAGCACTTACAATCATATTTTGTTGTTGTTGAAAATAGCTTGCTTAGGTATGAAGGATTTTATGATTATTGGGAAAAGCTCTCTGATACGGATTCTCGTAATAAGGCAATTGGAAAACATGAAACTGTGTTTGCAAAATATTTTTATGATCGAGGCTTTAAGTATGATGCATTGATTAAAGACACGAAAGATAGTGCATTGTATATTCATCCGCTTAAATTATTAAAGCAAGGTTGTCCATTAGTTAAGTACTCGGCCTTTAGAAATTATGACAGAGAACAATATTTTTGGCATGGTTTAGAAAGAGAATCTGAGATTCCGGATTTGATGGAGTATATTGCTAAGGAAACAGATTATCCGATTGAAGTGGTGTCTTCTATATTAGAAGATTTTAAAACTAGAGAAAATCAATCTTATATTTTGATTATTGATGGTGTCGAAAATATTATTCCACAATGTACACGTTATCGTGTGTTAAATAAGGCTGAGCAATTGCGAGAACTTGGTTATACAGTTCGAGTGATAAATAATTCTCTTGTACAACTTCAGGATGCACAGTTTGCTAGTCATATTATTATTTATCGTGCTCCATTCAATGATATGCTGAAAGAAATATGTAGGGCGGCACACATAAAGAACAGACCTGTTTATTTTGATATTGATGATTTGGTTTTTGATACAAAATTTACAGATGAACTTGAATTTACCCAAGGCTTGAGCAAGAGAGAAAAAAAAGGCTATGATACAAGTGTCTTAGCTTACAAAAAAATGCTTTCTCTCTGCGATTATGCTATCACATCGACTTCGAAATTGAAAGACGAGCTTGAACAATATAAAAACAAGGTTATCTTGAATCGCAACGTCATGTCTAAAGAATTAGTTGAGCGTAGTTTACAAGTTAAGAAAAATTCGAACGACAATAAAGTTAAAATAGGATATTTCTCAGGATCAATTACACACAACGAAAATTTTGATTTAATTAGTCAAGCATTGCTACATCTGCTTCAAAAGTACCCGCAAGTGGAATTACATATAGTAGGATATTTAGACATTCCTAAACCATTCCAAAAATTCAAAAAACAGATTGTGAGTCATGAGTATGTTGATTGGAGAAAGCTTCCAAATTTAATTTCACAAGTTGATATTAACTTGGCGCCGCTTGTAACCACAACCTTTAATGA
The DNA here is from genome assembly GCF_044427445.1 of Streptococcus sp. 2020WUSS084. Classification (NCBI taxonomy): domain Bacteria; kingdom Bacillati; phylum Bacillota; class Bacilli; order Lactobacillales; family Streptococcaceae; genus Streptococcus; species Streptococcus sp. 2020WUSS084. The sequence continues at coordinate 31,163 of NZ_JAOTGC010000004.1, read as the reverse complement.
AGCAAAGTCGGAAATTAAATGGATAGAAGCGGCAGCAGTTAAAGTTGTGACAGTTGCAAGTAATCTTGGAGCATTTGAAGAAATGATTCAAGATGGAGTGACTGGAGTTCTAGCAGATGATAACGAATGGGAAAGTAAATTGGAGAGATTGATTCTTGAACAAGACCTGAGAGAACAAATAGCAGAAAATGCTTTTGAATTTGTAATGAATCATTGCACTACAGCAAATAGAATTAATGATTTTTTGAAAGAAGAGTTAGTCTAATGAAACGTATTTTGTTTATTTCTCCTACTACTAGTATGGATAATGGTGCGGAGAAGTCTATTTATTATCTAATGAAGTACCTTATTCAACTGGGACACACAGTTATAAATGTTACTCATGCAATAGGAGGGGAACCACAAGATAAGCATGAGCAACTTTATAAAATGATAGGGGTTAAGAATTACTATTTGCCAACTGTCAAGTGGTGGTGGCCGGATGCACCAGGTGGAGAAATCCTTAATAGAGAAGAGGCTACAAGCTACTATCGCCAGAATGTTCAAGACATAGCTGAAATTATTGAGCAAAATGAGATAGACTTGGTTATTTCAAATACTGTTAATGTTTTTCAGGGAGCAATTGCTGCCTCATGTCAAAAGGTTCCCCATTTTTGGCTAATTCATGAATTCCCTAAAAATGAATTTGCTTATTATGCTGATAAAATTGACTTCATAGAAGAGTATTCTTCAGAATTATTTAGTGTGACTGGAGAGTTAAATAATTTTTTAACACCACTATTTAATAAGAGAGTCCATCCGTTTATTTCTTATACTGAGCAAGAAACAAAAGATTTAAAAAAAGGCAACCAAGTTAGAATTGTTTCTGTTGGTCGATTAACAGAAGGAAAAAATCAATTAGAACTTATAAAAGCATATAAGACACTAAATAGATTAGATATTGAATTGGTTTTTATTGGAGGATGGGATAGTAAATACAAAGCTATTTGTGATGAATATATCCATGAAAATAAATTACAGAAAAATGTTAAATTTTTAGGTAACTTGGATAATCCTTGGGAAGAAGTCACTGATAGAGATATCTGTGTTTTCCCCTCATCTATGGAAACTTTTGGCTTAGTCTATGTTGAAGCAATCTTAAGAGGGCTTCCGGTAATTCTATCAGATAATTTAGGACATTTGACGGCATTTGAAATATTCTCAGCAGGTCAAATTTATAAATTGGGCGATATAGAAGAGTTGGTGACTAAGTTAGAGCAAGTGATTGAATCCTTTAGAAATTTTTCAGATAGGGCTCGGCTTGATGTGGAACGTTTACGTACTCTATATACACCGGAAGTTGCCTATAAAGAAATACTGGACGGCATCAATCACTTAGAATATACTGGACACCAAAATACAAATTTAAGTCACATAAAAGAGTTACTGACTTTAAATATGCGTCCAACAAGATTGGAGCGTTATGCAAGATTGATTAGCAATATGGCGACAAAAATCAGACATAAACTTCGACTTTGATGGACAATAGGATATCTATGTTAAAATATGTATTATTATAGTTTCTTCAAATGAGTAAGTAGAATCTAAAAAGTTATATAGAATTCTAGTTTTAGAGAGAAAAAATGAAAGTATTAATGATTATCCCTGCCTACAATGAAGAAGAAAGTATCCTTCAAACTGTTCAGGGAATTATAGATTATAGAAATAGTGTGAATTTCCAATTGGATTATGTTGTCATTAATGATGGCTCAACAGATCACACGAAAGAAATTTTGATTCAAAATAAATTAAATGCTGTTCACCTAGTACAAAATTTAGGTATTGGTGGAGCTGTTCAGACGGGATATAAATATGCCTTGGACAATGACTATGACGTAGCAGTTCAATTTGATGGTGATGGCCAGCATGACATTCGTTCATTAAATAGCTTAATTCAGCCAATCTTAGTTGGTCAGGCTGATATGGTGATTGGCTCACGCTTTGTTGGTGATACTTTGTCGGAATTTCAAACTAGCTTTATGAGACGTTTTGGAATAGGTGTTATTTCAAATATGATTAAATTAACAACTGGAAACCGAATTTGGGATACTACATCAGGTTATCGTTTGGGAAATAGAAAAGTGATTGCACAATTTGCAAAACGATACCCAATTAAATATCCGGAACCGGAATCAACTGTTCATTTACTAAAGCAAAATTTCCAAGTAGTAGAAGCTCCGGCGAATATGTTTGAAAGAGCGGGAGGGGTTTCATCCATAACACCTCTAAAATCGATTCGTTATATGGTTGAGGTTTGTTCATCAATCTTGATTGCATCATTAATGAAGGAGGGAGAATAATGACCATACAAGCATTAGCTATGTTTCTTGCCTCACTAGGTTTTTTGTATTTTATTTTTAGGAATATTAATAAAAATAAGATCTTATTCGAACATGCCTTTATGTGGATTGTTATTGGCTTCGGACTGATTGTTTTTGCGCTCTTTGATGTTATTCCTATTAAATTGGCTTACTTATTCGGGTTTGGTCTGACTTCCAATTTCTTGTTATCTGTGGCAATTTTTGTTCTCTTGGTGATTGGATTTTTGCATAGTATGGCTTTATCTCAACAAAAGCAGCAGATTAAAAATTTAATTCAAGAAGTATCAATGGCTAAAAAAAGAATCTCTGAGTTGGAGGAGCATCATGCAGAATAACCATACATTTGTTATCTGTGCTTATGGAGATAGTAAGTATCTAGAAGAATGCATCCATTCGTTAAAGCAGCAAACACTTCAATCACAACTTATCCTATACACTAGTACTCCGAGTGAATATATAGAACAAATTTGTCAAAAGAATGCAATCGTAATGCGTACCGCACAAGGAGGAGGTATTGGAAAAGATTGGAATTTGGCACTCTCTTTTGTAACAACCCCTTATGCTACAATTGCTCATCAAGATGATATTTATTTACCAGACTATTGTGAAAAAATAATGTCTCAGATGACAGAGGAAACGTTGATTGCTTATTCAGATTACCAGGAAGTTAAGGAAGGTGTGGCTATTCCCTTAACTTCAAATTTGAAAATCAAGCAACTCATGTTACGGACAATGGCCATGTTTCCCAAATGGAAGTTTTGGCGGAATAGGGTTTTAGCCTTTGGTAATCCAATTTCTTGTCCAGCTGTGACCTATAATTTGAAGAAACTGAATGATTTCAAGTTTAATGAAGAAATGAAAGTTTCTCTTGATTGGTTTGCTTGGTATCAGATTGCACAAAAAAATGGGAGCTTTACCTTTGTAGATGAAAGTTTGATGTATCATCGTATCCATGAGGAATCTGAGACGACAAATAGCATTGAAAACAATATTCGTACACAAGAAGACTATGAAATGTATTTGTTGTTCTGGCCAGAGTTTATTGCCAAATTTCTCTTGAGTTACTATGTTAAGAGTCAAGAGACGAATAATTAAAATATTTTAGTTACCAATCATTGTATTCCCATCAATTCCTACTCAAAATATTTCAAAAACATTTCAGAAATTTTACAAAACATTCAACATTGTCATGTAAATGTAATAAAAAATTTCAAAAGATAGAGGTTTTCATAGGAAAATCTCTTTTTTTGTGCTAGAATAATAGATGGAGGTCCGATATGATCAAAATTTTTGGTAAAATTCGTTACCATTGGCAACCGGATTTATCATGGGCCATCATATACTGGTCACTTACCTTCACACCTATTTTTATTGGTATGGCACTTTTATTGGAGAAGTTGCAAGTTTCAAGATTATTTATTCTACTTGTCTCACTCTTTGCTGTATTAGTAGTGCTCGGCTTACATCGCTATTTCGAGATAAAAGATGAGCATTTACGGATTGCTTCGGCTAATCCTTTTGCAGTGCAGAAAATTGAAATTGCTACCATAGAAAAAATTGAAGTTTCTTATCTAGCCATTCGCATATTTTCACAAGAATTTCCCAATGGGCAGGTGTATCACATGCGTAAATGGACAAAAAAATACTTTATTAACCATTTAGCTATTCATAGTTGCTTCAAGGGTAAAATTGAATTAATAGACCATTTAATAAAACAGGATTATTTTGAAGAGTATTATACAAAAAAAGCCAAATCAATCCGCTGAAATGGCTTTTGTAGGACATGATTTGATGGCTTTAAGAATATCTGGATTGGGTTCAATCGTTTTCTCAAATTGTGATTCGTCTGAAAAAACAACGATACCGTCGTCATCATAATCGAATAGAGATGAGTAGGTTTGGCAGAGCCCGCAAGCAATGCACCGTTCAGGAATAAGTTTTACTTTCATATTAGTATTGTAATCATATTTTAATAAAAATACAAGGAGTTTTCTCAATAATGTCACAAGAGCCATGGAATGAAGAAGTTTACCACACAGAAACAACTAGTCGTAAAGAACGTCTGAGTAAGGGGGTAGCGGATACAACAGTATTTACAGTTTTGGCAATTATTTTCTTTGTTATCGTACTGATTATTGGAATTATGGCTGTCTATCTCTCAATCGGTGGCGGTAGTAAAACAGATTCAACAAAAGAATTTTATACCCCAAGCACTACAACAGTCGTAGCAGAGAGCTCTTCATCGGCTGCTGAGACACAAGAATCTACTTCGACTGACACGACAGAAACAGAAACAAGTTCTAGCCCAGCGGAAGCAACGGATGGCTCTACCCTTACTGTTCAAGCAGGTGAAGGTGTAGGACAACTGGCTGCTCGTGGTGGGATTTCAATTGCAGAGCTAGAGCGTTTGAATCCAGAGAAAATGACTACAGGGTCTTGGATTGCGCATCCTGGGGATGTAGTTCGTATTAGATAAAGAGGAGTTATGAAATCAATTCAAATTGCAATTGACGGTCCAGCTTCAAGTGGAAAGTCAACGGTTGCTAAAATTATTGCTAAAAATTTGGGATATACTTACTTAGATACAGGAGCTATGTATCGCTCGGCTACCTATCTAGCCTTGACAAACGGTGTAGAGGCCACAGATCAAAAACGAATTGTGGACTTGCTTGCCCAGTATCCCATTCGATTTGGGCGTGATGAAAACGGTCAGCAACTTGTTTTTGTCGGTGATGAAGATGTTACTTTGCCTATTCGAGATAATCAAGTAACAAATAATGTATCAGCGGTAGCAGCGCTTCCTCTAGTACGGGAAGAATTGGTCCGCCTGCAACAGGACATTGCGCAAGCTGGTGGGATTGTTATGGATGGTCGTGATATTGGAACAGTTGTTTTACCACAGGCAGAACTCAAAATATTCCTTATTGCCTCTGTTGAAGAGCGTGCCCTCCGTCGATTTAAGGAAAATACGGAACGTGGCATTGAGACCGACTTGGAATCTCTAAAGCAGGAAATTGCGGCTCGTGACTATAAAGATTCCCATCGAGAAGTTTCTCCTTTAAAGGCAGCAGATGACGCCATTACCTTTGATACAACAGGAGTATCCATCGAAGGTGTAGTGAAATTTATTTCCGAAAAAGCGAAAGAAATTCTTGACAAGTAGTTTTAGACATGTTAGAATAGTCGTATTGAGAAAAGCAGAAGTGAGAGCTTCTCGCCTTGCGACTAACGTTGTCTGGCTCTACGGATTAAGATTTCTTCGGAAAGAATAATGGTGTAGTGCGGACTTGTTTAGCAAGTCCGTTTCGTTTTTCTCGAAAAATATAAAATGAGGTGAAAAGCCATAGCAAAGCAAGATTTGTTCATCAATGATGAAATTCGAGTGCGTGAAGTTCGTCTTATCGGTCTTGAGGGTGAACAGTTGGGAATCAAACCGCTCAATGAGGCTCAGGCCATTGCTGATAGCGCCAACGTGGATTTAGTATTGATTCAACCACAAGCTAAACCACCAGTAGCGAAAATTATGGACTACGGTAAGTTCAAATTTGAATATCAGAAGAAACAGAAAGAACAACGCAAAAAACAAAGTGTTGTCACTGTAAAAGAAGTGCGTCTAAGTCCAGTTATTGATAAAGGGGACTTCGAGACAAAACTTCGTCATGCCCGTAAATTCCTTGAAAAAGGAAATAAGGTTAAGGTTTCGATCCGTTTCAAGGGTCGTATGATTACCCACAAAGAAGTTGGAGCGAAAGTATTAGCTGAGTTCGCTGAAGCAACCCAAGATATTGCCATTATCGAACAACGCGCTAAGATGGACGGACGTCAAATGTTTATGCAATTGGCCCCAGCTTCAGATAAAAAATAAGCTTTTTAAGCAAAAGGAGAATTAACATGCCAAAACAAAAAACTCACCGCGCATCAGCTAAACGTTTCAAACGTACAGGTTCTGGTGGATTGAAACGCTTCCGCGCTTATACTTCACACCGTTTCCACGGTAAAACTAAAAAACAACGTCGTCACCTTCGTAAAGCAGGTATGGTACATTCAGGTGACTTCAAGCGTATCAAGTCAATGCTTACTCAAATGCGCTAAGCACTGATATAGCACTACTTATTATTTGAATTATTTGGAGGAAAATTAAATGGCACGTGTTAAAGGTGGCGTTGTTTCTCGTAAACGCCGTAAACGTATTTTAAAATTAGCTAAAGGTTACTACGGAGCTAAACATCTCTTGTTCCGCACTGCGAAAGAACAAGTCATGAACTCTTACTACTATGCATACCGTGACCGCCGTCAGAAAAAACGTGATTTCCGTAAATTGTGGATCACTCGTATCAATGCGGCTGCTCGTATGAACGGTTTGTCATACTCACAATTGATGCACGGTTTGAAATTGGCCGAAATCGAAGTAAACCGCAAAATGCTTGCTGACTTGGCAGTGAACGATGCAGCAGCTTTCACAGCTCTTGCAGATGCTGCTAAAGCAAAACTTGCTAAATAAGTATAAAAATGTAAAGAACTTGGTAGTGATGAACCAGGTTCTTTATTTTTGGAAAGTAGCTCACTACTTGCTAAATTTCGATATGAGTGATATACTTAACTAGTAAATAAATCGACGGTTTTAACTTTATCGTCATTTAGTTTTTCTTTTGTTACTTCATCAACTCGCCTTGCCTAACTTCAGTTATGCCTGCGGCTGTTGACACAAACTTCGTTTGTTTCATTTCCGCCCTTCAAAGATTCCCCGAACCTTTGAAGCTAGTAATAAAAGTAAACTAAAAGACTATAATAAGTGGATGTGGTGATGCTATTTTACAATAGTTGATTACATTTATCATGTCGGTAATATAATAATGGTAAATAAGGAGAGAAACATAGATATGAAACAAGGTAAGACTTTGCTTTATGTAGCAGGAGTATCGCTTATTTGTGCTGTAGCATTGGTTACTTATCAAGCGTCTAACTATAGAGAGCAATCGAACCATCAAAAAACAACAAGCATAGAAACATCGCAATCAAAGCAATCAAAAGAGATTCCTTCAGATTCGAAAAAGGAAGTTCCAGGGATTGATAAGGCGACGGATGATGGTTTTTTACTCACTGATGAGTCACAAATTGAGGAAAAAACTGATTTAGGAATTATTGTCAATCATGGCGATCATAAGCACTTTTTCTTTTATTCAGATTTAAAGAATACAAAATGGGCTTATTTAATTCCTGAAAACTATCAAGAAAAAAATCATTCTTCTCAACCTAAGAGAAGTCAATTATCGTCAGGCTCGAAACAGATCGAAGATGAATACGTTTTTGATCCTAAAGATATTGTCGCAGAGGATGCCAATGGCTATACTGTTCGGCATGGGGATCATTATCACTATATTTTAAAATCAAGCTTAGGTGGCACGACACACAGACAATTGACCTCTGATAGTCGTCAATCGCCAACTCTTCCTATCGTTCACCAACAGGAAGGGATTCCGGGGATTGATTTTCAAACGAGTGACGGTTTCTTGTTTGATGGGCAAAATATCAGCGGTGTAACGGAAACCGGGATTCTAGTAAGGCATGGGAAACATTTGCATCTTATTCATTTTGAAACATTGAAAAGGAGTAAATGGTCTTATCTTGTGAATCAGTATAAACCAAATGTTGAATCGGATAAGAAGGCACAACCTGAGGTAGAAAATACTGAGTATCAAACCAAATTGGACTACTTAGCAAAAGAACTGAATTTAGAGCCATCACGTTTTAAGAAAGTCATCGTTGACGGTCAAATTGGATTAGAGTATCCGCATGGAGATCACACACATATTGTTTTATTAAAGGAAATTGATACAACGAAGCCGTTTGAAAGTCCGGAAGATCGTATTCTTAAACAAAAGGATGGAGAAACTCTTGAACAGAGAAAAGAACGTCTCATTAAACAGTACATGGAGCGTTTTAAAGTAAAACGTGAGGACATTACAATTGATGGGAACTATATGAGTGTACGCCATGGAGACCATGCGCACGTTTATAAAATTGATCCTAGTTTGCCAGATGATCCTGAGCGTGATGTTAAGACCGAAACGGTAAATCTTGCTGTTGAGAAACAATCAGTATATGGACCTTTTTATACAGAAGGTTCGACAGAAAATTTAACACGTAATGGTGTCCATCAAAAGTATCATCCGGAAGGTCTTCAGGATATTAAAAATTTCATTCTAGTAACATTCAGTACAAATAGTGATTTTGGTGATTTTGTCGTTAATGGTAAAAAAACGAAGAGAGTTTATTATTTGGTTCGTAAAGATTTAAATTGGGAGGATTTGAATATCGCCTATCCGCAGACCCTTCAACAAAAGGGACGTGTCTTTAATGGTTGGAATGCTACTTTGCCAAAGTCTGGCAAGATGGCAAGAGAACATCAAAGTTTTTATGCTGATTTTGATAATGTTTATCGTAAGCCAACCAAAAATATTTACACTCCAAGTGATGATGTTTCAAATATTGATCTATCAGACTATGTACCTGTTAAATATAGTGCGATAGCCAATGGTCGTTTAAAATTAAATGGTGAGATTCGAGCAGGGTTCATATACTTTGTGAAATCTGACTTAACTTGGAAACAAGCTAAGGAGCAGGGGCTTGTTGTACCAGAACCGGTTCCAAGCAAAGATTATGAGTTCATTGAGTTTAGGACAGTTATTACTGGTGGAGAAAAAGATACAGATTATGTTAGTGCCACAACGAGCTTGGCAGCATTTGGGACAACGGCTCCTCGTATAGGACCTTACATTGCTAATAATACGGATAATCCAACGGACATCAATGACCCAAGTAGACATCCAAATTACTATTGGCATGATCCAAAGAATTATGTAGCCCTCGCATTTCGAGCAGGTGAAGGCGGTCAACTTCAGACACATTTGGGAACTAGTAAAACAGTTGTTTACCTTGTTAGAAAAGGGTTAACACTAAACCAAGCTGGAATTTTTCCGCCATCTTTGAAGAGTGATACAGGTTATAAACGAGATTATACAAAACCTGTTATTCCAAATGTAGCATGGGATACACCTATTTTGGAAGATACTGTCTACGATATTCATTTCGATAAAGTTGAAAGTGATAGCAAAGATGGGACAGTTGAGCCAGGTGATACTTGGTTGCCTGGGAATCCATTGCCGAATACTCCAAATGTCCCTAATGGAGAAGGGAACGCAGATAGCTGGTTAAATGATTTGTTGACACCTAGTCCAGAAGCGACAGATGTAGAAACTGTAACAGAAGCTGAAATTACAACAGAAGATATAAAAGCAATTGAAAGTAGTACTGCTGCTCCCATAGATATCCCTAAAAAATCATCAACAGAGGAAGAGCCTAGTGAGGATTCTATATTTCCTTGATGGAATAGAGATGAGTGATTTGAAATAGTGGTCTAATACTCTTCGAAAATCAAAATCAGACGTTGTTGACTTGATTTGATGAACTTCAGTTCTATCTGCATCTGCGTCGCCTAGCCTGTTTTTGATTTTCATTGAGTATAAAAAGGCTTAGAATCAATGTAGTAACTGACATGATTCTAAGCCTTTTAGTGTATTACCGTGAATTTGAACTGGTACTTGTTGAGCTAGTGCTTGTACCAGTATTTGGTGTGCTAGTAGTTGTTGTACTACCATGAAGTTCTAGGTAGCTTGGTGCTTTAAATAGGTCAATTGTCGACTTATTGCCGTTTGTACTATACAAACTTGTTGATTGTTTGCCAAGTTTATTCTCTAGTGCAATCTCGGCAGCCAATGAGTCAAGGTAGTTATATTGGCTTGGATCCAAGGCTGACAATCCATTGTCGAAGAACCGGATAAGATCACCAGTTTGAATGGCATCGCTAGTCGCCAGTTGTGCTACAGTAGCTTCTTTAATTGCATCAATTTCTTTCTGAGTTGTCTCATCTGGATTTGTAATTTCAAGACCAGTTTCTGTATAATAGATTTTACCTTCGTAGCTAGTGTATTTTGGTGTAATAAAACTTCCAGCGGTTCGAAGAGCCACAATTTGGCTGTGTTGGCTGGAAAGCAGGTCTTGACCAACTTGGAGATAGTTATCGGATTTGATTCCTAAAAGATGTTCGAGAGTAGGAAGTGCGTCAATCTCACCACCATAGGTATCAAAAATTCCACCGTTGGTCATTCCAGGTACAACAATCATATAAGGGACACGTTGCATCATGGCATTGTCAAAATCTGACCAAGTCTGCGAATCTTTTCCAATCAACGGTGCCAAGTCAGGATTACGTGAATTAGAAATTCCATAGTGATCACCATAGAGAACGATGACGGAGTTTTCGTACAAGCCAGTCGCTTTTAAGTAATCGAAAAATGCCTTTATGGACGCATCGAGATAGTTGGCAGTAGCGAAATAGCCATTAATGGTTTCATCATCTGTATTGGCTAATGGAAAGCCGATTTCATCCCCAATCAAGCTGGTTGTATAGGGGTAATGGTTGGAAACCGTGATAAATTTGGTATAGAAGGGTTGCTGCAAATGTTCAAGATATTGGATAGAGTCGGCGAACATGATTTTATCATTCAGACCGTATTGGAATGAATTTTCAGCAGTGGCTTTAGAGAAGTAGGATTGATCAAAGAAGTAATTGTAGCCCCACTGTTTATAGGTGTTGTTCCTATTCCAGAAACTGGCTGCATTACCGTGGAATACAGCAGATGTATATCCTCCATTTTGAGAGAGAATATATGGTGCAGCTTGTTGGGTATTGCTTCCACCGTATTGGACCATGAAAGAGCCTTGATTGAGGCCAAAAAGAGAGGTTTCAATCATGGTTTCGGCATCAGAGGTCTTACCTGCCTTAACTTGGTTAAAGAAATTGGAAAAGGCGAGAGTAGAGCTAGAATGATACAGAGAATTGAGGAAAGGTGTGACTTCGTGCTCGACACCGTTGACGTTCAACTTATAGTCAATAACAAATTGTTGTAAGCTTTCTAGGTGGAGATAGATAACATTTCGCCCTTTGGCAATACCGAAGTAGTTGTCATTCGGTTGAGCATAATGTTCTGCAATATATTGTTTCACAGGCTCCAAATCTGTAGATTTTGCTCCAGAACGATTCTTGTGGGCATTGTAGGTTTGATTAGCATTGTAACCAAGGAAAGCAGGTAAACCAAGGGCTCTGACGATATAAGTATTAGAAAATCCTCTCGTAAGTAGCTCTGGTCTATCAATTTCTGCTAAAAAGAGGTTGATGGAGAAAAGCATGACTGATAGTGCTGTAATAGCAAAGCTAGATTTTTTATGAAATGTCTTTTTATCCCACCGGAGTAGTTTACGATAGACTAGGATTCCAAAAATGATAAAATCAATAAAATAGACAATATCCCATAGCCTAAATAACTTAAGAGCTGCTTCCCCTAATCCAGCAGATACACTAGAGGTAGCCATTATAGTAGAGATGGAAATATAATCGGAAAATTCTCTATAATAGACTGCATTTGAAAAGAGCCAGGCGGAAAGAATAATGTAAATGATCATCGCTACGCTATAGAAGACTTTTGTATTCTTTATATAAAGCGAGAGACCGAGTAATAAAATCCCGACTGGTAGAGGATTCATAACAGCAATAAAATTTTGGAAAAACCCTTGTGTATCTAAGTTGAAATCAACATAGTAGGCCCAGAGTGTTTTGAGCCAGTAAATGATTAGCAAAATCAAGACGAAACCAAGTCGAGTTTGTCCGCTCTTCTTGACGTAGTCAATTAGTTTTTTCACAATAAAACCTCATGGTCCTTTCTAAAAGTTTAGTTCATTATACCATAATTTTAAAATAAGCCTCAAAGTTTAGAGTTTTTTTGGCATATATGAAGAAACATGTTATAATAATTCTATGAAAATAAAGGTAAACCGTATTGCAGAACAGAAAATAAACAGAGGGATTCAACTCTTGGATAGCGCTGATTTTTCAGGTTTTTCATTTGATGAAGACAGGCTGGCTGTTTTGTATTCAGAGTCTGGAACCTATTTAGGTCAGGCTTATTTGTCCAAACAGAATAAGGGGATAGGCTGGCTGTTTAGTAGAAGCAATCAAGACTTGACCAAGGATTTTTTTGTTAAATTATTCGTGGAGGCTAAACAGAAACGTCAACATTTTTATCAATCTGAGATGACGAACGCTTTTCGTTTATTTAATCAAGATGGAGATAGTTTTGGTGGAATGACGGTTGACTTGTATGATGAATACGCAGTTTTTTCATGGTATAATACCTTTATTTATTCTGTCAAAGAGATTATTGTTGCTGCATTTCAACAGGTATTTCCAGAAGTAAGAGGAGCTTATGAGAAGATTCGTTTTAAAGGTTTGGCCTTTGAGTCTGCTCATCTTTATGGAGAAGAAGCCCCTGAGTATTTCACTGTGTTGGAAAATGGAGTTCACTATCAGGTTTTTATGAATGATGGTCTGATGACGGGAATCTTTTTGGATCAGCATGAGGTACGTGGTTCCTTGGTGGATGGCCTGGCGGCAGGCAAGTCACTTTTGAACATGTTTTCGTATACGGCAGCATTTTCTATTGCTGCTGCCATGGGCGGAGCAGGGGAAACGACTTCTGTTGACTTAGCCAAACGCTCGCGAGAACTTTCTAAAGCTCACTTTAAGGTTAATAGTTTAGAGTTAGATAATCATCACTTTGTGGTAATGGATGTATTTGAATATTTCAAATATGCCAAACGTAAAGGCTTGACTTATGATGTGATTGTCTTGGATCCGCCAAGCTTTGCACGAAATAAGAAACAAACCTTTTCAGTAGCCAAAGATTATCACAAGTTGATTTCTCAATCTTTGGAAATACTAAATACAGGTGGAACTATTATCGCTTCGACCAACGCCGCAAATGTTTCTGTTGAAAAATTTAAGAGGCAGATTGAAAAAGGTTTTGGTGTTAGAAAACACCGTTATGAGGCAAGTTATCGCTTGCCAGTCGATTTTGTAATCAATAAAAATGATGAAAGTAGTAATTACCTAAAGGTCTTTACGATACAGGTAGATAAATGAAAATAGTAGTTCCTATTATGCCTAGAAATCTGGAAGAGGTAGAGGCCATTGATGTAGAACGTCTAGCAGAGGCAGATATTGTTGAATGGCGAGCAGACTACCTTCCGAAAGATGATATTTTAAGAGTAGCACCTGCTATATTTGAAAAATGTAATGGTAAGGAAGTGGTTTTCACTATTCGGACAACACGTGAAGGTGGCCACTTGGATTTGGACGATCAAGAATATGTCAATTTAATCAAAGAAGTTGCAGCGCTTTATCAGCCAGATTACATTGATTTTGAATATTATTCTTATAAGTCGGTTTTTGAGCAGATGTTGGAGTTTCCTAATCTTGTGTTGAGTTATCATAATTTTGAGGAAACACCGTCTAATTATATGGAAATCATGTCTGAACTGACTAGCCTGTCACCAGCTGTTGTTAAAATGGCTGTAATGGCTAAGACAGAGCAGGATGTCCTAGATGTTATGAATTATACTCGTGGTTTTAAATCGCTGAACACCGAGCAGACATTTGCGACAATCGCTATGGGTGAACTAGGGAAGTTAACACGTATTGCAGGTGTGATTACAGGCTCCTGCTGGACTTTTGCCAGCTTAGATGAAACATCTGCACCAGGACAAATGTCTTTAAGCAATACTCGTAAGTTTCTGGAAATTTTGGAGAATTAAGTTATGCGTTATTTAACAGCTGGCGAGTCTCATGGACCACGTCTAACAGCCATTATTGAGGGAGTTCCAGCGGGTCTTCCTTTAACAGCCGAGGATATTAATGAAGAGTTAAAACGGCGCCAAGGTGGATACGGTCGTGGTAGTCGGATGCAGATTGAAACAGATCGCGTAGAGATTACAGCTGGTGTTCGTCACGGTAAGACAACCGGTGCCCCGATTACATTGAATGTGACCAACAAAGACCATCAAAAATGGTTGGATATTATGGCAGTTGAGGATATCGAAGAGAAACTCAAAAGTAAGCGTCGTATCAAACATCCACGACCAGGACATGCTGACCTAGTTGGTGGTATGAAATATCGCTTTGATGATTTGCGTAATTCCTTGGAGCGTTCTAGTGCGCGTGAGACAACTATGCGTGTGGCTGTTGGTGCGGTTGCCAAACGGATTTTGGCTGAGTTGGATATTGAAATTGCTAACCATGTAGTCGTTTTCGGAGGGAAGGAAATTGATGTCCCAGATGGTTTAAGCGTAGCAGAAATCAAAGAGCGTGCAGCCCAGTCAGAAGTATCCATTGTCAACCAAGAGCGTGAAGAAGAAATCAAAGCCTATATTGATCAAATCAAGCGAGATGGAGATACTATTGGCGGAGTGATTGAGACTGTTGTTGGAGGAGTTCCAGCTGGCTTGGGGTCATATGTGCAATGGGATAAAAAGTTAGATGCAAAATTAGCGCAGGCTGTTGTTTCAATCAATGCTTTTAAGGGAGTAGAATTTGGAGTAGGCTTCCAAGCTGGCTATCTCAAAGGGAGCCAAGTCATGGACGAAATTCTCTGGTCCCAAGAAAAAGGATATACACGCCGAACCAATAATCTAGGTGGTTTCGAAGGTGGTATGACCAATGGCGAGGCCCTAATCATTCGTGGTGTTATGAAACCAATTCCGACCCTCTATAATCCATTGATGTCGGTTGACATTGACACTCATGAGCCTTATAAAGCTACTGTGGAGCGTTCAGATCCAACGGCTCTCCCAGCAGCTGGTGTAGTCATGGAATCAGTCGTAGCTACAACTCTAGCGACAGAAATCCTAGAGAAGTTCTCTTCCGATAATATGGAGGAATTGAAAGCTGCAGTAGCCAGTCATCGCGACTATGTCAAAAATTTCTAGGTAATTAATGAAAAAAACGATTTTAATTGTAGGTCTAGGGTTGATTGGAAGTTCACTTGCGCTCTGTATTCGCAAAGACCATCCTGACTATCACCTCATTGGCTTTGATCCTAACGAACAATCATGCCAAATTGCCTTGGGCAAGGGGATGGTTGATGAGGTATCAACAGAAATGGAGGGTGTAGTAAAGCAGGCTGATGTGATTCTTCTTTGTGTTCCAATTCAAGTTTCTTTGCGTTTGATTAAAGAATTTAGTGCCCTTGAATTGAAGGATACGGTCTTGATTACAGATGCAGGTTCAACGAAGTCTGCAATTGTGGTTGCTGCTGAGGAACATTTGGCGCCAAGACAAATTAATTTTATCGGTGGACACCCTATGGCAGGTAGTCATAAATCTGGTGCCAGTGCAGCAGATCTCCATCTATTTGAGAATGCTTACTACATTATGACACCGTGTCAGGCTACCAAGCAGGATGCGGTTCCCCGATTGACAGACTTGTTATCTGGAACGGGGGCACGTTTTGTTCAGATTGATGCGGCAGAACATGACCGTGTGACCAGTCAAATTTCACATTTTCCACACGTATTGGCTTCTAGTTTGATGCATCAAGCTGGTGAGTATGCCCAAGATCATCCCTTTACGAATAATTTTGCAGCTGGAGGATTTAGAGATATGACACGGATTGCGGAAAGTGAGCCGAGCATGTGGACTAACATTTTGCTAACCAATGCAGATTCTATTCTAAATCGAATCGAGGAATTTCAAGCACGTCTCTCAGAAATTTCAGATGTTCTCAGATCTGGCGATCAAAAAGCAATTTGGGACTTTTTTGATAAGGGACGTCAAACTCGTAAAGCCATGGAAATTCACAAGCGTGCAGGTGTTGATTCTTTCTACGATTTATTCCTTAGTGTTCCTGATGAGGAAGATACGATTTTGAAGGTTTTGGAAGTCTTACGGGGTATTTCCATTGTCAATATTCGTATCAATGAAGAGAACCGTGAAGATATACACGGTATTTTACAAATCACGTTTAAAAACAAGGGAAATTTGGAAGACGCTGCGAAACGTTTAAGAGAGCAGACGACTTACAAAATCCATTTAGATTAGGAGAAAAATATGTCAACAAATATCTATGATATAGCAAATGAATTGGAACGTGCAATCCGTAACCTTCCTGAATATAAGGCGGTGGAAGCCGTTAAGGTCTCAGTTGAGGAGAATTCAGAAGCCAAAGAAATATTGGAAAGTTATATTTCTTTCCAAAAAGAAATCCAATCTAAATTGCAGGCTGGTGAAATTCCTACTGAAGCTGACCAAAAGAAAATGTTGGATTTCAACAAGAAAGTTCAGGGAAATCCACTTTTGACGGAATATTTCAGCAAGCAACAACAGTTGGGAACTTATGTAGCTGATTTGGAACGTATCATCTTTAAGCCTCTCAACGAATTGTTGTAATATATTTATATTTGATAGGAGCAGGGTGTTAGGTCATGGATTGACGCCTAGTATACGCTGCTTACGTAGAGTTCTTATCTCCAAGTACAGATTCAGAAACGGTACTTTGGGGAGTAAGAACTCTTTTTTCTACCTTCTCCAGCATCCATTTCTTATAAAGTTATGGTAATTACTTGACATTTTCTAATAGAAGTTCTACAATATATTTAGTATATGGTTATAACCAGTTTGATAAATATATATATCAACAAAGGAGATAATATGACAGTATTTATAAAAGCAAAATCTATTATTTTACCAGAGAGTGAGGTCGAATCAGCCTATTTGGAAATTACTGACAAGGGTCAGTTTGGACGGATTGTGACTGAAAAGCCTGAAGGGGAGATTGTTGATTATTCTGACTTTCATTTAGCACCAGGGCTAGTTGATACACATATCCACGGCTACGCTTCTCACGATGTTATGGACAATGATTTTGAAGGGATCAAGGTAATTTCAGAAGGTCTCTTGTCTTGTGGGGTAACCTCTTGGCTTCCAACGACCTTAACGGATACGACTGAAAATTTAGATGCAGTTTGTGAAACGATTGGGACCTATGCAGGGCAGGAAACAGGCGCCAAGATTCAAGGTATTTTCTTAGAAGGTCCCTTCTTTACAGAAAAATACAAGGGAGCACAAAATCCTAAGTACATGAGCGATCCATCCATTGAAAAGTTGGACAACTGGCACAGCTTATCTAAAGGTTTAGTCAATAAAATTGCTATTGCTCCAGAACGTGAAGGCGTCAAAGAATTCATCGAGTTTGCTAACAGCAAGGCAATTCATACTGCCTTGGCTCACAGCGATGCGACCTATGCGCAAGCGGAAGCGGCAGTAGAAGCTGGTGCCAATATCTTCGTCCATGTTTACAATGGGATGAGTGGGCTTCATCACCGTGAACCAGGTATGGTCGGGGCTGCTTTGAATTTAAAAAATGTCTATGCGGAAATGATTTGTGATGGACACCATGTTCATCCAGCTGCGGCAGAAATCGTGGTCAAAGCACGTGGAGCAGAGGAAACTGTTTTGATTACGGACTGTATGCGAGCTGGCGGTATGGGGGAAGGGGAGTCCCGCCTCGGTGAATTTGAAGTTGTTGTAAAAGATGGAACTGCTCGTTTAAAAGAAAGTGGTAGTTTGGCAGGTTCCATCTTAGAATTGATCGAAGCAGTGCAGAATGTTGTGAAATGGGGCTTGGTGTCCCTACCTGATGCCCTTCGTATGGCTTCTCTGGCACCAGCTCGCTCTGTCAATATTGACCATATTTGCGGTCGGATTGCAGAAGGTCGAGCTGCAGACTTTATCGTCGTAGATGATGCAGGACGCTTACAAGCGACCTATCTAGATGGCGTGAAACGATTTGGTTAATAAAATTCCTTAGGAGGAAACTAATGACAAAATTACAACTTTCTCAGGCTAAATTCAATCACATGACCCGCTTGTCAAACAGCAATCAGGTGATTGCTGCCTTGGCGATTGACCAACGGGGGGCTTTGAAACGCTTGCTTGCTGCTGCAGCAGGTGGTGGCGAATTTGGAGATGACATTTTGATTGACTTCAAGAAAGTCATCTCAAGTGATTTGACCCCTTATGCAAGCTCTATCCTCTTGGATGCTGAGTATGGTGTTCCAGCTTCAGAATTGCGTCATGCAGATTGTGGCTTCATTGCTGGTTATGAAAAAACAGGTTACGATGCGTCCACACCAGGTCGTTTGCCAGACCTTTTGCCAAACTGGTCAGCCAAACGCATCAAGGAATTGGGTGCAGATGCCGTAAAAATCTTGCTTTACTATGATGTAGATGACAAGCCAGAAATCAACGACATTAAGCATGCCTGGGTAGAACGTATTGGTAGTGAGTGTATCGCAGAAGATATTCCTTACTTTGTCGAAATCTTGACTTACGATGCCAGCGATATGGATGTGACTTCTCGTGAATACGCAGCCCTCAAACCACACAAGGTCAATGGCGCTATGCGTGAATTTAGCAAGTCACGTTATAATGCCGACGTGCTCAAGGTTGAAGTGCCTGTCAATATGAACTTTGTAGAAGGTTACACGGATGAAGAGCCAGTCTACACAGTTGAGGAAGCCAAGGCCTTCTTCAAGGAACAAACAGACAGTACCCACTTGCCATTCATCTATTTGAGTGCAGGTGTGTCTGCTAAACTCTTCCAAGAAACACTTGTCTTTGCCAAAGAAGCAGGTTCAAGCTTTAATGGTGTCCTTTGTGGTCGGGCGACTTGGAAGGATGCAGTAGCCATCTTTGCAAGCGAGGGTGAAGAAGCAGCCAAAGCTTGGTTGGCAGATCAAGGTCGCCGCAACGTTGAAGAACTCAACGAGGTTCTAGCAACTACAGCATGTCCTTGGACTGAAAAAGTTGAAGTAAAATAATTGTTTTAGTAGGGTCTGGGCTTAGGTTCAGACTTTTTTGTGACATCAAATATAGTCATTTATACCCTTCGAAAATCAAAATCAGTCGTTGTTGACTTGATGTTGCACTCCGCTCTTATATCTCCCGCCTTAACAGTCCATTTACTCTGCAAGCAATCCCAGAAACAAGAAAGCATTGTGTTATAGCTGCGGCTGTTGACAGATCGTTTTATAGCTAATAATATAGGGGTTTATTTTTAGAAAAGTTCGAAAAAATTTGAAAAATCTGAAAATTTACGCAATTTCCTATTGACAAATAATTTGAAAACAGTTATGATAGTTACAAATAATTGAGAAAGGGAAACAGAGATGTTACAAATGTGTCAAAATCATTCAGCTAATCATACTTATTTCTACGGCTATTTTAGATAGTGTTTGTAGACATGGTAAACATGGATGCAAACACGGGAACGTAAAGTTTGTATCTATGTGGCTGTAGCTATTTTGACATGTGCCCATAGATGATACATCTAGATGGCACGGATAATTCATTCTGTTTTCCTATACAGATGAAATATAAGGACCGTTTAGAGTGTAGTCTAAGCGGTCCTTTCTTGTTTGCAATTATATTTATAAAAGGAGAATAATCATGGGATTTAAAAAAATTATACTTAGTTCAGTGGCACTTTTGTCAGCAGTAACGCTTGTTGCATGCAGTTCCAATTCGTCAGATTCAAGTTCGGTCAATGTTGGTATTATTCAATATGCTGAACATGAAGCATTGACCTCAGCTCGTGAAGGCTTTGTAGAGGCACTCGAAGAAGCAGGCTACAAGGAAGGTGAAAATCTGACGATTGATTTGCAAAATGCCCAAGGTGATCAAGCAAACTTACAGACAATGGTTGAGAAATTGGCAGGAAAAAATGATCTTAACTTTGCCATCGCAACACCGGCAGCCCAAGCCATGCTTAATGCAGATAGTGAAACATCAAGTGTATTCACAGCTGTCACAGATCCAGTTGAAGCAGGTTTGGTTGAATCATTGGAAAAACCAGGTGGGACCATGACGGGATCGACTGATGCAACTGATGTGGAAGGTCAAATCGAGATGTTGCTCAAAGTTGTACCAACTGCGAAGACTGTCGGTATTTTCTACAATTCTAGCGAGGTAAACTCAGAAGTTCAAGCTGAGCAGGCTAAAAAAGCACTCGAAGCAAAAGGTGTAAAGGTAGAAGTGACAACAGTTACGACTACAAACGATGTTCAGCAAGCTATTACTTCACTTGCAGGAAAAGTCGATGCTATCTATCTTCCAACTGATAACACAGTTGCCTCTACAGCTTCAACAATCGGTGATATTTTAAAAGAAGCAAAAGTTCCAGCTATGGGAAGTGACGCGGCAGTTATTGACGCAGCTCTATTTACCTACGGTGTCGACTACCATGCTATCGGTGTTCAAGCTGGTGAATTGGCCGTGAAGATTTTGAAGGGTGAAAAGCCAGCTGACTTAGCAGTTGCAAAACCAAATACAGCGGCTATTACCGTCAATGAAGAAATGGCTAAAGCTGTTGGTATTGATGCAGCAAATATAAAAGCATTAGAAGAGTAAAATATTTAGGAGAAGAAACGTTTATGTATTATAAGCTAGTAAAAAAATTGGCAACTATTTCAGTAGCAAGTATGGGTTTGCTAACACTTGCAGCTTGTTCCTCATCATCAGAACAAGCTTCCTCAGATGTGGTCAAAGTTGGAGTTCTCCAATATATGGAGCATGAATCATTGACAGCTGCCCGTGAAGGTTTTGTGGCGGAATTAGAAGCAAATGGCTATAAAGAGGGTGAAAAATTGGTTTTGGATTATCAAAATGCCCAAGGCGATCAAGCTAACCTTCAAACCATTTCAGAACAATTAATCGATGGAAATGATATTGTCTTGGCAATCGCTACGCCGTCTGCCCAGAGTTTAGCGACTGTGTCTACTGAAACGCCGATTGTCTTTACTGCGGTTACAGATCCCTTGTCAGCTGACTTGGTAGAATCCATTGAAAAACCAGGTGGACTTTTGACAGGTACTTCTGATCAAGCTCCAATTGACAAACAGGTTGAGTTGCTAGGACAAGCTGTTCCTGATGCTAAGACAGTTGGTATTTTGTACACTACTAGCGAACGTAATTCAGAAGTCCAGGTAGAGCAAGCTAAGGAATTGCTAGAAAAAGCAGGTTATAAGGTAGTGGTAAAAGGAATCACTTCGACTAATGAAGTGCAAGATGCGACAACAAGTTTGATGAAGGATGTAGATGCTCTCTTTATTCCAACAGACAATACTGTCGCTTCAACCATGACCATGATCGGTGAATTATCTGTGGAGCATAAGGTTCCAGTAATCGGTGGTTCAACGGACATGGTGGATGAAGGAGGTCTTTTGACTTACGGTACCAGCTATGAAGCTTTAGGTCGTCAAACTGCAAAAATGGCTATTAAGATTATCGAAGGAGCCAATGTGTCAGAAACAGCGGTAGAATACCCGGAGACTGTCAGTCTTCACGTTAATGAAGAAATGGCTAAGAAATTAGGTATCGATACTTCTAAGCTTGCTGTATCTGAATAAGATCGGTAAGATAGAACCTAGTATTGACTACGAATTTAGAAAAAGGAGAAAATCGTGGATATTATTTTATCAAGTATCTCGCAAGGCTTGCTTTGGTCAGTTATGGCGATTGGTGTTTACTTGACGTTTCGTATTTTAGATATTGCTGATATGACAGCTGAGGGGTCTTATCCGCTTGGAGCTGCTGTTTGTGCGACAGGGATTGTGAACGGAGTGAATCCCTTACTGGCAACCTTTATGGCTATGGTAGCTGGTATGGGTGCAGGCTTGATTTCTGGTTTACTTCATACAAAACTAAAAATTCCAGCCCTTTTGACCGGTATTGTAACCTTGACAGGTCTCTACTCTATCAACTTGAAAATCTTAGGCAAAGCCAACGTAGCCCTGCTCAAACAAGAAACACTGGTGACCCAATTGCAGGATTTCGGTTTGACAAAAACAAATGCTGTTTTGGTCATTGGTCTGGTCTTTGTACTAGCAGTTGTAGGCCTATTGACGCTCTTGCTCAATACACAAATTGGTCTAGCTATTCGTTCAACAGGGGATAACATTCCAATGAGTGAGGCCAATGGTATCAATGTAGACAATATGAAAATCTACGGCTATATGTTGTCGAATGGTCTAATTGCCCTTTGTGGTGCTCTTCTTACTCAGAATAATGGCTATGCAGATCTCAATTCAGGTACTGGTACCATTGTTATCGGTCTAGCATCTGTCATTATTGCAGAAGTTATCTTGCGTAACTTACGCCTGGGTTGGAGACTCCTATCGGTTGTTCTCGGTGCAGTTGTTTACCGTTTGATTATCTTAGCGATTTTGGAAATTCCAGGTATGGATGCAGACCTTGTTAAACTCTTCTCAGCTATCCTTCTGGCAACCGTTCTCTATGTGCCAGAATTGCAGAAGAAATTGAATATTCGTCGTCCAAAATTGAATGGAAATGCTTAGGAGGAAGTCATGTCTACAATTTTATCAATTCAAAATATTCATAAAACCTTCGAAGCTGGAACAGTTAATGAGAACCATGTCCTTCGTGGGTTGAACTTAGATGTAAAAGAGGGTGATTTTATCTCCATTATCGGTGGTAATGGTGCTGGTAAATCAACTTTCATGAACTCACTTGCAGGTGCCTTGACGGTTGATTCGGGCGATATTTTGCTTGAAGGTAAATCCATTAAGCATGTCTCAGCTGCCAAACGTTCTAAGGACATCAGCCGTGTCTTCCAAGATCCTAAGATGGGAACAGCTTCCCGCTTGACCATTGAAGAAAACATGGCTATTGCCTATCGTCGTGGATTGTCACGTGGTCTTGGTTGGGGTGTGAAAGACAGCGAACGTGCAATCTTCAAAGAAGCTTTAAAAGAACTTGGTTTGGGCTTGGAAGAGCGTATGAAAGTGGATACGCAATTTCTTTCAGGTGGTCAACGTCAGGCCTTGACATTGATGATGGCTTCGCTTGTCAAACCAAAAGTTCTGCTCTTGGACGAACACACTGCAGCCCTTGATCCCAAAACTAGCGATATGGTCATGGAATTGACTAAGAAGATTGTCGAGAGTCACCAGTTGACAGCTCTGATGATTACGCATAATATGGAAAACGCCATTGAATATGGTAATCGTTTGGTCATGTTGCACCGTGGTCAGATTGTTGTTGATGTAGAAGGAGAAGAGAAGAAGAACTTGACCGTTCAAAACTTGATGGACCTTTTCTACAAAAACAGTGGTGAAAAGCTAACTGACGATGAGATGATTTTATAAAAAAATAAGACTACTGATTTCATGCAAGTCAGTAGTCATTTTTCTTATATCGCCATTTAGTTGACTTTTATTACTTCGACGTAAGAGGAAACTTTCCAAATTCAAACACTCTACTGGATTGTTTGAACTCGCCTTGCCTGATTTTGCAAAAGCGACTTACTCCGCTCTTTTATCTCCCACCTTGCACAGTCCATTAACTGTGCAAGCAATCTGGGGGATACGAATAGTCCAGTGGACTATTCGTACCTGAGCCTGAAAACAAAAAAGCGAAGTACATCAGCTGGTCACCTAGAAACAAGAAAGCATTGAGTTATGCCTGCGACGGTTGATGCGAACCTTGTTCGCTCTATTTCCAACCTCCAACTATCTACCAGATAGTTGGAGCGAGTACTAAAAGTAAACTAAGAGACTATACTTGTAGAAATTCTAGCATTTCTTCCATTGGAATTTGATGGATGGCAGCCTGTCCCAATTGAGGGACGATGACGAGTTTGATGGTCTTGCCACGTGCTTTTTTATCGTGAGTTAGGGCGGCGTATAATTCATCTTCATTCCAAGGTTGGTGTGTAGTCGGCAAGCCGAATTTTTCACACATGGCGATAATCTTTTCTGTCATACCAGCTGGCATCAGTCCTTTTTTCTCAGCTGCGCGTGAGATTTGTACCATACCGATAGCAACAGCTTCACCGTGCATGACCTGGCCGTAGCCAGCGGTCGCTTCAATAGCATGTCCAATCGTGTGACCGAAGTTGAGGTAGAGTCTGACACCGTTGTCTAATTCATCTTCGACAACAATCTTGCGTTTGACTTCACAGGAGTGGTAGACGATATAGTCAGCATGCTCCAGAATGCTCTCGACAGAGCCGTCTAATTGGTCTAGGGTTTCCCAGAGATCCACATCATCTATTAAGCCATATTTGACAACCTCGCCCATTCCTTCAATCAATTCTCGTTTGCCGAGTGTTTTTAGGGTATCAGGGTCGATGAGAACGCCGTCTGGTTGGCAGAAGGTCCCCACCATATTTTTGGCAAATGGGGTGTTCACGCCAGTTTTTCCCCCGATAGAAGAATCAACTTGGGCAGTTAGGCTGGTTGGGATTTGTAGGAAATGGATACCACGCATATAGGTAGAAGCGACAAAACCTGCCAAATCACCAACGACTCCCCCGCCGAGAGCAATGATTCCATCACTTCGTGTCATACCATTTTTTACGAGAAATTCGTAGGCCTGATTGACGGTATCAAGATTTTTTGAGGCTTCACCTTCTGGAAATTCAAAGACAATGGTTTCAAAACCAGCTTGTTCTAAGCTTGACTGAACTGTTTCACGGTAGAGTGAGCCAACGTGGTCATCTGTAATAATGGCGATTTTCTGAGGTTTCCAAAGTTCTTTGACCCATGTACCTGTCTGTGATAAACTTCCTCTTTGGATAAGGATGTCGTAGGGAGTGTTGGGAAGATTGACGGTCAGTTTCATCAGATTTCCTCTCTATTTGATGTCGTATTTCTGGACTAATTGGGCCCAAATCAAGTCAGTCGGCATTTCCTTACCAGTCCAGGCTTGGAAGGCTTCAGCTGCTTGAAAGAGGAGCATGCCCAAACCATTGATAGTTGGGTTGCCTTGTGACTGGGCATGCTTCATTAAAGGTGTTTCGAATGGTTGATAGATCACATCTGCAACCAAAAGATTTTCAGGAAAGCGAATGGTAGAAGGAACAGGTTGAGAATACCCATCCATGCCTACACTGGTTCCGTTGACTAGTAAGTCGGAGTTGGTAATATGTTCCTGTAGTAATTGGCTATCTTCAAGCGCTAGAACCTTCATGGGAACTCCAGTTGCTTGAGCAATAGGTGTAAGACTCGCCTGTGTTCTTTCCAAGCTTTGTTGACGGCAGAAAATGGTAATTTCCTTTGCACCATCCAATGCAGCCTGAGCTATGATAGCAGTAGAAGCACCACCACCACCTAGAATGGTCAGTCGCTTGTTGCGTACTTGGAATCCTCTTAGTTTTTCTAAACTTTTGAAGAATCCAATGCCATCGGTATTATGACCGATTAGTAAGCCGTTCTGATGAATGACAGTATTGACAGTGCCAATCAGGCGTGCAGAGGCTGTTAAATCATCTAGATAAGGAATGACAGCTTGTTTATAGGGCATGGAAAGATTGATGCCAAACATATCGTAGCGTTTGATATTTTCAAGAGTAGCAGCCAAATCCTCTTCTGGAATTTCCAAAGCGACATAGACACCGTTTACACCTGTTTCCTTAAAAGCCAGATTATGAATGAAGGGGGAAATGGAGTGTTTGATTGGCTTTGCAACAACGGCAGCAAGACGAGTGTAACCATCAATGTTCATAGCTTACCTCCAAATTATTTATCCTATAAAAAATTAAGGAAAGAATTAGACAGTTTGATGGATTTCACGAATTAGAGCTTCCGTTTTTTCCCAACCCAAGCAAGGATCGGTAATGGATTTGCCGAATACCTCAGGGCTATCTTGACGGCCGTCTTCCAAGTAGGATTCAATCATGAAACCACGGACATATTTGCGAATGGCTTCATTCCAATCACGGTTGATGAGGGTCTGACGGACGATACGGATTTGTTCCAGGTAATTTTTACCAGAATTGTCGTGGTTGGTATCAATTACGATAAATGGATTTTTAAGACCAAATTGTTCATACTGTTTGATGGTTTTCAAGAGAATATCATAGTAGTAGTTTGGTTCATAACCGCCCTTTTCAGTATTGGCACCACGAAGGATAGCATGAGCTAGAGGGTTGCCATCTGTATCAACTTCTGCGTCGCGGTAAATAAAGTTCTGTTTGTTTTGTGCGGCGTAGATACCATTGAACATAACGGTCAAATTACCAGAAGTTGGGTTTTTCATACCAGTTGGCATATCGACACCTGATGCAACAAATCTGTGTTCTTGGTCTTCAACCGAACGTGCTCCGATAGCATGGTAGGACACCAAGTCTTCCACAAGAGGGTAGTTGGCAGAGTAGAGCATTTCATCAGCAGTTGTGAGTCCGGTCTCAGTAATGACACGGTAATGCAAATTACGAACGGCTGCAATTCCGTTAATGAGGTCTGGTAATTTAGAAGTATCTGGCTGATGAACCAGTCCTTTATAGCCTTCCCCATTGGTACGTGGTTTAGCTGTGTAAACCCGCATGACCATGAAGATTTTATCTTTGACTTCCTCTTGAAGCTTAGAGAGACGACGTGCATACTCTAGAACGGCCTCTTCATTATCTGATGAGCAAGGGCCGATAACCAAGAGTAGACGGTCATCTTCGCCTCGGATAATTCTTTTCAGTTCTTCATCGCGCTGATTTTTTGCAGCTAGAAATTCTCCTTCTAACTTGGAAAGTTCCTTTACTTTATCGATGTCTAAACTGGTGCTACGTTTGTGAATTCCCATAATATCTTCCTATCTGTTGTAAATTTCTCGGATGAGTTCTTGTGTTTTTTTCCAGCCTAAGCAAGGGTCTGTGATGGATTTTCCATAGACATCTGGATTGTCTTGGCGACCGTCTTCAATGTAGGATTCAATCATAAATCCGCGAACGTAGTTACGAATGGATTCGTTCCAGTCACGGTTGATTAAGGTTTGACGGACGATACGGATTTGTTCCAAATAATTTTTCCCAGAATTGTCATGGTTGGTATCGATAATAATAAATGGATTTTTCAAGCCAAATTGGTCATAGAGCTCAATGGTTTCTAGAAGATTGTCATAGTAATAGTTTGGTAGGTATTTACCATTTTCATTGACTGCGCCACGAAGAATAACGTGAGCAAGTGGATTGCCAGATGTTTCAACTTCAGTATTGTTGAAGAGGAAGGATTGCTTCTTCTGAGCAGCAAAAAGACCGTTGAACATGACTTTGAGGTTACCAGATGTTGGATTTTTCAAGCCTGTTGGAACATCGATGCCTGACGCTACAAAGCGGTGCTGCTGATTTTCAACCGAACGAGCTCCGATAGCGATGTAGGAAACCAAGTCATCAACCAAAGGCAGGTTTTCAGGATAGAGCATCTCGTCAGCAGTAGTTAAACCTGTTTCCGTAATGACACGATAGTGGAGGTTACGAACTGCTTTGATTCCGTTGATGAGGCTTGGTGCAGCATCTGTATCTGGTTGGTGTATGAGTCCTTTATAACCATCACCATTGGTACGTGGCTTGGCAGTATAGACGCGCATGACCATGAAAATTTTATCTTTGACTTCTTCTTGGAGCTTGGCCAAGCGGTGAGCATAATCTAAGACAGCCTCTTCATTGTCAGATGAACATGGTCCAATCACTAGGAGAAGACGATCATCTTCTCCTTTTAAGATGGCTTCAAGTTCACGGTCACGAGCTTGTTTTTTAGCAAGTGTTTCAGGAGAAAGTTTAGAGTGCTCTCGGACTTGATTGATGTCAATTTTTTCGCTGATTGGTGTAAACAATAGATCTCCCTCTTTCATTTATAGATTCCTCAATTATACCATTATTTTTAAGAATTTAAAATCAATATCTATGATTTTATGTAAAATTTACAGTAAATTCTGAATATTTTATATAAAGGAAATTTAAGAAATTTTGCTTACAATAGGTTAACGATTTTTGCCTCATACACTTTGGATAAAAATGTAATGGAGAGAAACGGAGAAGATATAAATTTATCAAAAAAGTTTGTTTATGTCCTTGAAAAATCTTCCCAAAAGGAACGATAGTCCTTGAGTGTGGGAAGATGCTTGAAGATAATGGCTATGAGATAAAAATCTTATTCATTTATTGAAAAGACAAGAACCATAATTTGGATAAAGGTGAAGCCGAGGATAAAGGGGAGGGCATCCCACGAAATAACAGCAAGCATTTCATCAATAACGACAGTTGGTCTGGTAAAGATGTCCCATGAATTCAGTCTTGCATATCGTCCGATATGAATGGCAAAGCTGGATAGTAGGGAAAGACCACTAATCATAAACAGTTTTAGCCAGTAGGATTTGATAGAAAAAGCAGAGAAAATAAGTCGTACACTTTCAACGCCAGCCATGACCCCAAAGAAAATACTTGGGACATAAAGCATAAATAGAATCATGCTTTCTCGTTGCCATAGTACTGTGTTGGCAAAGTGCATATGGACGATGTCTGTCACCATGTAAAAAGTATTGGGGTAGAAAAAGAGCCAGAGGAGACCTGCTATCACTTTGAGGATATGGTACTTTGTATGATTGGTAAGGATTGCAAAATCAAGTGCTACCAATGCCAAGAACATATTCCATGTCAAGTCAGGTGCTGTGACACCGTACCGTTTTAGTCCGACTGCTATAATGAGGAAAAAGAGATGAGTAAGAATATTTTTCTTTGTAAACATAGATGACCTCTTTCTGTTTGAGTTGTATCATAGTATAGCATAGATAGAGGAAGAATTGTAGTTAGAACCATTTTGTGATTTAGCTGAAAATATGATAAAATAGGATGTTGTCAATAACAGGGTTTCATTTGCTCTGAATTTGAAAGGAAAAAAGCATGACAAAAACACCGTTTTATATCACCACACCGATTTATTATCCGTCTGGAAAACTTCATATCGGTTCAGCTTATACGACCATTGCCTGCGATGTCTTGGCTCGTTACAAACGCCTTATGGGGCATGAAGTCTACTATCTAACAGGGCTTGATGAGCACGGGCAGAAGATTGAGGAGAAGGCAAAAGAGGCTGGTTTGACACCGCAAGCCTACGTTGACGGTATGGCGGTTGGCGTCAAGGAGCTCTGGAGCTTGCTAGACATCTCTTACGACAAGTTCATCCGCACGACTGATGATTACCACGAGGAAGTGGTGGCGGCTGTTTTTGAAAAATTGCTGGCACAGGACGATATTTACTTGGGAGAGTATTCTGGTTGGTACTCCGTATCGGACGAGGAATTTTTCACCGAGAGCCAATTAGAAGAGGTCTTCCGAGATGAAAACGGCAAGGTAACAGGTGGTATCGCTCCGAGCGGTCACGAGGTTGCCTGGGTATCAGAAGAATCCTATTTCCTCCGCCTCAGCAAGTATCAGGATAAATTGGTCGAGTTTTTCAATGCTCATCCAGACTTTATCCAGCCAGACGGCCGCCTCAATGAAATCATGAAAAACTTCATCGAGCCAGGCTTGGAAGATTTAGCAGTATCCCGTACATCATTTACTTGGGGAGTACCTGTTCCGTCCAATCCTAAACACGTTGTTTACGTATGGATTGATGCCCTACTCAACTACGCAACTGCCTTGGGTTATGGTCAGGAAGAAACAGCCAACTATGACAAGTTCTGGAATGGCACAGTTTACCACATGGTTGGTAAGGACATTCTTCGCTTCCACTCCATTTACTGGCCAATCATGCTCATGATGTTGGATATGAAGTTGCCAGATCGCTTGGTTGCTCACGGCTGGTTTGTCATGAAAGACGGCAAGATGTCCAAGTCTAAGGGTAATGTGGTCTACCCAGAAATGTTGGTCGAGCGTTTCGGCTTGGATCCGCTCCGTTACTACCTCATGCGTAGCCTGCCAGTTGGCTCTGACGGAACCTTTACACCAGAAGACTATGTTGGTCGTATTAACTATGAATTGGCTAATGACCTTGGAAACTTGCTCAACCGTACGGTTGCTATGATTAACAAGTATTTCGGTGGTCAGGTGCCAACCTTTGTTGCTGACGTGACTGATTTTGATGCAGACTTGGCGGCAGTAGTAGCGGACAACTTGGCAAGCTACCACAAGTATATGGAAGCTGTTGACTACCCACGCGCCTTGGAAGCTGTTTGGAATATCATCTCCCGTACCAATAAGTACATCGATGAAACAGCTCCGTGGGTCTTGGCAAAAGAAGAAGCTGACCGCGACAAGTTGGCAGCGGTTATGGCTCATTTGACAGCAGGTCTTCGTGTGGTGGCGCACCTCATTCAACCATTTATGATGACTACGTCTAATGCCATTATGGAACAGCTTGGTTTGGGTACTGCATTTGACCTTGAAAACCTTGACTTTGCAGGTCTTCCAGCTGGTTTGACAGTGGTCGCAAAAGGCACGCCTATCTTCCCACGACTCGATATGGAAGAGGAAATCGCCTATATCCAAGCCCAAATGGGTAGTAGCTCTGCGATTTTCCAAGAGGAAGAAAAAGAGTGGAACCCGGCTGACGTTGAACTCAAAAATGAGAAAGCTGCAATCAAGTTCGAGGACTTCGACAAGGTGGAAATCCGCGTGGCCGAAGTCAAAGAAGTAGCCAAGGTGGAGGGCTCTGACAAGTTGCTCAAGTTCCGTCTGGACGCAGGTGACGGTCAGGACCGCCAAATCCTGTCAGGTATCGCCAAATACTATCCAAATGAGCAGGAGTTGGTCGGTAAGAAAGTCCAAATCGTTGCCAACCTCAAGCCACGTAAGATGATGGGCTTGCTCAGCCAGGGCATGATCCTCTCAGCCGAACATGGTGATAATTTAACACTCTTAACAGTAGACCCATCAGTGCCAAACGGCAGTCAGATTGGGTAAGAAAGAACATTGAAAATGCACACCCTAACCAACTGATATACTCCCCTTATAGTGGACAGTGAAAAAACAAAAATTTTCACTAGAAACTATAAAGGGAGTTTTATTATGTCCAAAAGAAGTCCAAAGTCTGTCTCTGAGAAACTAGAAATTGTTCTACTCT